>NZ_JAVKSH010000082.1:0-16959 GCF_039583805.1 Mycobacterium sp. | reverse complement strand
TATACCCGCGGATCCGGCTGCGCCCGGCCAGTAGCCGGTCGAGCTACCGCGTACCGAGCGGTTCGGCGGCAGCGCTGGCAGCGCTGCCGCCGCCGGGAGCCGGCGGAGGGCGCCGCGCCGAGCAACGCCGAGCAACACAGTGGTGCGCAGGAGCGAAACCCCGCCGACCGGTCATCGTCCGGCTGAATGGCTCGATGTGACGCGCCTATCCTGACAGGCAGGGCGCTGACACGGAGGGCAGTGCGGTGATTTCAGCACCCCGATGATGCGGTTCAGTCCCGCAGATCGTGCGAGGACATGAGGAGGTTCACACGTCTGCCGCCGACCGTGCGACCGTCATCGCCGACGTCGAGACCGTTCGGCTGCGTATCCCGTTCCGGTCGGGCGGCATACCCGGGGCGTCGCTGTGGGGCGACACGCTCTCGGCGGCGGACTCACTGCTGGTGAAGGTGACAACACAAGACGGACTGCACGGGTGGGGGGAAGCGTTCGGTTACCGCGCCGTCGAGTCGGCCAAGCTCGCCGTCGACGAGCTGATCGCGCCGCTGTGCATAGGTCAGGACTCCACCGGAATCGGTCCCCTGATGCACAACGTGCAAAAGAAGCTGCACGTCTTCGGGCGCGGCGGCCCCCTGACCTATGGGCTCTCGGCGGTGGACATCGCGCTGTGGGACATCGCCGGAAAGCGCGCCGACGTTTCGGTGTGCCGGTTGCTAGGCGGCGGCGTGACGGCGATGCCCTGTTACGCCAGCCTGGCCTGCTATTCCGACCCCGCGCTGGTCCGCGCCGCCGTCCGGCAGGCCGTCGACGCCGGATTTGCCGCGATCAAGCTGCACGAGGCGGACATGCCGGCGATCCGGGCCGCCCGCGAGGAGGCCGGCCCCGACGTCGAGCTGATCGCCGACGTCGGCTGCCCCTGGACCCTGACCCAGGCGTGCGCCGTCACCGGCGAGCTCGCGGCCGTCGGACTGAAATTCCTGGAGGAGCCGCTGTGGCCGCCGGAGAACTTCGAGGGTCTGGCCGAACTGCGCCGACGTAGCGGCCTGCCGATCTCGGCCGGCGAGAACGTCTCCACGCTGATGGAATTCGAGCGGATGCTGGCTGCCGGCGCGGTGGACTTTGTTCAGCCGAGCCCGGCCAAGATGGGCGGTATCAGCGAGCTGTGCAAGGTTTTTCCGCTCGCGGCCGCTCGCAACGTCGCGGTGATGACGCACTCCTTCTACGACGGCCCGGGCTTGCTCGCAGCGATCCAGGTGACCGCCGCGCTCGGCGGCGCCGACTCGATGGTCGAGTGGCGCTGGTTCGACCTGGAAACCGCGATTTACGGCGACGCCCTCACCGCCGACGGTGGACGGGTGTCGGTACCGCAGGCGCCGGGCCTGGGAATCGACCCCGATCCCGACGTCATCAGCGCGTACCGACGGTAGCCGGAAGCGCCGGTAGCCGGAAGCGCCGGGAGCCGGCAGCCAAGGGCCCGGTGTTCTGTCGATCATTGCGGATGGCTGGCCAGATAGTCGCCGACCGGGATCCGTGAGGTGGCGCTGTAACCGATGGGCAGCAGGACGTCACCAGACGTCGTTCGGTAGTAGGTGTCCCACCGGTAGTAGCCCGCAAAGGCGGCGGGATCGCCGGCGAGCACGGCGGCATAGTCCTCGACCGCCCGGACGTAGTGGTTGGAGTGGTTGTACCCGAACACGGCCCGGTCATGGTTGTCGGCGAAGCCCTGCGCGGCCAGCAGGCGGCCGGCCGCCATGATGCTGTCCCGGGCCGAGCGGATGTCGCCGCCGTCACCGTATACGGCGAATGTCGACGGCAGGAATTGCATCGGGCCTTGCGCGTCGGCTTCGCTGGCGCCGACGATGCGGCCGAAACCGGTCTCGATCAGGTTGATCGCCGCCAGGTAGGTCCAGTCGACGCCGGTTGCCGCCTGCGCTGCGCGGTAGTAGCCGAGCAGTTCACCGGCCGGCGCCGGCGCAACCACCCGCCATGCGGGCAACGTGTCCTTCGGCGTGCTCAGCGCGATGAGCTGCAGGCGTGCGTCGACGTTGCGGTCGTAGACGCCGAGCAGCGCGGCCGGGATGTGGGAGCGCGTGGTCGGGATCCACTCGGGATGCCAACCCAGGGCGCGGTAGGCGCTTTGCTGGCGGTGTGCGGCCGCCTGCAGCACGTCCTGCGACGACGACGGGTCGCGCAGCGCCTGCTCATCGGCGACGAGACCGCCGGCGAGGTCGGCGGGACCCGACGGCGATGCGGTTGCCGACGGCGGGCAGCCGATCAGGGCGAACGTCACCGCGACCACCAGCAGCGTTGGTCCGCAACGCATCACCCGGGATCGGTGCCCGCGGTCGTGCGTCGGCCGCCGCCGGCACGTTCGCCACACGCATGAACTGTAAACGGCGGCAGCACGCGGCGCCCGGTAGCGGGCCGGCGTGTGCGGCCGCGGGCATGCCGGTACGCGATGTCGTTGGTGTCAGTCGAAGTGACCAGCGGGGCGCCAGGCGGAGTTCCACGTGCGCTTCGACGAGAGGCATTGCTAACGCACGCCTTAGGACTTATTAATTAATAAGCCCTGACTACCCCACCTTCGGCTTGATGTCCTCGATCATCCATTGCGCGTAGTCGAGGTAAGCGTTGGCGTTCTTTACCGGGGGGATGGGCGGGGCCGTCATCGTCACCCCCAGCTGGGCGAACCGGCCCAGTCGATCGACCATTTCCGCGGCCGTCATGCCGAGCAGGTGGGCGGGGTCGTCGACCCCACCGTGTTCGTCGCCGACTCGCGGGCTGTCCAGGCCGTAGAACACGTCGATGCGGCGCCCGTCATAGGTTGGCTGGGATTTGATGAAATCGAGCTTCGCCGGGATGTCGTCTGGTCTTGTCAGCCACGGGAACCAGCCGTCGGCGTAGCGCGCCGCCCGCCGGAGCGCCGGTTCGGCATCGCCGCCGATCCAGATCGGCAGCTGCGCCCGCTGCGGGGGCGATGGTCCTAATGCCACGTCCTCGCCGGGCACCCGCTCGCCGTTGATGTGCGGTGAACCGTTGATGTGCGATGAATAGCGTGTCGACAGTTCGACGACGGCGGCCAGGTACTCGTCGGCGCTGCGCCCCCGCTCGTGCAACGGCACGCCGAGAACCTCGAATTCTTCGGGGTCCCAACCGACGCCGAACGTGACGGTGATGCGGCCGTTGCTCATCCAGTCCAGCGCAGCCAGCATCGTGGCCATGGCGGCGGCATGCCGCGGCGCCAGCAGGCTCGCCCCCGCGTTCACCCGAATGCTGGATGTGGCGCCGGCAAAGTAGGCCTGCTCGAGGGCACACTGAAATTCGAGGGCCAACTGACGGTCGGGTGACCCCATCAACGCCGTGTGCGTTTGCGGCACGCTGAAATGCTCGGGGAGGAAGATCATGTCGTAGCCGATTTCTTCCGCGCGTCGCGCCATCACCATCTGATCCGCCCCGGTCACGCCGCACTCGAACGACTGGGTCAGCATTGTTTCACAAACCGGGCCCGGCATGACGAAACCGAATTGCATGGCCCACTCCTCGTTGAGTCGGACGTCGAACTCGATGTTACTCCTTTTCCGCACTTCTGCGACGCGTTTTGGCTCCCCTATTTGGCGGGGTCAGCGGTTTTGGATATTACTGATGGGTAGCCGCCGCGGCGCCGCTGCTGGTGTTGTGGGTGCGACCGTTCGTCGGTCCGTGTCATTGGGACGCGGACGAAAGGGGTCGCCTCGATGGTCGACTGGGCTGGGAGTGGATGATCAGGCGGACGGCGGTGTGCAGCAGCCGGTGGTGCAGGGTGGCGGGTTCGGCCTTGGCCGGCGGCCCAGCCCGGTGTCTTTGCTGTCAGCGGATGAATCCCTCTACGCGGGCGTGCACCCGGTGGCGGGCCTCAAGGCGCTGGACCTGCCCGCCGCCGGTGGCGGTGGCGATCACCTGGTAGCGGTAGGCGTTGTGCTGCTCTGACAGCGACAGCTGGGCCGCACCGGCGCAGGCGGATCCGCCCGGCGACCCGAATCAGTCGGTCTGCCCGAAAATGGCGCAGGTGGGACCCTCGCTTGCCGCACTGCTGTCCACGCTCATCAATGCGACGTCCGACGTCCACGGAAAGACGGCTGCCCCGCCGGACATGGCCGAGCTGTTCAGCAGGATGGGAATATCGAATTACTGCCCGGACGCGGAGACGTCGCTGCGTAACGGCCAGCTTCCGAACGTGCCGGGCGTCATCAGCGACAGGCCCGATGTGCACGGCATCCTCGGAGGTATACCCGCGGATCCGGCTGCGCCCGGCCAGTAGCCGGTCGAGCTACCGCGTACCCAGCGGTTCGGCGGCAGCGCTGCCAGCGCTGCCGCCGGGAGCCGGCAGCCAAGGGCCCGGCGTTCTGTCGATCATTGCGGATCGCTGGCCAGATAGCGGCAGTAGCGAGCAGTTCACCGGCCGGTGCCGACACGTTCGCCACACGCATGAACTGTAAACGGCGGCAGCACGCGGCGCCCGGTAGCGGGCCGGCGTGTGCGGCCGCGGGCATGCCGGTACGCGATGTCGTTGGTGTCAGTCGAAGTGACCAGCGGGGCGCCAGCCGGAGCTCCGGGTGTCAGGTCACCGAACGTGAAGCCCTTGCGAAAAAATCCGGCCAATGGTCGCAACGGCTTCACGTTCGGTGCGGCCGGGCTGAACAGGGTCGACCCACACGCCTCGTTGGTCACATCTACCTGGCTGTGCCGCTGACAGACAAAGGCATGAACCTGCGAAAGCGCAGCTAAGATGACCCGATGACCAGAGCGCGAAAGGGCGGTTGCGGTCGGCCGTGGTGACGAATGGGGAGGGTCCGACGGTGCGGCGCACCCAGGCGCAGCGCAGCGCCGCGATGCGTACCCGCTTGTTGGATGCGACCGTCGAGTGTTTGGTTTCCCATGGCTACGCCGGCACGACGACGCCCCGGATTGCCGAGATGGCCGGAGTCACCCGGGGCGCGCAGATCCACCACTTCCGGTCGAAGGAAGACCTGGTGGTCGCCGCCATCGAGCACCTGGCCCAACAACGCGCGCAAGCCGCGATTTGGGAGTTGGGTCGTGTCCGCAGCAGCGCCGAACCCGTATCGACGGTGCTGGACTTCCTGTGGGAATCCCACCAGGGCCCCATGTTCGTTGCGACGCTGGAACTTTGGATCGCCGCCCGCACCGACCCGGCGTTGGCGCGCCAGATCGAGCGGCTGGAACCCGTCGTCAATAGCACCCTGATCTCTGCGATCGGGCAGCTGCTGCCGGAGCACCCCGCGCAAAAGGAGCTCCGCAACGTCGTCTACACCGCGATGGACGCACTGCGGGGAATCCTTGTCGCGAGCTTCGCCGACCGGGACTCGCAACGTGCCCGGCGGCGGTGGGAGCGCGCGTGTGTGCACCTGCGCGAGATCGCTGCCGCCGCGCTGCAGGCACCATCGTTGGACTGACGCCGGCCGCTGCGGTCAGAGGTTGAACGGCACACCGGCGATGAGGTCCTCCAGCCCCAGAACGGGAAGAAGACCCGCAAACAGCGACAGGCTGATGTCTGCCGTGGGGATGAGTTGGAGTTCTTGAAGGAAGCCGGCGAAGTTATTGGCGGCCAAATCCTGCAGCCCGGCGGCCACGAAATAGACATCGTTGGTGAGAAGGGTGCCGGGCGTCTCGAGCTCGGTGGGTAGCAACTGCTCGGTGATGTAGATGCCCAGCTCGACGTGGCTGGGCGCACCGGCGCTGGCCAAGGTGTCTCGCAGCAGATCACCGGTGCCGTACACGGCGCCTTGGATGGCGGGATCGATCTGGTCGTCGACCAGCTGAGAAAGCGAGGCGGACAGGGAACTGATTGCGCCGGAGACTGGGCTCAGCGCGTCGGCGAGCTGGGCGGGAACGACGACGCTGTTCGCGGCGTGCTGCAGGCCATCGTTGGTGGCCTGGACGGCGGGATTGATCTGGTCTGCCAGCGTGCCGAGCGCGGTCTCCACGGCGCCGATGGGGCCGGTGAGCTGCGCTGGTAGGTCCGGCAGCCCGAGGGCGGTGAGCGCGTTGTTCATCCCCTGCACGGTGCCTTTGACCAGGTCGTCGGCCACTGTGATCGGGTTGACGTCGGTATTGAACAGTTCGGCTGGGGTGGCCACGTTCGCAGGCCCGGTCCCATAGCCCAGGTCGATGAGAACACGCAGATCCGGTTGGATCAGGTCGATCAGCCATTGCGGCGCGCCGAGCTGCTGCAGCGGCTCCAGCAGCGGCAGATTCTGGGTTGGAACCAGGTAGTAGTGGGTCATCGTGTCGCCGACCGTCGAAAGCTCCGGAGCCGACGCGATCTGTTCGGGCGTGAGAAGCGGATACGTGCCGTGCACGTAGTCGATGCCGAAAAAGGCGTTGAGGTCCGCCAGGATATTCGCGGGGTATTGCGGAAAGTCGGCCCACCCGTCGTATTGCAGTGTGTAGATGTCAGTCGGGTACACATCGGCAGGAGTCGCGCCGGAGAACGACGCATCCAGCGAGGGGATGAAGGCGCCGTCGAAGCGTTCCAGCAGACCGCCGTCGGGATTGTTGCCGTCACCGATCATCACGAAAGCGAGCTGGTCGGGGCTCGGCCGCGCGTCGGCCGGCAGCGCGGCCAGCCGTTCCAGCTCCATGGTTTCGACCGTCGCGCTCTGCGAGTAACCGAACGCCACCACGCCGTCGCCGGCGTCGATGTCGTTGCTGATCGCGGTATTCAGAACGTCGGTCCCCTGCTGCAGCGAGATGCCGAACGGCTCGCTGTCGAGGCCGGTGGTCGGCGCCAGCTGGTCGGGGATGGCCAGGCCGACGGAGGTGTATCCGGGGAAGTGCGGGACGATGAACTTCTGGGCCTCCGCCAGATACCCGGCGGGAGGTTCGAGCCACGGCGTGGAGGACGTCACGCAGCACGGGTCGGTGCCGTCCATGATCAGCGCCACGTCGTCGGACAGCAGCGCCACCTCGTTGCTGGCCGTGCCGACTTTGATCACCGACGCTGACGCGATCGTCGCGACCAGTCCGAGGAGAGCGGTACCGGCGACCGCGAACGGTAGCTGACCACACGAATGGGGCCGGTGGACTGTCATGCGTGCTCCCCGCGACGGTGAAGGGGAAAAACATTCAGTTGTGCATCATGCGCGGCGCTGCGCCGCCGGGCAAGCGTAGGTTTATCTTGCCCCCAGCGCTGTTGGTGACGCAAGATACAATCTGCTTTGTATGCTTGTTCCACCAAGCGGAAGGAGTGCGATGCCCAACAAGGTCTATGTCGTCGGCGTCGGCATGACGAAGTTCGAGAAGCCGGGGCGCCGGGACAACTGGGATTACCCGGACATGGCCAGGGAGTCGGGGACCACGGCGCTGCAGGACGCGGGCGTCGACTACCGCGAGGTCGAGCAGGGCTATGTCGGATACGTCTACGGCGAGTCGACGTCGGGCCAGCGGGCTCTCTACGAGCTGGGCATGACCGGGATCCCAGTCGTCAACGTCAACAACAACTGCTCGACCGGGTCGACCGCGTTATACCTTGCCGCCCAGGCGATTCGCGGTGGCCTGGCAGACTGCACGCTCGCGCTGGGATTCGAGAAGATGAAGCCCGGCTCGCTGGGGTCGAGCTACGACGACCGCGCCCAGCCGATGGACAAGCACGTCTCGGCGATGGCCGAGATCTCCGAGGTGCTGTTCCCGCCGGCGCCGTGGATGTTCGGTGCGGCGGGCCGCGAGCATATGAAGCAATACGGCAGCACCGCAGAGCATTTCGCAAAGATCGGCTACAAAAACCACCAGCATTCGGTCGACAATCCCTACGCGCAGTTCCAGGAGTCCTACACGCTCGACGACATCATGGCGTCGCGGATGATCTATCACCCGCTGACCAAACTGCAGTGCTCGCCGACCTCCGACGGCTCCGGTGCTGCGATCCTGGCGAGCGAGAAGTTCGTCGCCACGCACGGCCTGGCCGGGCAAGCCGTAGAGATCGTCGGGCAGGCGATGACCACCGACTTCGCCAGCAGCTTCGACGGCACCTGCAAGGCGCTCATCGGCTACCACATGAATGTCCAAGCCGCCCAACGGGTGTACGAGCAGTCCGGCCTGGGGCCCGACGAGTTCCAGGTGATCGAGTTGCACGACTGCTTCTCGGCCAACGAGCTGTTGCTCTACGAGGCGCTGGGCCTGTGCGGCGAGGGTGAGGCGCCCAAACTGATCGACAACGGCGACACCACCTATGGCGGACGCTGGGTGGTCAACCCGTCCGGCGGCCTGATCTCCAAGGGACATCCGCTGGGCGCAACCGGTTTGGCGCAATGCGCCGAGCTGACCTGGCAGCTTCGCGGCACCGCAGGCAAGCGGCAGGTCGAGGGCGTCACCGCCGCGCTGCAACACAACATCGGCCTCGGCGGCGCGGCCGTCGTCACCGCCTATCAGCGAGCCGAACGCTAACACCGGCAAGGACAACCCATGGGACACATCGAAGCCACCCGAGACCTGTCGGCCGGCCCGGACGCGCTGTGGGGGACCGTCAGCGACCTGGCCAACTGGGACAAGTGGTTCACCGTGCACGAGAAGTGGCTGCAGGAACCGCCGGCGGCCCTCACCGAAGGCGCCACCCTGACCGCCAAGATCGTCATGCTGGGGATGGCCAACAAGATCGAGTGGACACTGGTGTCGGTGGACGCGCCGCGCAGCCTGGTGTTGGCCGGCACCGGGATGGCCGGCGTCAGGGCGCAGTTCACCTTCACCATCGAACCTGCGGAAAGCGGCTCCAAATTCAGCGTTTTCGGGGATTTCGACGGCGCGCTGATCAAGGGCGCGCTGGGCAAGGCGGTGGAAAAGGACGGCGCCAGGCAGCTCGACAAGACGCTCGAGCAGCTCGACGCGCTGGCCTCGGCATCGGCTTGAGAAGATGCCGATGACCGAAAGGCTGGAGTTCGACGACAGCGGACTGGACCGCTGGAGCGACGACGAGCGGTTCGAGGTGACCCGGGAGCGGTTGGCGCAGTACGCGGCGGCGACCAATGATCCGATCGACGCGCACCGAAGCGGGGACGT
Source organism: Mycobacterium sp. (assembly GCF_039583805.1). GTDB lineage: Bacteria > Actinomycetota > Actinomycetes > Mycobacteriales > Mycobacteriaceae > Mycobacterium. The sequence goes on along the minus strand of NZ_JAVKSH010000082.1, from coordinate 7,911 downwards.
GGCGCCACCGGTGTTCGCGATCGTGCCGGTTTTCGAGGCGTTGCTTTCTCCGGCCGTCGACGTGATGCCGGTCGAGGCGATTCCCCGAGTCGTGCACGGGGAGCAGGACTTCCACTTTCATCGGCCGATCCGGCCTGGCGACAAGCTGGTGTCGAGGGCCAAGATGATCGGTTATCAGGGGCTGGAGAAAGGTACCCGGGCCGCGATCCTGCTGGAGTGCCGCACGCAGGACGGTGAGCTGGTCAACGAGCAGTACGTCACCGCCTTCGTGCGGGGTGTCAACGTCGGCAAGGCTGTCGGCGAACTGAGCCCCGACCACAAGTTCGATGACGCCCTGCGCGCCAGGGCTCCGGCGGCCAAGGTCATCCAGCACGTCGATGCCGACCAAACGTTCCGTTACGCCGCGGCGGCGGGTGATCCGATGCCGATCCATCTTGATGAGGAGGTGGCCAAAGACGCCGGGCTGTCGGGCATCATCGCCCACGGATTGTGCACGATGGCGTTCACCTCATGGGCGGTGCTCACCGAACTCGCCGGCTCGGATGTCCACCGGCTGGAGCGGTTCGCGGTGCGCTTTTCCAAGCCAGTGCTGCCCGGCGACGACATCGAGACCCGGATATGGGAGCAGAGCAGGGCGGACAGCGTTACGGCGTACGCGTTCGAGACCGCTCGCGGTGACGATTTCGTCATCACCGACGGGCTGGCGGTGATCGCCGACTGACAGGAGGAATCGTCGAGATGGGCGCTTTAGACGGCCGGGTTGCGGTGATCACCGGCGCGGGCCGGGGGATCGGGCGCGAGCACGCGCTGCTGTTCGCCAGGGAAGGGGCCAGGGTCGTCGTCAACGATCTCGGCGGCGACAACGCGGGCGAGGGCTCAGATGACGGCCCGGCGCGGCAGGTGGTCGATGAGATCAACAGCGCGGGCGGCACTGCCGTCGCCAACACCGACAACATCGCTACCTGGGAAGGTGCGGAAAGTGTTGTGCGTCAGGCGATCGGCGAGTTCGGACGCCTCGACGTCGTGGTCAATAACGCAGGAATTCTGCGCGACGGGTTCATCGCCGGGATGGCGGAGGCGCAGTGGGACGCGGTCATCGCTGTGCACCTCAAAGGCCACTTCGCGATGCTGCACCATGCCGCCGCCTACTGGAAGGCGCAGTCGAAGTCCGGCGATCACCCCAACGCCGCCGTGATCAACACCGCGTCGGCCTCCGGGGTGACACTGCCGAACGCCGGGCAGGCCAACTACGGCGCCGCCAAGGCCGGCATCGCGGCGCTGACGTTGATCGCCGCCGAGGAACTGCACCGCTACGGTGTACGGGTCAATGCGATCGCGCCGATCGCCCGTACCCGGCTCACGCTGGCGACCCCGGGCATGGGCGCGCTGATGGCCGAACCCGAGGACGGCGAACTGGACCTGTTCAGCCCGGCCAACATCTCGCCGCTGGTGGCCTACCTGGCGACCGAGAAGTGTCCGATTACCGGCAAGGTGTATGCGGTGCAGGGCGGTGCGATCTCCGAGCTGGCCGGCTGGCATGACGTGAAAACCATTGAAACCAAACGTCTCTGGGAGATCGACGATATTGCAACGAGGTTGACATGATTGAGTGGTCTGACACCGACCTGATTATGCGGGATACGGTGCGGGAGTTCATCGCCAGGGAAATCCGGCCGCAGCTCGACGCGCTGGAAACCGGGGAGCTGTCGCCTTATCCGATCGCGCGCAAGCTGTTTTCTCAATTCGGTCTGGACGCGCTGGCCGCCGAGGCGGTCAAGTCGATGCTGGACCGCGAGCGCGCTCGGGAGGCGGAGGCACAGCCGACAAAATCGGGCGGGTTGGCTGCCGTCGGCGCGCAGGCGTCGATGGCCGCGGTCCTGGTGTCCGAACTGGCCGGCGTCAGCATCGGGTTGCTGAGCACGATCAGCGTCAGCCTCGGGTTGGGTGCGGCGACCATCATGAGCCGCGGCACACTGGCTCAGAAGGAACGCTGGCTTCCCGAGTTGATGACACTGGAGAAGATCGCAGCGTGGGCGATCACCGAACCCGATTCCGGCTCGGATGCGTTCGGCGGCATGAAAACCTACGTCAAGCGGGACGGCGACGGCTACATCCTCAACGGCCAGAAGACGTTCATCACCAACGGCCCCTACGCCGACGTCCTGATCGTCTACGCCAAACTCGATGACGGCTCCACCGACCGGCGCAGCCGCCCGGTGCTCACCTTTGTGCTCGATTCCGGGATGCCGGGACTGACTCAGGGCAAGCCGTTCAAGAAGATGGGCATGATGTCCTCGCCGACCGGGGAGTTGTTCTTCGACAACGTGCGGCTGACCCCCGACCGCCTGCTCGGCGAGACCGAAAACCACACCGACGGCGACGGCCGGGAAAGCGCCCGCGCGAACTTCGCCGCCGAACGGCTCGGCGTCGCACTGATGGCGCTGGGCATCATCAACGAATGCCACCGGCTGTGCGTCGATTACGCGAAAAGCCGCACCCTGTGGGGGCGAAACATCGGGCAGTTCCAGCTGATCCAGCTCAAGCTGGCCAAGATGGAGGTCGCCCGAATCAACGTGCAGAACATGGTGTTTCAAACTCTGGAGAAGCTGCAAGCCGGCAAGGTGCCGTCGCTGGCGGAGGCATCCGCGATCAAGCTGTACTCGTCGGAGGCCGCCACCGACGTCGCGATGGAGGCCGTGCAGTTGTTCGGCGGCAACGGCTACATGGCCGAATACCGGGTCGAGCAATTGGCCCGCGACGCGAAGTCGCTGATGATCTACGCCGGTAGCAACGAGGTCCAGGTGACTCACATCGCGAGGGGCCTGCTGACGTCATGACGTAACCCAGCGGCCGCGCTCGTCAAGGCACACGGGCCGGCTGTGCTGGTGAGTGGCGACGAGGTTCAGATCGGCAAGTTCCGCTTGGTTCTTGTGAGGTCCGAGAACGTCGAGGGCAACGGACAGTCAGGCAGACCTAGCTTAGCCGCCGCCGGTGAATTCGGCCGGCTGAACCAACCGCGAACCGTGCGGCCCGGTCCACGACAATCGCCGGCAGCCCCTTTGCTCACAATGCGGCGGCGCCGCGCAGGGTAGTCCAGCTGTCCCAGTCCGCAGCCGGGTCCCAACCCCACCATCGATCGGCGACCGGTCATGGCTTAGGCCGCAGGAGATGGGATCGCTGACACGCCGGGTGAAGGTGCATCAGTGCTGGCGAAATGGCGTGACGAAGCGTTCGCACGCCGCGCCAAGGATCTGATAGGTTCTTCAACTGTTCGAACATAGCAATACTCAAGTCTTCAGGAGGGCCGTGGTTTCGGAGCCGCTGTACAAGCTCAAGGCCGAGTTCTTCAAGACGCTCGCTCATCCGGCGCGGATCAGGGTCCTTGAGCTGCTGGCGGTGCGGGACCGGTCGGTCGGGGAATTGTTGCCGGAGGTGGGGCTGGAGTCATCGAACTTGTCGCAGCAGTTGGCGGTCTTGCGCCGGGCGGGGGTGGTGGTCGCGCACAAGGACGGGAGCACCGTGATCTATTCGATCGCGTCCCCGGACATCGCGGAATTGTTGACGGTGGCGCGAAAGGTCCTGGCCAGGGTGCTCAGCGACCGGGTCGCCGTGCTTGAGGATCTACGGGCGGGTGACCGGTAGCGGGATGGGGTGGATTGGCAAGATTGTCCGCGTCGGCCGCGTGGTCGAACGTGCCGACCCGGCACCGGAATCAGTGATGGATGCGCCTGCGGGGGTGAGGGGTTCGTTGCAGATCCGGCACGTCGATGCCGGTTCCTGCAACGGCTGCGAGGTGGAAATCTCGGGGGCGTTCGGGCCTGTGTACGACGCGGAACGGTTTGGGGCGCGGTTGGTCGCCTCGCCCCGGCATGCCGATGCGTTGCTGGTGACCGGGGTGGTCACCCGCAATATGGCCGACCCGCTGCGCAACACGGTCGCGGCCACACCCGAGCCTCGGGTGGTGATCGCGTGCGGTGACTGCGCCCTGAACCGCGGGGTGTTCACCGACGCGTACGGGGTGGTCGGGGCAGTGGGTGAGGTGGTGCCCGTCGACGTCGAGATTGCGGGTTGCCCGCCCACACCCACCGCCATTGTCGCAGCGTTGCGCTCGGTGACCGGGAAATGACGGCCGCGCTCATCCCGGTTCGCGCAGCTGCGCCGAACACGTTGCACGACAACGGTTTCGGAGCGGTCGCGGCCGGGATCGGGACGTCGTGTCTGGGGGCGGTCGGTGTGTGGACCGGCCTGCTCGCGGTGTTCGGCACGCTGCGCCCGCTGCATATCGGCTGGCTGGTACCACTGTCTGGGGTATATCTGGACCTCGATCCGCTCGGCGGATTCTTCCTCGCCCTGACCGGTGGGGTCGCGATTCCCGTCGGGGTGTACGCGATCGGTTATGCGCGCCGCGAGCACCTCGGGCGAGTCCCGTTGGTGGTGTTGCCGGTGTTCGTCGCGGCGATGCTGCTGGTGCCGGCTGCGGGGTCGGTGACGACTTTCCTCTTGGCGTGGGAGTTGATGGCGCTCGCGTCGCTGATCCTGGTGCTGGCCGAGCACACCCGACCCGAGGTCGGATCGGCGGGTCTGGTCTATGCGGTGATGACTCAGCTGGGGTTCGTGGCCATCCTGATCGGGTTGATGGTGATGTCGGCGGCCGGCGGGGCCGACCGGTTCGCGGCGCTGGGGCCGATTACCGACGCCGCGCGGGTCGCCGTGTTCGCGTTGACGGTGGCTGGGTTCGGGTCCAAGGCGGGTCTGGTGCCCTTGCACGCTTGGCTGCCGCGGGCCCACCCGGAGGCGCCGAGCCCGGTGTCGGCGTTGATGAGCGCGGCGATGGTCAACCTCGGCATCTACGGCATCGTCCGGTTCGACCTGCAGATGCTGGGGCCCGGGCCGCGTTGGTGGGGCCTGCTGCTGCTGGGTGTCGGCGGTGTGTCGGCGGTTTATGGGGTGCTGCAAGCCACCGTCGCCACCGATCTCAAACGGCTGCTTGCCTATTCGACGACCGAGAACATGGGTCTGATCACCCTCGCGCTGGGTGCGGCGACGTTGTTCGCGAACTCCGGTGCCCATGCCCCGGCGACAATCGCGATGGCCGCGATGATGCTGCACTTGGTAGGGCACGCGGCGTTTAAGAGCCTGGGGTTCCTGGCCGCCGGTTCGGTTCTCGCCGCGACCGGGCTGCGCGATTTGGACCGGCTCGGCGGGCTGGCCCGCACGATGCCCGCGACGACGATTCTGTTCGGGGTGGCCGCGCTCGGCGCGGCCGGGCTGCCGCTGGGCGCCGGTTTCGTCGGCGAGTGGCTGCTGATTCAGTCGTTGATTCACGCCGCGTCCACCCATGACACGCTGGTGGCGTTGACTGCGCCGTTGGCGGTCGGCGCGGTGGCCTTAACGACTGGTCTGGGTGTGGCGGCGATGGTCAAGGCTTTCGGCATCGGGTTCCTCGCCCGCCCGCGCTCGGCAGCGGCCGCCGACGCGCGGGAGGCCACCGGCGGCATGCGCGCCGCGATGGCGGTCGCTGCGGGCGCGTGTGTGGTGCTGGCCGTGGCTCCGTCGGTGGTGGTGCCCGTACTGCGGCGGGTGCTCGCCGCGCTGCCGGCGGCGAACCAGGTCGGGTTCAGCGACTTCGGCGCGCTGGTACAGCTGCCCGCGGTGCCCGGGTCGATCGCACCCGGGCTGATCGCGGCGGCCCTGGTTGCCGCGGTGGTGTTCGCGGTCCTACTCGCGCGGTGGCGTTCGCGCCGGCGCCCGACGCCGGTCACGCTGCCGTTGTGGGCATGCGGTGCCGACGATCTGACGGCGCGAATGCAGTACACGGCAACGTCATTCGCCGAGCCGCTGCAACGGGTCTTCGACGACGTGCTGCGTCCCGACACCGACGTCGAGGTGACCCATCTCGACGAGTCGCGATACATGGCTGAGGCCGTCACCTATCGGGCCAGGATCGCCGACGCGATCGAGGACCGCCTCCACACGCCGGTGATCAGGGCGGTGACCGCGGCCGCCGCCCTGATGCGGCGTGCCCATACCGGCAGCGTGCACCTCTACCTGGCCTACGGTGCACTCGGTGTTCTTGTCGTGCTGGTGGTGGCCAGGTGAATCTGATGTCGTCTGTCGCCGGCGCGGCGCAGTTGGCGGCTGTCGTCCTGGGTGCACCGTTGGTGATCGGGCTGATGCGCCAGGTCCGGGCCGCGTTGGAAGGCCGCGCAGGCGGCGGGCTGGGCCAACCCTGGCGGGATCTACGCAAACAGCTTGGCAAACAACAGATCACCCCGCAGGGCACCACAATAGTGTTCACCGCAGCCCCGGCGATCATCGCCGGGACGACACTGCTGATCGCCGCGATCGTGCCGATCGTGGCCACCGGGTCACCGTTGGATCCGGTAGCCGATCTGTTCGCCGTCGTCGGCCTGTTGTTTCTGGGTACCGTCGCCTTGACGCTGGCCGGCATCGACACGGGTACCTCGTTCGGCGGCATGGGCGCAAGCCGCGAGATCACTATCGCGGCTCTGGTCGAACCGACGATCCTGCTGGCCGTGTTCGCGCTGTCCATCCCCGCTGGCTCGTCTAATCTCGGTGCGCTGGTGGCCAACACGCTCGACCATCCTGGTCACGTGGCGTCGCTGACCGGGGTGCTCGCGTTCGTTGCGTTGGTGGTGGTGATCATCGCCGAGACCGGACGGCTGCCGGTCGACAACCCGGCCACCCACCTGGAGTTGACGATGGTGCACGAGGCGATGGTGCTTGAATACGCCGGCCCCCGGCTTGCTCTGGTGGAATGGGCATCGGGGATGCGGCTGACGGTGCTGCTGGCGCTGTTGGCGAATCTGTTCTTGCCGTGGGGGATCGCCGGGGCCCATCCGCACCCGCTCGACGTTGTGGTCGGCATCGTCGCCGTTGCGGTCAAGGTGGCTGTTTTGGCCGCGCTGCTGGCTGCGGCAGAGGTGTTCATCGCCAAGCTGCGACTGTTCCGGGTCCCTGAACTGCTGGCCGGGTCGTTTTTGCTGGCCCTGCTCGCGGTCACCGCTGCCAACTTCTTCACCGTGCCGGCGTGAGGACGCATCGATGAGCGACGCGAACTTCGCCACCCTGATCGACTTCGCCGCCGGTGGGCTCATGCTGGCCGCGGTGTTGATCGTATGGCGCCGCGACCTGCGCTCTGTCGTGAAGCTGCTGGCCTGGTGCGTCCTAGAAGCTGGATCAGGCTTGCGGGTGGAAGTCCCGTCCCGGTAGGCACCGGAGTGCCGGGTAGCAGGCCCCGGTCCGTCGTCGAGAGGCGGCGGGCTGAGCGGGGTGTCAAGAGCCTCTTTGGAGGGAGCAAGTGCGCGGGCCGTAGTGCCGTTAGGTGCGAGTCCTGCAGCCTCGTCACAGTCACAATGGAGGAGCCGAGCCGCTCATGTCACGGCGAAGGCCTATGTCCGTCGAGCCCTGTTCCGGGGTCAGCTCGGCGGGTCCTTCCGGGGTACGGGGAGCGGCACGTGCACACAGTTCAGTCGGGAACAGGAGAGACCCGTCTGCCCAGCCTGTGTCGGGCAAAGACCAAGGGTATAAGCCGATGGTGAAATCTCTTGGAGGGCAGCGGGAGTCCGAGGGGGTCGTAGTACCGCTGATCGGCGTGAGAGACACGCCGGGAGAGAAGGGCCCCTGCTTTGATCACGCGTGTGAAGCCGGTAAGCGCGAGGGCATGACCGAGGTTTCTTGGTCCAACTACCCCGGCGGGCTATCGCCTGTCGTAGCCGACGAGGACCCCTTGCGGGCCTCGCCGGTGAAAGTGCGAGAACTGCAACGTGCGCTATGGGCTGCGGCCAAGCAGTCGCAGGGTCGGCGTTTCCACGCCCTGTATGACCGGATCTGCCGGGGTGACGTCCTGGTGGAGGCGTGGGAGCGGGTGCGTAAGAACAAGGGTGCGGC
>NZ_JAVKSH010000081.1:0-17436 GCF_039583805.1 Mycobacterium sp. | reverse complement strand
ACCAGCTCGCAGACGCCCAGCGAAGTCGAAGAACTGGTCACTGCCGCACTGCGCAAGGACTCCGAGGTGCTCGGCCTGACCGACGAGAAGGGCCGCCGGTTCCTGATCCAGGCCGGCAAGATCGCCTACGTCGAGATTGGTGTTTCCGACGCGCGCCGGGTCGGCTTCGGGATCGGCGCGGCCTCTGCTACGGGCGAGTGAGCGGCACGTGCGACAGTCCGCCCCAGGCGAAATACACGGTGCCGTCGACTGCGTCGTCCTTGGAAATGGGCCGGTCGGTGTCGAGCCAGTACCGGGCACAGTCGACACTGATCCCGACCAGACCCACGGCGATCATCCGGGCCCGATGCGGTTCCAGTCCGGAATCGGCGCTGATGAGGTCGAACACGGCGTCGGTGCAGGCCTCGGTGGCCACCCGCACCTGGGCGGCCACCCGGGGTTCGCTGACGTAGTCGTTCTCGAAGATCAGCCGGTAGCCCTGGCTGTCGTGCTCGATGAAGTCGAAGAACGCCTGCACGGCCGCGCGCAACCGCTGCCGGTTGTCGGTGGTGGTTCGCAGGGCCTGTCGCACGCCGGAAACCAGGTTGTCGACGTGCCGCGCCAGCACCGCGAGGTACAACTCCAGTTTGCTTGAAAAGTGTTGATAAAGAACAGGTTTACTAACCCCGGCGCGCTCGGCTATCTCGTCCATCCCGGCCGCGTGGTAGCCGCGGTCGACGAAGATGTCGCTGGCGGCGATGAGCAGTTGGCCACGGCGCTGGTCTCGGGGTAACCGGTTACCCCGCCGGTTGGCGCCGCCGACCACCGGCGGATCGCCGTCGGCGGGTTGGGCGTGCCTCCACTCGGCCGCGTCGGCGAGATCTCTCATTGACTCCTCGATCGCATTGTCGGCCATCCTGCCGGAGTCGTCGTGCACCCGGTCGCACAGACACTACTACCGTTGCCGCTCGGCATGACCTCGTCGGCCGCGACGCCAACGCTGAGCAGCGCCGCAGGGCGCGCCACGAGTCACTGGTAGCTGCGGCTGTGTCATCCTGAGGCGGTGACCTATGACTCCGGGCCACCCGGGCGCAGCCAGGCGCCGGTGCTCCGCGACGATCGGCGCGAACCTCTGCGCGCCCAGCGGGATCCGCTCGCCTGGAACTCGGGGCGGGCTAGGTCGAATCGGGACAGACCCCGGCGGTGGCGCAAACAGACCTCTTTGGGTCGATTCGTGTCCACCTACGGCTGGCGCGCCTACGCGTTGCCGGTGCTGGTCGTCCTGACCGCGGTCGTGGTGTACCAGACCGCGACCGGGACCGGCGCGCCCGTCCCGGCCTCCAACGCACCGGTCCAGGGCACGCCTGCGATCGGCGCGGTCGGCACGGCGATCATCGACGCCCCACCGCGTGGGCTGACCGAGTTCGACGGCAATCTGCCCACTGGAATGCTGCCGGACGGCGGTCCGTTCACCGAGACCGGCGACAAGACCTGGCGCATCGTCGCGGGAACCACGCCCAAGATCGGGCAAGGCACCGCCAAGACGTTCCGGTACACCGTCGAGGTGGAGAACGGCATCGAACCCGCCGCCTTCGGCGGCGACGACGCGTTCGCGCGGATGGTCGACCAGACGTTGGACAATCCCAAAAGCTGGATTCACGACCCGCAGTTCGCCTTCATCCGGATCGACGGGAGCGACCAGGCCAAACCCGATTTCCGCATCTCGATGTCCTCACCGATGACGGTACGGGAGGGCTGCGGCTACGAGTTCCCGTTGGAGACGTCCTGCTACAACCCCTCGTACGGGCCCGACGCGCAGCCGCGGGTGTTCATCAACGAGGTGCGCTGGGTGCGCGGCGCGGTGCCGTTCCAGGGCGACGTCGGCTCATATCGCCAGTACGTCATCAACCACGAGGTCGGCCATGCCATCGGCTACCTGGGCCACGAGTCGTGCGACCGACAGGGCGGCCTGGCGCCGGTGATGATGCAGCAGACGTTCTCGACGTCCGACGACGATGCCGCGAAGTTCGACCCGCAATGGGTGAAAGCCGACGGCAAGACGTGCCGGTTCAATCCGTGGCCCTACCCGATCGCCTGACGGGAAGTGAGGTTGTCCCGGTCTGCGTGGAATTCGAGGTGGCGGTCCCTCACCTGAGGCTGAGGCCGCTCGGCTCGTGCGAGAGTTCCTCACCCACCGGCTCATCAGGCCCATCGGCCGGCGACTCGGCGCCGACGACTGCGAGGATCGGGCCGGCCTGCTGATGTCGCAGATCGTCGGCCTGACTGCGGCTCGCCACACCGCCGCAAGTCAGCCCCCGGTCTCCTCCCCGCGCGAGGACGCCGCCGCCGGCCTCGGCGACACCCTGCAGCGCTAACTGCTCGGCGACCTGCATCACCAAAACCCCTCCCGCTCAGCACAAAAGGCCACACCGTGACCTGGCGTCACCTGCTGTCCGACACCTTGTATCGCCTCGGCCCCCCGATCAGGGGTGCGCCGATTCAGCCCGAACTGCGCGAAGCCATCGAAGGCGAATCCGCACTACCGACCGGGCACGCGCTGCAGGGCTGCGGACGGTGTCTCAGCCGGGACGTTCCCGCAGGGCGACGTCGGGCCAGCGCGTGCGAGTGGGCAGGCTGCCACGCCTTGCCCGAACCGGTCCGGTACCGTACTGTTTTGCAGTCAAGTCGGCTAGGGCAGGAAGGTTGATCTCGTCCGGGCGATCGTGTCACCGTTGATCGAAAGGCGAACAGGTGAAGCGGATTTCGATCGGCCGCCTGGTCAGGCGATGGTGGATGCTGCTGGTCGCTGTGGCGGTGGTCGCGATCGCCGGGTTCGGTGTCTATCGGCTGCACGGGATCTTCGGCTCGCACAACACCACGTCGACCGGCGGTGGCATTTCGAATGACATCGTCCCGTTCAACCCCAAGCACGTGGTCTACGAGGTGTTCGGGAATCCCGGGGCAGTGGCAACCATCAACTACCAAGACGTCCACTCCGCGCCGCAGCGAGTCGACAATGCGGCCCTGCCGTGGCGCTACGAGATCACGACGACAGATCCCGCGGTCATCGCCAACCTGACTGCCCAAGGCAACGGCAGCACTCTGGGCTGCCGCATCATCATCGACGGTGAGGTCAAAGACGAAAGGACCGTCAACGAAGTGACCGCATACACCTTTTGCTTGGACAAGTCCGGATGAGCAACCTTCACATCCCGCGGCCTTCGTTTGCCAAGATGATCCTGCGGCTTTCGGTGCCGATCGCGGTGTTCTGGTTGGCCCTGGCGGCGATCACGAATGTTTTTGTGCCGCAATTGGAGAAGGTTGCCCAGGCGCATAACGTGTCGCTGAGCCCCCAGGATGCGCCGTCGCTGCAGGCCAGCAAACGCATCGGCAAAGTTTTTCAGGAGTTCGATTCCGACAGCGCGGCCATGATCGTGCTGGAGGGCGATCAGCCGCTCGGCGCCGACGCGCACCGGTTCTACGACACCCTGGTCCATAAGCTCTCCCAAGACACGAAGCATGTGGAGCACATCCAGGATTTCTGGGGGGATCCGCTGACGGCGGCGGGCTCGCAGAGCGCCGACGGCAAGGCGGCGTTGGTGCAGGTGTACCTCGCCGGCAATCAGGGCGAGACGTTATCCAATCAGTCCGTCGATTCGGTGCGCGACATCGTGGACCACACGCCGCCGCCGGCCGGGGTCAAGGCCTATGTCACCGGCGCCGCGCCGCTGATCACCGATCAGTTCGAGGTGGGCAGCAAAGGTACCTTGAAGGTCACCCTCATCACGATCGCGGTGATCGCAATAATGCTGTTCTTCATCTACCGTTCCGTCACCGTGGCGCTGGTTCTTTTCACGGTGATGATTGAGTTGACGGCGTCCCGCGGAGTCGTCGCCGTTCTAGCGAACTCCGGCATCATCGGGCTGTCGACATACTCGACTAACCTTCTCACATTGCTGGTCATCGCCGCCGGAACGGACTATGCGATATTTATTCTGGGCCGCTATCAAGAAGCGCGCTCGGCCGGAGAGGATAGGGAAACCGCGTTTTACACCATGTATCGCGGGACCGCCCACATTGTCTTGGGCTCGGGCTTGACCGTCGCCGGCGCAGTGTTTTGTCTGCGCTTCACCCGGCTGCCTTATTTTCAGAGCCTGGGCATTCCTGCTGCAATTGGTGTCCTCGTCGCGCTGGTGGCCGCGCTCACCCTGGCGCCGGCCATGCTGGCCGTCGGCCGCCATTTCAGTCTGTTCGACCCCAAACGCGAGATGAGAACGCGGGGATGGCGGCGTATCGGCACAGCTATTGTCCGCTGGCCCGCGCCCATCCTGGCGGTGACGATCGCGGTCGCCCTTGTCGGTCTGCTCGCCCTGCCGGGATATAGGACGAGTTACGACACTCGCCCTTACATGCCGGCCAGCGCCCCGGCCAATATCGGGTATGCGGCCGCGGCGCGGCATTTTTCGACCGCCAGGTTGAATCCTGAGTTGCTGATGATCGAGGCGGATCACGATCTGCGTGATCCCGCCGATATGCTCATCTTGGAACGGGTGTCCAAGGCTGTGTTTCACATACCCGGAATCGCGAAGGTCCAGGGCATGACCAGGCCGTTGGGCACGCCGCTGGACCACAGCTCGATACCGTTTCAAATCAGCCAGCAAAGCGTCGGCCAGGTGATGAACCTGAAATATCAGAAAGACCGTGCGGCCGACTTGCTCAAGCAGGCCGGTGAGCTGAGGAAAACGATCAATATTTTGCATCAGCAGTATGCCCTGCAGCAGCAGAGTTCCGCCGCCACCCACGAGCAAACCCAGAGCTTTCACGACACAATCGTGGTGATCGATGAACTGCGGGACAAAATAGCGAATTTCCTGGACTTCTTCAGGCCGATTCAAAGCTATTTCTACTGGGAAAAGCACTGCTATGATATCCCGGCCTGCTTTGCGATCAGAAGCGCCCTTGAAGCGGCCGACAGTGTCGACCAGCTTACCGACCAGTTTCAAAGCATCACCGCGAGTTTGGATAAATTGGACGCGCTCCAGCCGCAACTGGTGGCCCTGCTACCGCCCCAGATCGAGAGCCAGATGACGAATCTGGAACTCACGCTGTCCAACTACGCCACCAATTCGGGGATCAACAACCAGTCGGCGTTCGCGAACGACAACCCGGCCGCGATGGGACAGGCCTTCGACGCGGCGAAAAACGATGATTCCTTTTACTTGCCGCCGGACGTGTTCAACAACACGGAGTTCAAGCGGGGCCTAAAGTTGTTCCTCTCGCCAGACGGCAGGGCTGCTCAGATGATCATCTCCCACGAGGGTGATCCAGCGACCCTCGAGGGCATCTCGCACGTCGATCCCATCAAGAAGGCGGCCTACGAGGCCGTGAAGGGCACCCCCTTGGAAAACGCCCATTTCTACCTCACCGGCACCGCGGCGACCTACAAAGACATCCAAGACGGCGCCAAGTACGACCTGATGATCGTCGGAATCGCCGCGTTAAGCCTGATCCTGCTGATCATGATGATCATCACGCGAAGTTTGGTTGCCGCGATCGTCATTGTGGGCACGGTAGCGCTGTCTTTGGGCGCCTCCTTCGGGCTCTCCGTGCTGGTCTGGCAGGACATTCTAGGTATCCAGTTGTATTGGATCGTGCTGGCGCTGGCCGTGATCCTGCTCTTGGCGGTGGGATCCGACTACAACCTGCTGCTGATTTCCCGGTTCAAAGAGGAAATCGGCGCCGGATTGAATACCGGCATCATCCGCGCAATGGCCGGCTCCGGCGCCGTGGTGACATCTGCCGGTCTGGTGTTCGCGGCGACCATGGCCTCCTTCGTGTTCGCCGATTTGCGGATCCTTGGTCAGATAGGAACCACCATCGCGCTGGGTCTGCTGTTCGACACGCTGATTGTGCGTTCGTTCATGACGCCGTCCATCGCCGCGCTGCTCGGGCGCTGGTTCTGGTGGCCGCAACGGGTCCGCCCGCGTCCGGCCAGTCAAATGCTCCGGCCCTATGGGCCGCGTCCCGCGGTACGTCAACTGCTGCTATGGGAAGACGACGACTCGACCGTGATCCCCGAACTACCGGCACCCGCTCGACGATGACGTCGAGAATGCGATCCTGGTTGACAGCCAACCACGGCGCCACATGGCCGCGATCCTGGCCGCGTCCGCAGGTGCTGACGTTGATGCCGATTGTGCCGGGCAGCTCCATGCTCCTGGCTCGAGAATCGTCAGCCGGGGCTGTGGGTGGCCGACAGGTCCCTTCGGCTGAGTCGAGCTAATTTGTCCATCCGCCCTTTCAGCCGTGCGATCCTGCGTAGCTGGATGGTGAGATTTGTGGCCCCTAACATGGGGAGCAGCCCGATAAATGTTCGGGCGGAGGGCGCGGCTCCATGTAACTGTTCGAGACACCCGACGATATAGAAGCATCCGATGGTGAAGACGGTAGCGGGTATCGAATACGCGAGTAATGATCGGGCCTCAGAAATAATTTGCGCCGCGTAATCTACCTCGCTCTGCGACATGGATTCGCCTTTGCGTAATTTATCCAAGACCGCTTTGTGGGCCCCTACTACTTCGCCCAAAGAAGCGGGTGTTCGACTTTCTAACCGTTGCACGAACACAAATGCGCAAGCGGCGAACACCAATGCCAGCACAGCAGCAAGTATCGTTAGAAAACCAAATAGACTGAAATCCACCATCCCGCTCCTCAGCGCCACCAAAAGTGTATCTTAAAACGTTGGAGAGTCCTCGCGGTCGGCTGTCGAGAACCTCTCAAAACGCTACCTCAACCACGTCGTTACCGTGATACTAGTAGGAAAGGATACCAGTAGGAAGAGACACCAGTAGGAAGAGACACCAGTAGGAAAAATTCTGACCATTCCTGTGTTGCAGGCATGCTCATCGGTGAAGCGTCGCCGGGAGGCTACACCGATCGCCCGGATCACCAACCATAACGTCACCCGCCGGCGCGACGGGCAGTTGGTACTGCGCTGCCCCGTCACGCTCAGCCCAGTACCGGCACCGAACCTGCCGGTGCCGCGGTCTACAACCCGCCATGGATCGCCACCGAAAATCCCCGCGGCTCGGTACATGCTCCGGGAAGCTTCCCGGGCTGTTTGCCGTTGGTCCGTGCGGCTGCTGTGATGGACAGTGCCGACCGTGCGTGACGTCAAACTGAGGAGAGACCGGTGTCCACGTCGTTGCCACCGCTGGTTGAGCCGGCTGCCGAGCTGACGCGGGACGAGGTCGCACGCTACAGCCGCCATCTGATCATTCCCGAGCTGGGCGTCGACGGTCAGAAACGGCTCAAAAACGCGCGGGTGCTGGTGATCGGCGCCGGGGGACTGGGCGCGCCGGCATTGCTGTACCTGGCCGCGGCCGGTGTCGGCACGATCGGCATCGTCGACTTCGACGTGGTCGACGAGTCCAACCTGCAGCGCCAGATCATCCACGGCGTCTCCGACATCGGCCGGTCCAAGGCCCAGTCCGCGCGCGACTCGATCGCCGAGGTCAACCCGTTGGTGCGGGTGCAGCTGCACGAGGTCAGGTTGACGCCGGCCAATGCGGTCGATCTGTTCACGCAGTACGACCTGATCCTCGACGGCACCGACAACTTCGCCACCCGCTATCTGGTCAACGACGCGGCGGTGCTGGCGCACAAGCCCTACGTCTGGGGCTCGATCTTCCGTTTCGAGGGCCAGGTCTCGGTGTTCTGGGAGGACGCGCCCGACGGCCGCGGCCTGAACTACCGCGACCTCTACCCGCTGCCGCCGCCCCCGGGCATGGTGCCGTCCTGCGCCGAAGGCGGGGTGCTGGGCATCCTGTGCGCGTCCATCGCGTCGGTGATGGGCACCGAGGCGGTCAAGCTGATCACCGGCATCGGTGAACCGCTGCTGGGCCGGCTGATGGTCTACGACGCCCTGGAGATGAGCTACTACACCATCGCGATCCGCAAGGACCCGTCGACGCCGGCGATCACCGAGCTGATCGACTACGACGATTTCTGCGGGGTGGTGTCCGACGACGCGGCCCAAGCCGTCGCGGACTCCACGATCACCCCGCGCGAACTGCGTGAGCTGATGGACTCCGGGACGAAGATCGCCCTGATCGACGTGCGCGAACCGGTGGAATGGGACATCAACCACATCGACGGGGCGCAGTTGGTCCCGCAGTCGTCGATCAACTCCGGCGAGGGCCTGGCGCGGCTGCCGCAGGACCGGATGCCCGTGCTCTACTGCAAGACGGGTGTGCGCTCGGCCGAGGTTCTCGCAGCGGTGAAGAAGGCCGGTTTCGCCGACGCGGTGCACCTGCAGGGCGGCATCGTGGCCTGGGCCAGCCAGATGCAGCCCGACATGGTGATGTACTGACCGTCGCGACGGCCTGTCCGGGACCCGCGCGGCAGAGCCTGCGCCTGGCCGTCGTGTCGAGTCCGTTGACCGCAGGTGAACCCGATTAGGCTAGATGGGTGACAGTCGAGCCGCCGGAGCATGTCCTGGCGGCGTTCGGGCTGCGCGACGTTCGGCCGGTGCAGTTGGAAACCGGGTGGCGGTGCGGGGAAGTGGTGCTGTCGACGGTCGCCGACCACGCCCGCGCCGCCTGGTCTGCTCGGGTACGTGAGACGTTGTTCGTCGACGGGGTGCGGCTGGCCCGCCCGGTCCGCTCGACCGACGGTCGGTACGTGGTGTCCGGTTGGCGCGCGGACACCTTCGTCGCCGGCATCCCCGAGCCCCGTCACGACGAGGTCGTGTCCGCGGCGGTCCGGCTGCACGAGGCCACCAGCAAACTGGAACGACCGCGCTTCCTCGCCCAGGTCCCGTCCGCACCCCGGGCTGACGTCGACGTCTTCATGGCCGCCGACCGCGCCGCGTGGGAGGAACGGCCGCTGGCCTCGGTGCCGCCGGCGGCCCGGGTGGCCTCGCCGACAGCCGACGGGCAGCGGTCGATCGACCTGCTCAACCAGCTCGCCGCGCTGCGCCGGCGGACGAAGAGCCCCAGCCAGTTGGTCCACGGAGATCTCTACGGGACGGTGCTGTTCTCGGGCACCGCAGCGCCGGGAATCACCGACATCACGCCCTACTGGCGGCCCCCTTCGTGGGCGGCGGGGGTGGCGGTCGTCGACGCGCTGTCGTGGGGTGACGCCGACGACGGGCTTATCGAGCGCTGGAACGCTCTGCCGGAGTGGCCGCAAATGTTGTTGCGGGCGTTGATGTTTCGGCTTGCTGTCCACGCACTGCACCCGCGTTCGACCGCCGAGGCCTTTCCGGGGCTGGCCCGCACCGCGGCTCTGGTTCGGCTCGTGCTCTAAGCGTTCAAGGGGCTGCGCCCCGGTGTGAGCACCTGAAAATCTGTCGAGTGTGCGATTTCGTACGCGACGCGCCGGCGCTGGCGTAGCAAACCGCACACTCGACGAATAGCTCTGCTCGACGCGAGCGCCGACCAGGGCTTCTGCGCAATTTTCGAGTGAGTGAGGCGCGAAAGTGCAAATAGCGACACGTTGCCCGAGAAGGGCCGTCGCTAGGTGCACTCTGGCGAGAACTGGTGGCGAATCCGGCCCAGCTTCACCCGGCCGTCGACGGCCGGCACCCCGTCGGCGCGCAGCAACTCCAGCTGCCGGGTGGCCAGGTGCCGCGCCGGGCGGCCGGTGGCGGCGACGACCCGATGCCAGGGCAGGTCGGACGAGTCGGTGCTCATGATCCACCCGACGATCCGGGCACTGGAAAGCCCTGCGGCGGTGGCGACATCACCGTAGGTGGCGACCCGGCCGGCGGGGATGGCGGCGACCAGGGCGCGCACCCGTTCGATCTGCTCGTCGGTGACCGAAGCCATCCTCAGCGCATCCGCTCGCGGATCAGCGCGGCCACCTCGGCCGGCTTGGCCTGGGCCACCATGTGATCGCAGTCGAGATCGCACAACGCGAAGTCGGGTCCCAGCCGGTCGCGCAACCCGGCGACGAGCGCGTCGCCGACGTAGGGCGGCGACGCGCGGCCCGCCCGCACCAGCGTCGTAGGAATCCCGGCGGGCGGCAGCACGATATCGCGGGCCAGCTCACTCCAGTACGACATCATGGCCGGCAGGCTGATCCGCCAGCCGTACCGCCCGCCCGCCAGGGCGACCAGATGCTCGTCGAGTTCGGCGTCCAGCACACCGGGATCCACATCGGCCCAGGCGCCGGTCGCCTTTTCCGCGCGGGCCTGCGCGGTGTCCGGGTAATCCGGCGAGGCCAGCATGGCCTCGGCGATCTCGCGCATCCACCCGCCGTCCAAGCCGATCGCCGGGTCGAGCAGGACCAGCGCGGCCACCCGGTCGGGATAGGCGGCGGCCAGGTGCAGCGCGACCGCGCCGCCGAAGGAATGCCCGACCACCACCGGGCCCTGAGGCTGATCCTCGAGCAGCGACGCCAGCGCCGCGACGTTGGCGTCGATCGTCCACGGCGCCGCCCACGACGACCGGCCGTGACCGATCAGGTCGGGGGCTGCCACGGCGACGTCGGGCAGGTGGCGGGCCGCCAACCGTTCCCACCGCCGCCCGTGGCCGGTCAACCCGTGGATCGCCAGCAGCCCGACGGGTCCGGCCGGGCCGTAGCGGTGCACGCGCAGCCGGGTCACGCGTCGATGGTGCCAGCAGCGTCGCGGGTGTGCAGGGCGGGTCCGCCGTCGAAAATGCGGTCGGACGGGGTCCGGGGGAGCAGTAATGTTCGAGCTGCACACCGGCACACGCGGAAAGGAACGTGTCGTGGGGATCCAGCGCGACGAGAGCCTCTACGGGTCGCAGACAGTGATGGGTCCCGGCTGGCCGGATGTCGACGAGGATGCGCTGGCGGCGGCGGCCGAGGCGTACGAACAGCTTGCGATGCACCTGACCGGAGTGGTGGTGCCGCAGCTGCACGGCCAGCTGACGCGGATGGAAGGCAGCTGGACGGGTCCCGCGGCGGTGGCCGCGCTGGGTGAGGCGAGCACCATCATCGGCGGCCACGAAATCAACGCCGCGGAGGCGTCGGCCATCGCGCTCAAACTGCGCACCATGGAAGCCTCGGTGGCCAAGGCGAAGGCGACGGTCAACGCGACCGCCCAGGAGGTCCAGCACGCGTGCGAAATGATCGAGGCGGCGCCGTTGTCAAACAAGGACGAGCTGCTGCAAAGCATGATCCGGTTCGGTCAGTCGCAGAACATGGCCGACGTGATGGCCGGCACCGCCGAGCTGGCGGGCAACCTGGGGGTGCAGCCGGTGAATCCGTCGGCCATTCCCATTCCGCCGGGTAGTGCGCCGGGTGCCGGGAAAGCTGCCGATGCGGCACAGCAAGCCGGCAGCCAGGGCCCGCAATCGATGATGCAGACGATGGGCCAGCTGGTCTCGCAGGCCGGGCAGATGCCGCAGCAGCTCGGCAAGATGGGCGGGGGCCAGGGCCTGCAACAGCTGACCCAGCCGATGCAGCAGCTTTCGTCGATGTTCGGCCAGCTCGGCTCGGGCGGCGCCGGCGGAGCGGGTGCGTCGCCGTTTTCGGCGTTCAGCAATCACCCGGCGGCCGGTGGATCCGGCGCGCGGGCCGGGGCGGGGCTGGCCCGCGGCGGGTCGATGCCCGGCGCCGGCGGCAGCCCGCCCCGGATTCCTCTGATGGCCAAACTCGTGGACAAGCACACGACCGTCGTCCCCGCCGCGGTGCAGGAGGGCGCCGTCGCGGGTCGCACCGCGACCGCCGGTGTGGCGCCCGTCGGCGGCGGGGGCGCCATGGGCGGCGGGGGCGCCATGGGCGGGATGGGCCACCGCGAATCCAGCGGCGGGTCCAGGGCGGGCCTGGCGGTGCCAAACCCGCTCGACCATGACCTCGCCGAAGACGACGTGGACGAGGATTGGTGACGGCCGTGGTGGCGGGGTCGTCAGCCGAGGGCCAGCGCACGCATCGAGGCAGCCGTCGGACCGGCGATGTGGCGGGCTGCGAACTGCGCGGAGGCGGCAGAGGAGATGGAATCCGATGACGGGGATATTCGGTAGGGACGGGGAGCAGAGCTGGGATCCGGCGTCAGTCCAGTTGCCGTCGATACCCATGCTTCCCCCTGGCGAGGATCCGATGAGCGCAACCGTTTCCGGCGTCCTTCCGACGCTGGCGGCGTCGATGGAGGCCAATGTGGCGGCGCTGCACGGCAAGGAGACGATGTTCGCCGGCAACGTCGCTGCGTCCAACGCGATGTACGCCGGCTCCGAGGACTCCGGTCAGCAGGGCGTCATGCAGATCGTCCAGATGCTGGGCCAGATGGGCGGCCAGGCGGGCCAGATGGGCGAGATGGCCGGTGCGCCCGGCCAGATGTTCGGCCAGATGGGCAGCCAGTTCGGTCAGCTGATGCAGCCGATGATGCAGGGGTTTCAGGGTAGCGGCCAGGGCGGACACGGTCAGGCGTCCGGCGGTCAGGGGGCGGCAGCTGCCGGCGGCGGTCAAGGTCCTGCCGCGATGGGCATCCCGCCGCAGCACGAGCGCGACGACGAGGCCCGGGCTCAGCCCGACACCCGGGAGCACGCTGATCGAGATGGTCCGGCAACGGCCGGGCCCGGCGACAACATCCGACGCGGGCTGGAGCCGCTGCCGGCGATGCCGCCGGAGCAGTCCCACGGCGACCGCGGCGAGGATCTCGCCCGCCGAGTGTGATCGCGTTCCCGCCGCGCGGGCCGTGACCAG
Organism: Mycobacterium sp.; assembly: GCF_039583805.1. GTDB lineage: Bacteria > Actinomycetota > Actinomycetes > Mycobacteriales > Mycobacteriaceae > Mycobacterium. The sequence goes on along the minus strand of NZ_JAVKSH010000081.1, from coordinate 4,785 downwards.
GCCCGACGGACTTGTCAGACCCCCGTGATCTGATGCGGCTATGTCAGAACGGTGGGGGTCCGCGGCGCGCGCTGCGCTTGATCCCGGCCTGCGCGGCCGGCTGGGGGTAGTGGGCGGTCCCGGCACCGGTAAGAGCAGCCTGCTGGTCGACGTCGCCGCCGCCCGCGTCGCCGCCGGGGTGCCCGCCGAATCTGTTCTGCTGCTGACCGGCGCGGGCCGGATCGGGATCCACGCCCGCAGCGCGCTGACGAGGCGGTTGCTGCAGTCGCGGGCAGCCGGTCCCGGCTGCGCGGTGATCGGTGAGCCGGTGGTGCGGACCGTGCACAGCTACGCGTTCGCCGTGCTGCGGCGGGCCGCGCTGCGGGCCGGCGCCCCGCCGCCACGACTGGTGACCAGCGCCGAGCAAGATGCGATCATCGCCGACCTGCTGTCCGGTGACCTGCAGGACGGTGACCTGCAGGACGGTGCCGGGGGGTCGACCGGCTGGCCGGCGCAGCTCAGACCCGCATTGGCCACCGCCGGATTCGCCGCGGAGCTGCGGGATCTCCTGGCGCGCTGCGCCGAACGCGGCGTGCAACCGCGGGACTTGCAGCGGCTGGGCCGGATACACGGGCGCCCGGAGTGGACGGCCGCCGGCCAGTTCGCCCGCCAATACGAGCAGGTGATGCTGCTGCGCGCCGCGGTCGGGACGGCGGCTCCGCAGGCAACGATGCCCGCGCTGGGGGCTGCCGAGCTGGTCGGGGCCGCGTTGGAGGCGTTCGCCGTCGACCCGGAGCTGCTGGCCGCCGAGCGGGCCCGGATCCGCGTCCTGCTGGTCGACGACGCCCAACAGCTCGACCCGCAGGCGGCCCGGCTGGTGCGGGCCCTGGCCGCCGGCACCGAGCTGGCGCTGGTCGCCGCGGACCCCAACCAGGCGGTGTTCGGATTCCGCGGCGCCGAGCCGGGGACGCTGCTCGACGACGATGCCCCGTCGGTGACGCTGACGGCGTCGCAGCGCTGTGCCCCGGCGGTGGCGCGCGCCGTCGCCGGCATCGCGCGCCGGCTTCCCGGCGGCGGTCACGTCGAGGGCACCGGAACCGAATCCGGCTCGGTGCAGGTGCGTCTGGCCGCCTCCGCGCACGCGGAGGCGGCGCTGATCGCCGACGCGTTGCGGCGCGCACACCTCGTCGACAGCGTGCCGTGGTCGCAGATGGCGGTCATCGTCAGGTCGGTGCGGCGTGCCGCCGGGTTGTCGTACGCACTCTCCCGGGCCGGGGTGCCGGTGGCGACGCCCGCAGCCGGCGGGGCGCTGTGGCAGCAGCCTGCGGCGCGGGCGCTGCTGACCGTGCTGGCCGCCACCGTCGACGGTCTGGACGGCGAGCGGGCGCTGGCGCTGGTGACCGGACCTGTCGGCGGGGTCGACCCGGTGTCGCTGCGCCAGCTGCGACGGACTCTGCGGCGCCTGGACCCGGCGCGCGACGCCGGCGACCTGTTGGTGGCCGCCCTGCGCGGCCAGGCGCCGACGGGGCTCCCCCCGGCCCAGGCCCGCCCGCTGCGGCGGGTCCGCGCGACGCTGGATGCGGCCGCCCGCTGCCACCGCGACGGCGCGGCGGCACCGTCGGCGTGCGGGGCAGATCCGCGCGCGACGCTGTGGGCGGCGTGGCACCGCTGCGGCTTGCAGCGCCGCTGGCTCACGGCGTGTGCGCGCGGCGGCCCGGCCGGCGCCCAGGCCGGGCGGGACCTCGACGCGGTGACCGCGCTGTTCGACGTCGCCGATCAGTACGTGTCCCGCACCGCCGGGGCGTCGCTGCGCGGTTTCCTCGATTACGTCGCCGCGCTCCGGCTGCCTCCCGTTCGTCCGGAGCCGACGGGATCGGACGAGGTCAGCCTGCTCAGCGCACACGCCGCGCTGGGGCACGAGTGGGACTTCGTGGTGATCGCAGGCCTACAGGAAGGTTTGTGGCCCAACACGATTCCCCGTGGCGGCGTGCTGGCCACCCAACGGCTGCTGGACGTGCTCGACGGGGTCGCCGAGAACGTCTCGATGCGAGCACCGTTGCTGGCCGAGGAACGTCGGCTGCTGGTGGCGGCGATGGGCCGGGCGCGGCGGCGCCTGCTGGTGACCGCCGTCGACGGCGACGGGGGCGACTCCGGCGGCGACACGGCGCTGCCGTCGCCGTTCGTCGCCGAGATCGCGCAGTGGGTCACCGACGGCGCCGATCCCGATGCGCGTGACGGCGGCGCCCCGCGGGTGTTGTCTGCCACCGCGGTGGTGGGCCGGCTGCGCAGCGTGGTCTGTGCACCGCTGGGCCAAGTGACGGACCTGGAAAGACGCTGCGCGGCAACGCAATTGGCTCGTTTGGCAAAAGCCGGTGTGCCGGGTGCGGACCCCGCACAGTGGTGGGGGATGATGCCGGTCAGCACCGCCGAAACGCTGTGGAGCGGTCCGGATCACGTGGTCACCCTGACGCCGTCGAGCCTGCAGACACTCATCGACTGCCCGTTGCGCTGGCTGGCGGAACGCCACGGCGGAACCGACGGCCGCGACCTGCGCGCCACGATCGGTTCGGTGCTGCACGCGCTGATCGCGCAGCCGGACGCCGGCGAGCCGCAGCTGCTGGCCGCGCTCGAGCAGGCCTGGCGCCGGCTGCCGTTCGACGCCCAGTGGTACTCCAACAACGAGCTGGCCCGTCATCGTGGCATGGTCGCCGCCTTCCTGCAGTGGCGCGCCCAGACCCGGCAACAGCTCACCGAGGTCGGCGTCGAAGTCGACGTCGACGGGGTGGTCGAGACGGGACACGGGGACGGGGCGAACGTCCGGCTGCGCGGACGGGTGGACCGCGTCGAGCGCGACGCGGCCGGCCGGCTGGTCGTCGTGGACGTCAAAACCGGCAAGACGCCGGTCACCAAGGACGACGCCCAACGCCATGCCCAGCTGGCCGCCTACCAGCTGGCGGTGGCCGAAGGTCTGCTGCCGCACGGCGACGTGCCCGGCGGCGCGCTTCTGGTCTACCCGGGCAGGAGCGGTCCCGGCGGCGTGCCCGAGCGACAGCAGGATCCGCTGACGCCGCAGGCGCGCGACGAGTGGCGGGATCTGCTGCGGCAGGCTGCCGCCGCGACCGCCGGGCCGGTGTTCGTCGCGAGGATCAACGACGGCTGCCCGCACTGCCCGATGCGGCCGGGCTGCCCCGCCCATGGCGGCGTCGACGGACCGCTGACATGACACCCTGCCACAGCCCAGCTGAATTAGCCTGCGCGCTAGGTCTTTTCGAGCCGACCGCGGAGCAGGCCGCGGTGATCGCCGCGCCGCCGGGCCCGCTGGTCGTCATCGCCGGCGCCGGCGCGGGGAAAACCGAGACGATGGCCGCGCGGGTGGTGTGGCTGGTCGCCAACGGATACGCCGAACCGGGTCAGGTGCTCGGGTTGACTTTCACCCGTAAGGCCGCCGGCCAGCTGCTGCGGCGGGTTCGCTCCCGGCTGTCCCGGCTGGCCGGCGCCGGACTGGCAGCCGGCCCATCCGAGCCCGCCGCCGCGCCGACGGTCAGCACCTACGACGCGTTCGCCGGGCAGCTGCTGCGCGCGCACGGTCTGCTGCTCGGTGTGGAACCCGACACCCGGCTGCTCGGTGAAACCGAGCTGTGGCAGCTGGCCTACGACGTGGTCACCGCATATCGCGGTGCACTGCACACCGACAAAAACCCCGCCACCCTCACCTCGATGGTGCTGCGCCTGTCGGGCCAGCTGGCCGAGCACCTGGTCGACACCGAGCAGCTGCGCGACACGCACACAGAGTTGGAGCGGCTGGTGCACACCCTGCCCGCGGGTCGCTACCAGCGCGCTCGCGGTCCCAGCCAGTGGCTGCTGCGGATGCTGGCCACGCAGACCGAACGCGCCGAGCTGGTGCCGCTGATCGACGCGCTGCACACCCGGATGCGGGCCGAGAACCTGATGGACTTCGGTGCGCAGATGGCCTCGGCCGCCCGGCTGGTGCGGTCGTTTCCGCAGGTCGGGGTTCACCTGAGGGAGCGGTACCGGGTGGTGCTGCTCGACGAATACCAAGACACCGGACATGCTCAGCGCATCAAGCTGTCGTCGCTGTTCGGCGGCGGTGTCGACGACGCGCTGGCGTTGACGGCCGTCGGCGACCCGATCCAGTCCATCTACGGCTGGCGCGGCGCGTCGGCGACCAACCTGCCGCGGTTCACCACCGACTTCCCGCGCGCCGACGGCAGTCCCGCGCCGGTGCTGGAGCTGCGGACCAGCTGGCGCAATCCGGCGCGGGCGCTGCAGCTGGCCAACGCCGTCGCGGCGGAGGCGCGCCACCGTTCGGTGGCGGTGCGGACGCTGCGGCCGCGTCCCGACGCGTCGCCGGGCACCATCGCCTGCGCACTGCTGGCCGATGTGGCGTCGGAGCGGGAGTGGGTCGCCGACCACCTGAGCCGGCGCTACCAGCGCGCCTGCGCCGACGGTGTCGCGCCGCCCACCGCCGCGGTCCTGGTGCGCCGCAACGCCGACGCCGCCCCGATGGCAGCAGCGTTGCGGGCCCGCGGGGTCCCGGTGGAGGTGGTCGGGCTGGCCGGCCTGCTGTCGGTTCCCGAGGTCGCCGACGTCGTCTCGATGCTGCGGCTGGTCGCCGACCCGACCGCCGGGGCGTCGGCGATGCGGGTCCTCACCGGGCCGCGGTGGCGGCTCGGCGGCCGCGACGTCGCCGCGTTGTGGCGGCGCGCGACGGCGCTCGACGACACGGCCGCGCTCGACGACACGGCGGCGCTCGACGACACGGCCGCGCTCGACGACACGCCCGCG
>NZ_JAVKSH010000080.1:0-18484 GCF_039583805.1 Mycobacterium sp. | reverse complement strand
AGATTCCGGCGATCGTCGCATCGATGAACGACGTCATCGAGGATGCCGACACGTCGAGGAGTTCGCGCAATTCGTCGCGGTCGGATACCAACGCAAACGCGGTCCGCATCCAGGCTCGCCACGCCACGTCGTGCCCGATCCGGTACAGGTCGACGACTGCCGACTCGTCCAGACCGCGGCGAACCAGGTAGCGGACGACATTGAGTGACTCCGCCCCGACATTGGCCGGAACCGGCTCGCCGGGATGGCTGATGTTGGCGGCCACCCAGTGCAGCCCGTTCGACCGATTGCATCGGCGGATCGCATCGGCGAGCACCGGATCGTCGACGACGGTCCGCATGTACTCCGATGCCAGGGCCGCTTCGTCCAGCTTTCTGAGCCATATCTGGGAGTTGATCACGGCCTTTTCAGCTCCCTGCCGCATCAGCTCACGCACCCGTCCCGATGGCCGTATCACGCTCATTGGCTGAGGCTACTCAATGCGGTGCACTGTGCACCGCCGCAAGTGGAAAACAGGTGGGAACTGCTCTTGTCGGCCTGCATCTGGTCGCCGACGATTACGTTCCGGGTGGTCGGATATCTCATGACTTACTTATTCGACGGGCACTTACTCACTCGACGGGCAGGGTCGGACACCGGAGGATGGCATGACTGACATTGCATTCGCGCACCGGGCGATCGCACCGGGCGATCGGGAAGGCTCCACCGGGCTCGACACGCACCATCCGCTCACAAAGGACGATCACCGCGCCGGCGATCACCTCGACCAGGCTCGGCCGCGACGGTCTGGCCGGCCAAGCCGCGGTGCGCGCGTGGCCGGTGTGGCGGCGACCGTGGCAACCGGCGCGGTGGCGATGGTGACGATGCTGCCGCAGGTGGCCGGAGCCGGCCCGGTGCTGTCGAACGCCTTCCGGCTGCTGTCCACGGATTCGCTGCAGCCTCTGATCGACCAACTGCTCGAAGCGCAAGCCCAGATCCAGGCCGACGTGAGCCAGTACCCGTTCGTCACTCCACCTGATCTGCTCATGGCGCACGAGTACGCCCAGAATGCGCTGCAGACCATGGAGGCCGGTCAAATTCTCCAGTTCAACTACGACCAACTGAACAACGTCGCCATCCCCTTAGCCCCCTACCCGTGGGAGGCCAGCGCCACCGACAACCAGAACCTTCTCGTCTACGAGAACCCCGACGACCAGTACACCGCGCTACCGCTGTCGCCGGACCACACGTACACGATGACCATCACGCCTCCGGCCGGCCCCAGCGGCACCAGCGACGTGACCTTCACCTTCGTCCCCGGCACCGGTGTGACCACCCCGTTCGGCAGCGCCATCTCCAGCTACAACTTGAGCGAGGCGACGCCCAACCCCAACGGCACCTACACGCTGATTTTCAGTTCCACGCCGCAACAGGGCAACTGGGTGGGCATCCCCACCGACGCCGAGCGGACGATCGTGCGCGACAGCGTCGGTAACTGGGGTTTGCCGCACGATTCTTTCGCGATCACCGAACAGGGTGTCCCCGCGCCGAGCCCGCTCCACCCCCCGCTGTTGACGACTGCCGACATCGAATCGATTCTGAGTCCAGTCGCGCAGAACGCCGCCAACGAAGTCGCCTCACCCGACTATTACGGGCAGATCGACACCACCAATACCTATGTGCCGGTCAACGATCTCAGCCCCATCCAGCCGACCAGTGACTACATGCCGGGGCCACTACTGAACGACGGCAACCAATTGCTCAGTTCCGGTCAATACTCGCTTCAACCCGACCAGGCGCTCGTCATCAAGGTGCCCGAGGTGAACGGTGCCTACGCCAGCGCCATGGTCACCAACATCTACGGGCAGACGGCCCCGTCGGCGACCGCGACCGGCAGCCTCAACGCCGGCGACACCTTCCATGATCCTGGCGGTTACACCTATTACGTCGTCAGCAGCCAGGACCCGGGTGTGGCGAACTGGCTCAACGACAACGGCGCCGCCGACGGCGGGATCTGGCTGCGGTTCCAGGGCACTAGCCACATTCCGACCACTCCGATACCGGTGACGTCCGAAGTCGTGCCCGTCGCCGACGTCAAGCAATACCTGCCGGCTGACACCCCCACCGTCACCCCCGCGCAGTACGCAGCCGACGCCCAATTGCGACTGTTCGAATGGGACTACACCCACGACCAGAACGAGAACATCGGCTGGCTGGGAAGCAACCTCGAATACGACCAGATCAAGGCGGCGCTGGGACCCCAGACGTACGCCGACATTTTCGGCGGTCAGAGCACGCAGTACGGTGCGCCGCAATTCGTCCCCTCCGTGCTGGACCGGTTGATAGACCCGTCGCTGACCCCCAACCTGTTCACCATCATTCACGACATCGTGGCCGATCCGCACGGCGCCTTTCTGGCCCTGCAGGACAACCTATCGCTGGCCGTCAACGACATCGAGATGCCCACCATCCTGGCGTTGCTGCGTACGCTCGTCGTCGTCGAGGGAACCGGCCAGGCCTTGAAAAGTGCTGTCTCGGCGCACGATTGGTCGCAGGTGTTGACGGATGTCGTCAAGGGCATCGGCGGGCTCGGATCCGTCGCGAACGAAACGCTGACCGATCCGGGCACCAGTATCACCGCCGGATTCCTCAACGCCCGTGACGATCTCGCGGTGTCGATCATGAATGCGAGCAGCTACTCGGCAACGTCGCCGGGCTCCGCCTCCTTCGCGGACTCGCTGCTGAGCCTGGCTCAGTCGGTTTCCCAAGCGCTCAACCCGAGCACCGCCCTGGCCGACTTCAACACCCTCAGCGCCGAGATCACCGCGCAGTTCGCGTCACAGGGAGCTGATGTCGCACCGAGTTTCGCCGCGATGCCGTTGGATCTGCTGCCCCTGCCCTGAGCCCGGGCTACGGGGTGACGGTGGCAAAACTCGGGTCCGGCCGGTCGAGGAGACCCAGCAGCGTCTGCAACGCCATCGGGTCGCCGGAGACGTCCAGGCCCGGCGGGGCGACATCGCCGGTCAGCAGTGCGACCAGGCTGGCGGGGCTGTCCAGCCGCACCGTCGCATCGGCGGTTGCCGCATCGGCCGGCACGTTGCGCTGGATCAGCACACCGTTGCGCAGGCTGAGGCGGTAGTTGGTGTCCGGTTGCGCGAACGAGATGTCGACGACAAGGTCGACCTCCCAGGCGCGGGGCCCGTTCACACTGATCGCCAGGCCGTCGAAGATCTGCTCCGGCGTCAGCGCGGACAGCAACGACAGCGACGTGAGGCGGGCGGCGACACCGAGTTTGCCGCCGCGCAACTCGGCGGCGCCGGTCAGGAAGAAGTTGCGCCAGGTCGCGTTCTCCGCTGCGTAGGCCAGCTGCTCCAGGGTGTCGGCGTAGAGCGCCCGGGCCGCGGCATGGTGTTCGTCGGCGAAGACCGCATGATCGAGCAGCGTTGCCGCCCAACGGAAGTCACCGTCCTCGAATGCGGTTGTAGCGGGTGCGACAACGCGGTCGACGCCGCCCATCGCGTCGACGTAGCGTACGGCCAGCTGCTGCGGCGGGTGCGGCCACAGCCGGGCCGGGTTACCGTCGAACCAGCCCATGTAACGCTGGTAGATCGCCTTGACGTTGTGGCTGACCGACCCGTAGTAACCGTGGGTGTGCCACGCCCTGTCCAGCGCGGGCGGCATCTGCAGCGTTTCGGCGATCTCCGCGCCGGTGTGACCCTGGTTGAGCAGCCGCAGCGTCTGGTCGTGCAGGTATGCATACAGGTCGCGTTGCAGCGACAGGAATTCCACGATGCGCTCGCGGCCCCAGGTCGGCCAATGGTGGGAGGCGAACACGACGTCGGTGCGGTCGGCGAAGGTGTCGATTGCCTCGGTGAGATAGCCCGACCAGGCGTGCGGGTCACGCACCAGCGCGCCGCGCAGGGTCAACAGGTTGTGCAGGTTGTGGGTGGCGTTCTCGGCCATGCACAACGCGCGGAATCGCGTTAAATAGAAATGCATTTCGGCCGGCGCCTCGGTGCCCGGGGCCATCTGGAACTCGATCTGCACCCCGTCGATGCTGTGCATCTCGCCGGTTTCCCGGATGTGCACCGTCGGAACGATCAGGCCCACCTCGCCCGTCGACGGACCCTGCCCGAGACCACAACCCACCTGCGAGCGCGGACCGCGTTGCAGCAGAGCGCCGTACATATAGGAGGCGCGGCGTGTCATCGCGGGCCCGGCGTAGACGTTCTCCGCGACGGCGTGCTCGGTGAACCCTGCCGGGGCTACGACGGCGACTCGGCCGGCGTCGACGTCGGCCTGGGAGGTGACGCCCAAGACGCCGCCGAAATGGTCGACGTGACTGTGGGTGTAGACGACCGCCACGACCAGGCGGTCGCCGCGATGGGCGCGGTAAAGCGCCAGCGCCGCGGCGGCCACCTCGGTGCAGATCAACGGATCGATCACGATGATCCCGTCGTCACCCTCCACGAACGTGACGTTGGAGATGTCCAGACCCCGAACCTGGTAGATCCCCGGCACCACCTCGTAGAGGCCCTGTTTGGCGGTCAGAATCGACTGCCGCCACAGGCTGGGATGGACTGACGCCGGCGCGTCACCGGTGAGGAAGGAATAGGAATCGTTGTCCCACACCACCCGCCCGTCAGCCGTCGTCACCACACAGGGTGTCAACGCCGCGACGAACCCGCGGTCGGCGTCGTCGAAATCCTGTGTGTCACCCAACGGCAACGAGTCCAGGTGTTCACGGTGTGCCCGTGCGATGACGTCGGCCGGCGGTTTTTGTTCCATGCAGACGACGGTGCCAGCGATCCCGGTGTGCCGGGCTCAAACGCGCGAAACGCGGGTAACGGTCTCCCGCGCCCGGCGTGAATCGGCGTCGTTTCCGCTCACTCGCCGTCCTCACCTCCCGGAGCTGGTGACCGCCCCGGAGACGGTGTCGCCACGGTATGCCCGGATGACGGGCTGCGGTCAGGTGGGTCCGTCAGCGGCAGCCGCACCGCGAATTCCGTGTGGCCGGGCCGGCTCCGGACACCGATGGTGCCGCCGTGGGCCTTCACCACCGCCGACACGATCGCCAAACCCAGACCGGTGCTGCCGCCCTTGCGGGAGCGCGACGTGTCGCCGCGGGCGAACCGCGCGAACACCTCCGGCTGCAACGGCTCGGGAATCCCCGGCCCGTCGTCGATCACGCTCAGCACGGTCTGCGTCGGGTCGGTGCTCAACCGGGTCGTCACGACGGTGCCCGGGCCGGTGTGGACGCGGGCGTTGGCGAGCAGGTTGCTCATCACCTGGTGCAGCCGGGCCGCATCGCCGGCCACGATCACCGGCTCCTCGGGCAGGTCGAGCCGCCACTGGTGATCGGGCCCGGCGATATGGGCGTCGCTGACCGCGTCGACCGCCATCCGCGAGAGGTCCACCGGCTCGCGTTCCAGCGGCCGGCCGGAGTCCAGCCTGGCGAGCAGCAGCAGGTCCTCCACCAGCCGCGTCATCCGCTCGGTTTCGGAGAGCACCCGGCTCATCGCGTGCGCGACCGCGTCGGTATCCCAGTCGTCCTCGCACATCCGTTGCGCCAGTTCGGCGTAGCCATGGATGGCGGCCAGCGGCGTGCGCAGTTCGTGGCTGGCGTCGGCGACGAACTGACGCACCCGGGTCTCACTGGCCTGCCGCGTCGACAGCGCAGCCGCGATGTGCTCGAGCATCCGGTTCAGCGCGTTGCCGAGCTGGCCGACCTCGGTGCGCGGGTTGGCGTCGGCGTCGGGCACCCGCACCGGAAGCGCCACCTCGCCGCGGTCCAGCGGCAGGTCGACGACCTCGCCCGCGGTGTGCGCGACGCGACGCAGCGGGGCCAGCGCGTGGCGGATGATCACCACGCCGGCGGTGGTCGCGGCGGCCAACGCGACCGCCGTGACCACCACGAAGATCAGCAGCACCCGCAGCATGGTGGCGTCCACGGTCGACATCGACAGCCCGGTGACGATCACCTCGTCGCCGTGCCGGGCATGCGCGGCCAGCACGCGGTAGCGGCCCAGGCCGTCGAGATCCCGGGTCACCGGTGCGCCATCGGCGGGCACCGCGGCGAGCTGCGCCGTGGCGGCGTCGCTCAACACGGCCCGGGTGCCCACCGCGGTCAGGTATCCGGCGTCGAGCGTCGCGCCGTCGCCGACCACGGCAGCGACCATGCCGACCGGCTGAGCGGGCGCATCCAGGAACTCCGGGCCGGGGCCGGGCCGCGGTGGGCGGTGGTGGCGCCACGCCCCCTGGTGCGGCGGTTCGCCGTAAAACCGCACCGAGCGGTGCGCGGCGTCGTGCAGCTGCACGTCGAGCTGACCGACCAGGTAGCGGTGCAACGCCAGCTCGGTCACCGAGCCGATCCCGACGCAGACGAGGGTGAGCACGACGAGCTGGCCGGCCAGCAACCGAACCCGCAGCGACCAGCTGCGCGGTGCGCTAGCGAGCCGGCTTGAGGACATAGCCGACGCCGCGCAGCGTGTGGATCATGGGCTCGCGTCCGTTGTCGATCTTCTTGCGCAGGTAGGAGATGTAGAGCTCGACGATGTTGGACCGGCCGCCGAAGTCGTAGCTCCACACCCGGTCCAGGATCTGCGCCTTGCTCAGCACCCGCTTGGAGTTGCGCATCATGAACCGCAGCAACTCGAACTCGGTGGAGGTCAGCGTGATCGGCTCGCCGGCTCGGGTCACCTCGTGGCTGTCCTCATCGAGCACCAGATCGCCGACGACGATCTGCGCGCCGCTGTCCACCGTGGTCACCCCGGTGCGCCGCAGCAGGGCGCGCAGCCGCAGCACCACCTCTTCCAGGCTGAACGGTTTGGTGACGTAGTCGTCACCGCCGGCCGTCAGGCCCGCGATGCGGTCCTCCACCGCGTCCTTCGCGGTCAGCAGCAGCACCGGCAGCGCCGGATTGTGTTGGCGCAGTTGACGTAACACGTCCAGGCCACTGGTGTCGGGCAGCATCACGTCGAGAACGACGACGTCGGGACGCTGCGCACGGGCGGCGGCCAGCGCCGACGCTCCGTCGGCGGCGGTCGCCACATCCCAGCCCTCGTAGCGCAGGGCCATCGACACCATCTCGGCCAGCACGACTTCGTCGTCGACCACCAGCACATGGATCGGGTTGCCGTCGGCCCGGCGCATCACCACACGCTCGACCTGCGGTTGGCTCACAAGCGTCCAGTATGCGCTGCAGGAGTCGGCCGATGCTGTAACGGCGCTATGTGTCGGCTGTGAAGGCATCGGTGCGGCGCGCGGACACGAAAACGGTCGGCGGCATCGCGTCGCGTTCGGGGACGCCGCGCCCGTAGCGCGCCAGCATGTCCGACATGCCGACCACCGTGGCGTCCCAGCCGCGCTCGCGCAGCCAGGCGCCGACGTCGGTGCGCTCCTCGGCGTACCACAGCTCGTCGATGTCCGGCGGCCGGTGCCCTGTCAGCTCCGCGGCCTCGGCCCGAAACCGCTGCATCCGCTGACGCTGGCGGGTCAGCAGGTCCGGATCGAGGAAACCCTCACCCGGTGCGTTGGCGGCCAGCCGGCTGCCGGCGGCGCTCAGCGCGTGGATGCGCTCGAACAGCAGATCCTGACCCGCTGCAGGCAGATATCGCAGCAGCCCCTCGGCGGACCAGGCGCAGGGTTGCGACGCGTCAAACCCGGCTTGCTGCAACGCTTCCGGCCAGTCCTGACGCAGATCTACCGGCACGGCAACCTGATCGCAGGCCGGGTGTGCGCCGTGGCGGCGCAGGGTGGTGGTCTTGAAGTCCAGCACCTTCGGCTGGTCCAGCTCGTAGACCGTGACCCCGTCCGGCCACGGCAGCCGCCAGGCGCGGGCGTCCAAACCGGCTGCCAGAATGACCATTTGCCGCACCCCCGACTCCGCGGCGGCCAGGAAGAACTCGTCGAAAAAGGCGGTGCGCACAGCCATGAAGTCGACCATCGCGGTGAGCCACACCCGCAGTTCCGGCTCGATGTCGGCGGGCGGGCTCGCGTAGAGGTTCCACATGCCGGTGCCCGCCGCCTCGACGAACACCCGCGCGAACGGATCGCTGATGAGCGGATTTTCGCTCGCGGTCTCGGCGGCGCGGGCCGCGGCCACACCCAGCGCGGTGGACCCCACGCTCTCGGTGATGTCCCAGGAGTCGTCGTCAGTTCTGGCCATCGTGATCCCTCTCGTCGCCGGTCAGCATCGGAGGGTACGCGTCCCGTTTCGGGCACACCATGTGCCGAGGTCGGCGTAGCGCTGCCCGGTCTCGGGGTCGGCGGCGTCGGGCTGCGGGCTACGGCAGAACACGAACGGCCTGGCTCCGACCTGGTAGATCGCAGTGCCCTGCGGGCCGTCGACGCGCTTGACGTACGGCATCGCGGCGGCGATCTGGTGGACGTCGCCGAGCCGGGCCCGTCGGTCTGCCATCGGCCTACTGCCGCAGCAGTTCTGCCATCGCCGCGATGATGGTCTGCAACGCCTTGAGCGGTCGCAACATCACCTTGAACGACACGATCTGGCCTTCGTCGTTCCAGTGGATCATGTCGATGCCGTTGACGTAGACACCGTCGACGGTCGCGGCAAACTCCAGGATCGCGGAGCGCTCGTTGTACCACTGCTCGACGTAGTGAAAACCGGTGTCGTCGAACATCTTTACCGCCGCCCGCAGGTATGCCAGCGCCTTCGCGCGGCCTTCCTGCGGGGTGAACAGCGCCGGTGAGAAGAACACGGCGTCCTCGGCGAGCAGACTGTCGAGATCCTCGGCGCGTTCGTTCTCGACGATCTCGATCCAGCGCTGGACAACAGGTGGCGTCATACCGCGATCTTTGCAGAGATCCCTGCAGACGAGCCGACCTCCGCGAATCGACCGGGCACGGCTACCGGTAGCTTCAGCTCCGTGCACAACCTGAACGCGGTCGCGGACTGGATGTCGCGGCAGGGCCTGGGCGAGGGCCCGCTGGACGACGTGACCGAGCTCAGCGGCGGAACCCAGAACGTGATGCTGAGGTTCAGCCGGTCCGGCCGGCCGTACGTGCTGCGGCGCGGGCCGCTCCACCTGCGCCCGCGCAGCAACACGGTGATCCTGCGCGAGACCCGGGTGCTGGCCGCGCTGGCCGGCACCGACGTGCCGCATCCGCGCCTGATCGCCATCTGCGACGACCCGGGCGTGCTCGGCGGCGATGTCGGGGCCGTCTTCTACCTGATGGAGCCCGTCGACGGGTTCAACGCCGGCCAGGAGCTGCCGGCGCTGCACGCCACCGACCCGGCGGTGCGGTTCGGCATGGGCCTGTCGATGGCCGACGCGCTGGCCAAGCTGGGTGCGGTCGACCATGTCGCCGTCGGGCTCGCCGACTTCGGCAAACCGGAGGGTTTCCTGGAACGTCAAGTGCCGCGCTGGCTTTCGGAGCTGGAGTCCTACAACGAGTTCGAGAACTATCCGGGGCCGCAGATCCCCGGGGTCGACGACGTCGCCACCTGGCTCGAAGCGCACCGGCCGTCGGCGTGGACGCCGGGCATCATGCACGGCGACTACCACGCCGCCAACGTGATGTTCTCCCGCACCGGGCCCGAGGTGGTGGCGATCGTCGACTGGGAGATGTGCACCATCGGCGATCCGCTGCTGGACCTGGGCTGGATGCTGGCGACCTGGCGCCAGCCCGACGGCTCCGACGTGTTCGGGCACCGGCTGTCCGAGGCCGACGGGTTGGCCGGCCCCGACGACCTGGTGGCGCGCTACGCCGAGGGCACCACCCGCGACCTGTCGCACATCACCTTCTACACCGTGCTGGCCTGCTTCAAGCTGGGCATCGTCATCGAGGGCACGCTGGCGCGGGCCTGCGCCGGCAAAGCGCCCAAAGAGGTCGGCGACCAGCTGCACGCCGCCACGGTCAAGCTGTTCGAGCAGGCGTTGGCGTTGATGGACGGAGCCCCATGATCGATTTCGACATTCCCGCCGACCTGGCCGCGTTGCGCGACGAGATCCGCGCGTTCGTCGTCGAGCAGATCGTGCCGTACGAGACCGACCCCCGGGTCACCCGGCACGGCCCCGACGACACGCTGCGCGCCGAGCTGGTGGAACTGGCCCGCGACGCGGGATTGCTGACGTTTCAGGCGCCGACGCGGTTCGGCGGCCGAGAACCCTCGCACCGCGAGCAGGCGGTGCTGTTGGAGGCGGCCGGCTGGTCGACGCTGGGACCGGTGGCGCTGAACTGCGCCGCCCCCGACGAAGCCAACATGGCGCTGCTGGGCCGCATCGCCACCGATGAGCAGGCCGAGCGGTTCCTGGTGCCGGTGATCGACGGGCGGTGCCGCTCGGTGTTCGCGATGACCGAACCCGGCGGCGCCGGTTCGGACCCGGGCCAGCTGATGACCACCGCCGAGTTCGACGGCACCGACTACGTCGTCAACGGCCGCAAGTGGCTGATCACCGGGGCAAACGGCGCCCGCACCTGGATCATCATGGCCCGCGTCGCGCCCAACCCGCACGGCCCCGACGGACCGACGCTGTTCTTGTGCGACGGGCAGACCCCCGGCATCGAGCTGGAGCGGGTGATGAACACCATGGACCGCAACTACGTCGAAGGCCACGGCGTGGTGCGGTTGGCCGACCTGCGGCTGCCGGCGTCGGCGGTACTCGGCGAGGTCGGGCAGGCGCTGCGCTACGCGCAGCTGCGGCTGGCGCCGGCCCGGCTGACGCACTGCATGCGCTGGCTGGGCGCGGCGTCGCGGGCGCAGTCGATCGCGGTGGCGCACGCCCGCGAGCGCACCGCGTTCGGCAAACCGCTCGGCGAGCACCAGGGTGTGGGCTTCATGATCGCCGACAACGAAATCGCCTTGCAGCAATGCCGTTTGGCCATCTGGTGGGCGTGCTGGGCGTTGGACACCGGCGCCAAGGGCCGGCACGAAAGCTCGATGGTGAAGGCGTTCGTGTCCGAGGAGCTGTTCCGGGTCGCCGACCGCTGCGTCCAGATCCTCGGCGGCATAGGCATTTCCGACGAGACACCGGTCGGGGCGATCTTCTCCGACATACGGGCGTTCCGGCTTTACGACGGCCCCACCGAGGTGCACAAGTACGCCATCGCGCGGCAGGTGCTGCGCACGCCGTGAGAGCATCCGCTTGCAAAGGAGGCAGCCCGTGCCACAAGGATTGGCAGACCGCGTCGACTCATTGGTCGACGCCGACACGTCGCGTCTGACCCAGCTGTTCAAGGACATTCACCGCCACCCCGAACTGGGTTTCGCCGAGACGCGAACGGCGGGAATCGTCGCCACGACACTGACCGATCTCGGCTTCTCGGTGACGACCGGGATCGGCGGCACCGGTGTCGCGGCGACGCTGTCCAACGGCCCCGGCCCGGCCGTCATGTACCGCGCCGACATGGACGCGCTGCCCGTCGAGGAGGCCACCGGCCTGGACTACGCGAGCACGGTGCGGCTCACCCGCGACGACGGCACCCAGACACCCGTGGCCCACGTGTGCGGTCACGACGCGCACGTCACCTGGATGCTCGGGATGGCGCGGGTGCTGGCCCAGACCACCGACGACTGGTCGGGCACCGCGGTGCTCGTCGGCCAGCCCGCCGAGGAACTGATCGCCGGAGCGCAGGCCATGGTCGACGACGGGCTGTACAAGGTCGTGCCGAAACCGGATTTCCTGATCGGCATGCACACCGCGCCCGCCCCGGTGGGCCTAGTGGCGGCCTGCGGCGGCCCGATGATGTCGGGCTCCGACCAGATCGACATCGTGTTCCGCGGGGTCGGCGGGCACGGCTCGATGCCGCAACTGGCCAAGGACCCGGTGCTGATGGCGGCGCTGGCCGTCGTGCAGTTCCAGACGATCATCAGCCGGATCATCGCCCCGCAGGAGACCGCGGTGCTCACCGTCGGTTCGGTGCAGGCCGGCTCGACCTACAACGTGATCCCCGACCAGGCGGTGCTGAAGGCCAACCTGCGCTGGTTCAACCCCCACGTCCGGGAGCAGCTGATCGCCGGGATCAAAGCCGTCAGCGAGGGCACCGCCCGGACCTACGGCATGCCCGAGGACCAACTGCCCGTCGTCACGGTGGGCGGCGGGTCGACGCCGCTGGTCAACGACGAGCAGCTGGCCGACCGCGTGGCCCGGGCGTTGCAGCCGATCATGGGCTCCGACAAGGTGGTGACCACCCTGCCGCCGGCCACCGCGTCGGAGGACTGCCAGCTGCTCAAAGGCCCGCACCACGATGTGCCGTTGGGTTACCTCTTCGTCGGTGTCGCCGACCCGCAGGTGTGCGCCGAGGCGTACGCCGCCGGCAAGCTCTTCCCCTATTCGCCGCACAGCCCCGACTACCGCGTCGACCTGGCCGCGATCCCGCTGGGCGCGAAGGTCGCCAGCTACGCGATGCTGGACCTGCTCGGCACTGTTCACCCGTGAAGTGTCTTCCGCTCCGAATGGCGGACCATCGAAGGACTTCCATTGTCCCTTGCAGGACAGGCACTTTCGGCCAGCCGACAGCGTGTTGCGCGGAGTTCCTAGGAACCGGGATCAACTGATGCCGGCGATTCCGAACAGCACCAGCAGGGGGACCAATCCGAAGTCAGCTGCGATCGGTTGACCGATGGCGTCGAGGGGATGACCTGACGTGAGTTCCTGCACGAACAAGTCGACGTCATACACCGGCAGCGTGGTGAACAGGGCGTTGGCGGAATCTGCCAGAGCCAAAAGAGGGGTGTAGATATCCGCGATCGCAGTGGAGAAGTTGTTGACGATATCGGTGAAGCTGGGCAGAGAATCGACCGCGCCGAAGCCACTGGTGATCGCGTCCGGCAGGCTGGGCATCGACAGCGAACCCAGATCACCGATGAAGTCCGCGACACCTTGCTGAGCCCCGCTGGCCAACGCCGCCAAGACATCGGCCCCGTTGATGTCCGTCGGGAACAGTGAGAGGGAGATCGGGGTGGGCACGTTCGCCGGACCGGTGTCCCAGCCGACGTCGATCTGGCCGTAGCCCAGGTTGACCAGCACCTTCAAGTCCGGCTGCAGCAGATCGGCCAGCGGGTTTCCCACAATCGGGACAGCTCGCAGCGGGTCCAGCAGCGGCAGATCTTGGGTCGGGAGCATGAAGTATGTGGTGTGGCCGGTGTAGTCGGCAGACACCGGCAACTTGACCGCCGTCGCGATCTGGGCATCGGTGAAATCAGTAAGAGTGCCGTGCACATAATAGACGCCCAAGGCCGCGTTGATGTCCGACAGCAAATCGATCGGGTAGCGAGGGAAGTCGGAGAAACCGTCGTATTCCTGGTCGTAGATGACGGTGTCCCAGGGGGTGTCTGCCGGGGTCGCGCCGCTGAACGTGAGCCCGAAACTCGGGACGGTGATCGTCGGCAGGTTCGGGTCGTCGAAGCGTTCGAGGATGCCGCCGTTAGGGGCGCTGACGTCGACGAGCGCCACGAAGGAAAGCTGATCCGCTGTCGGCCGCTCGGCGGCCGGCAGGGCCAGCAGATCACGCATCTCCAGTGACTCGATGGTGGCGCTCTGCGAACCACCCCCGACAACGACGTTGTTCCCCTCGGCGATCTGCTTCATGATCGCAGTGTTCAAAATGCTGACCCCCTCCGCCACCGACGGGTCGAACTCCAGGCTTTTGACGCCGGTGGTCGGATACAGGGCCTCCGGCGTGAACAAGCCCTCCACCTTGTCCACCGGGAACAACGGCTGCCCGGGGAAGATGGGTGTCGTGGGGTCGTATCGCTCAACCACCCCGTCGATCAAGTCCTGCGAAGGTATCGGCGTGCCGCTGCCGCCCATGATAATCCCCACGGTCTCGTCGTCGACCAACTTCACCTCGGCCAGAACCGTTTTCACCCTGGACGACGACACCGGGGTGATGGTGGATGACACGCCCAACACGGCGGTACAGACGGCCGCCAACAGCCCAACACCTGGCGAGCGCAACCTAACACTGGTCATCAACGGCCTTCTCAGTCAGCGTTCTTACGGGGATAGTGGGGATAGTAGGGAGCACCTGGGATTTGTCAACCCTGCGAGGAGACTCCCGAAAACTGCCCGTGAAAACCCTCGGGATCCGGTTCATCGGGGCCTTCGTCGAGCTTGCCTTTCGCGAAGCGGGCATTGGCGCGCACGAGGGTCACCGGGTGTGCGGCAGTGACGGCGGGCGAGCGTGTAGCCGTGAGTGGTACGGACGAATTTCTCTACGCTCCAACCGGTTTGGTCGTCGATCAACGGCGACACAGGGCTCGCGATGCTCAGCTGCGCTTCAGCGAACTCGCGGACGTCACGGTGGCGGGGCGGTCGAGGTTGACCAGGACATGCCCGTCAACGGCGCGGGCAGCCTTGCGGAATCCGCGACCCATGTCGGGTTTGTGTTACTCCTGAAACTCCGCGTCAGCCGGCTCTTGAATTTCGTACGGGCAGTATTGATTTGGCCCTCGGACGGCGTGTTGTCGCAGCAGGTGGCTGGAGGCCGGCCTGGTGGCGAGCTTCGCGCGGGTGCTGCTGTCCGGCAAGCCCACCACGGTGTTCGGCGGCGGTGCGCGCAGCCGCGTCTACGTCTACGTCTACGTCTACGGCGGTTTCGATATGTTGGTCCGCGGGTCCGACGAGAGAGGCGACGCCCCGCGCCAGAACATCGGCGGCAGGGTAAAAACCTTGGATCAAGCGCCCTAGCTGACTCGATATCAGCTTGGCTGCAAAGGTTTTGGTCTGTTAGCGGCTGACCCGCGCGTCAGCCTGAGCAGTGACCTGCCGGTGGGCTCGCCGCAGCAAAGTTAAATCAGGCTTGGCCGGATCTGCGATGCTGCAGAGCCACAGCCACTTTCAGCACATCGGCGGCCCTGGCCGCCGCCTCCGGTTTCGGAATCTACGTATCCTTTGGGTGTTGGCGGTGCGTGCCATTGGGTCACTGCCTCCAGCTCGCCGCCGAGGAACTGCCGGCGGCACTCGCCGCGCTGAATCTTGCCGGCCGCCGTGGTGGGACTTCACAATGGCTCGGCCAGGACCAGGGCGTCTGCCGCCCGCCCACGGCGTTGTGCGATCGCGGCCACGTTTGTGTTCACGAGGTCGGTGAGTTCGCCTTCGCCGACGTGGCGGCAGGTCGTAGTGAGCTGGCACGGCGAGTCCGGCGTCGCCCCACCGAGGCCGCTAACGCGCCGCGTCCCCAGACGCTGACACCTGCCGACCGCGCGGCTCGGCGCGAGCCCCCTACTGGCCCGCGTTGCGGGCCAGATCGATGGCGTACTGATTCACGAAGGTGCCCGCCGGTGGATCACCTTTGCCGCATGTCCCGTCGGATTCACCGGGACGTTTGATCCACAAGTAGGCGTCGGAGTGCGCGCCGCCGGTAGCCGCGGTGGGCGCAGTGCCCAGTGCCCGGCCGCTGGGGTTGCACCAGCTGAGCGCGGACTCCGGTGCCGGTCCGGCGCCGTTGCGCGACGTGTCGATGACGTAGTGCGAGCCGTTCGTGAGCGCCGAAATCGCCTCGCCGTAACCGATTTCGTCCTCGGTGGTGAAGAAGTTCGCTGTGTTGAGGCTGAAACCCCGCGCACGCGCGACACCCGCCTCGTTGAGCCTGGCGGCCATGTCTTCGGCGCTATGCCAGCGCAAGTGACCACCGTCGATGTACACGGCCGTGCCCGGATTGCGCGTCAGCGTGTCGACGGCGTAGCTAATCAAGCCGAAGCGTTCTTTGCGCTGGCCGGGCGACAGGCAGTCGGCCATGGCGAGTGCGTCGGGTTCGAGGATGATCGCCGTCTGCGAAGCGCCCACGTCGGATGCGATGCCGTCGATCCACGCGCGGTAGTCGTCGGCCGTCGAAAAACCACCCGCAGCGAAGCTGCCGCAGTCGCGGTGCGGGATTCCGTACAGCGTCAGAACAGGGAGGGCGCCGGCATCCTGCGCGTCGCCGGTGTACTTCGCGACTGTAGCCGCCGAGGAGCCCGGGACGATCCAGTACGCCTGCGGGGTGCTGGCGATGGCGGTCAGCTCGGGACTCGGCGGATCGGCATGTTGCGCGGCGCGCATGGCCGCCGAGTTGGGGTTGACGTAGAGGGGCATGCCGGCAAACGGGTTGACCTCGTCGGCCAAACGCACCGCCGGAGCGGGACCGACCTGCACCGGGTCGGCAGGATGGCCCATGCCGGCAACGGCCGCAACCGTCGCAACCGTCAGGAAAGGGGCGATCCACCGCGCGACCGCACCAGCAGCTGAGAACATCACCTGAGGAAACTTAGTGGTCTGCAGCGTCGAGCGCCAATCGGCGAGGGCGCGATCGGCGCTGGGCACGGTAGCGGCGTCGTGGTGTCCGGGTTTCTCAGCCCATCCACTACCGAATCGCGCACTGCTCCGCAGCGACGCACTGCACACCAGGGTCGATGCACCATGGTGGTCGCCGCGGTGTGCCCCGGATCCGGTTGCGCGACCCTCGGCAAACCTGAGTCACCACGGTGCAGCCGACGGGCGTCCCGGCCGAGGTGATCGCGGCCCGGTTCGGCCGCGCCGACGTGGCCTGCCCGATGCGAACGTACGTGTACTCGCAGGCTGACGCGCGGCCGGCGGCGCGCAGAATTCGGCACGAGTTGCGCCGATCCGTGACAACTGTCCGGGCGTCTGATAGTCAGGGAACACCTGTGGGCTGGTTACGAGCGCGCCCGAAGAGATTCGAACTCCCAACCTTCTGATCCGTAGTCAGATGCTCTATCCGTTGAGCTACGGGCGCTTGTGTTCGGTTGTCGCGGTGGCGGAGGCGAGAGGATTTGAACCTCCGGTCCCCGTTTAAGAGGACAACTCATTAGCAGTGAGTCCCATTCGGCCGCTCTGGCACGCCTCCTCGGATTTCCTGAGGGTACCGGACCCTCGCGGAAGCCCGGGGGCTGCCGCGCAGCACAGCGTACAGCGCGCAAACATATCCTGTCGAAGTGACCGCGCACCTGCGCCCCGAGCTGGCCGAGCTGCCGGTCTACGTCGAGGGCAAGACGATCGAGGGTGCGATCAAGCTCGCCAGCAACGAAACCGTGCACGGGCCGCTGCCCGGCGTGCAGGCGGCGATCGAGCGGGCCGCCGCGGACGTCAACCGCTACCCCGACAACCACAACACCGAGCTCAGGTCGCGGTTGGCGCAGCACCTGGGCGGCGGCACGCTGGCTGCGGAGCACATCGCCGTCGGGTGCGGTTCGGTGAGCCTGTGCCAACGACTCGTCGCGGCCACCGCCTCGGTCGGCGACGAGGTGCTGTTCGGGTGGCGCAGTTTCGAGATGTATCCCCTACAGGTCCGGGTGGCCGGCGCCGTTCCCGTCCACGTCCCGCTGCGGGAGCACACGTTCGACCTCGACGCGATACTCGCCGCGGTCACCGAACGGACCCGGCTGATCTTCATCTGCAACCCCAACAACCCGACGTCCACCGTCGTCCACCCGGACGACCTGGCCCGGTTCGTCGCGGCGGTGCCGTCGCAGGTTCTGATCGCCATCGACGAGGCCTACGTGGAGTACGTCCGCGACGGCATGGCGCCCGACAGTCTGGGGTTGGTCAGTTCGTTTGCCAATGTCGTTGTGCTGCGGACGTTTTCGAAAGCCTACGGGCTGGCCGGCCTGCGGGTGGGCTATGCGGTCGGCGACCCGCAGGTGATCACCGCGCTGAACAAGGTCGCGGTGCCGTTCACCACCACCAACGTCTCGCAGGCAGCGGCGATCGCCTCGCTGGACGCCGCCGAGGAGCTGCTGGCCCGAACCGATGCGGTGACCGCCGAGCGCACCCGGGTGGCCACGGCGCTGCGCGCCGCGGGATTCGCGGTGCCGCCGTCGCAGACCAACTTCGTCTGGCTGCCACTCGCCGAACGAACGGCGGATTTCGTGGCAGAGGCCGCCGCGGCGGGGATCGTGGTCCGGCCGTATGGCAGCGACGGTGTGCGCGTCACGATCGGCGCACCGGACGAAAACGACGCGCTGCTGCGGTTCGCGAAAGGATGGATATCATGAATTACGACTCGGCGCGCACGAAGTTCACCGAATTCACGGAGCGCACCGGCATCATCGAAGACGTCGAGCTCGACGACTACTGGGCGGGTTTGGCGCCGGCGAGCGTCGATGACATGTTCG
Organism: Mycobacterium sp.; assembly: GCF_039583805.1. GTDB lineage: Bacteria > Actinomycetota > Actinomycetes > Mycobacteriales > Mycobacteriaceae > Mycobacterium. Next base: position 426 of record NZ_JAVKSH010000080.1, on the reverse strand, counting down.
GCGAATGGAAGGGCGGCGAATTCGTCACCGGCCACCGGATGAACGGGCAACTGGATAAGGCCCGCTGGTTCGGCAAGACCTTCAACTCGGTTACCGATGTGCAGCCGCTGGTGTGCCTGGACGACGACGGCAACCGCTTCTCCAACGTCAAGATGGGCAAGGGCGAGGCCAGCCTCTGGCTGGAGGAGTTCCGCGGCGAGGTCACCGCGACGATGGTCTACGACGGGCAGCCGGTACACGATCACTTCAAGAGGATCGACGACAACGCCGTGATGGGCATCATGAACGGCAAGGGCGTCGTCGATAACGGTCGGTACTTCTACTTCTACCTCGAGCGGGTCTAGCTGACCGCTCGAACGTGAAGCTAGGTTCACGCTCAGTGTGCGACCGTGAACCTGGCTTCACGCTCGGGGAGGTCGAACTAGG
>NZ_JAVKSH010000079.1:14776-18768 GCF_039583805.1 Mycobacterium sp. | reverse complement strand
AGCTTCCTGACGCACGATATCGGCAGCGGTCTTGAACTCCGACGCAGAGAACGTGTGGCCGAAGTCAATACGCTTGGCTTCCGGCCGCCGCGCGATATCGGGGTCCAAGTTTTCGCATAGCGATCCGTCTCTGTAAGCGTCTCGCCCGTAGGAGTGGTCGTTCAATTTCCAGCTTTGGCCGGGCACGGCGGCGCTGATCCGGTCGGCGATCTCTCGGGCGGCGTTCGTGAGACGTTCCCGAGCGGCCTCGAAGGAACCCTCGGCGCGCATGCCGTCGATCAGCGTGATCTTCTTGAAGTGGGTTGAGCGGATGGATATTTGACGGTGGATGTCGTCGTGTCCCGTCGCGCCGGAATCGATATCGATAAATTAGAGGTGGTTGGGTATCCCCGTTTTCCGGGTCGTCGGCGCAAGCGGGTGTCGGAGGTGGTGACGTTTCGGGCGTTCGCCGGCGAGCTCGCGCAGTTTGCGGACTGGCTGACCGAAAATCGAGTCATCCAAGGTGGTGATGAAGGCGACTGTCCAATGTTGGAAGCCCGTAAGGCATGCGTTGACCGAGCGTGGGTTTGAGTTGATGCCGGGCCCACGGCGCCGGCGGGAGCCAGGGTCGGCTGTGGCCAACCGCGGCAAATGCGTCACGCGAACGCCGTCGGCAAGGCAGGCTATCCCCATGCCCAACCGCAGACTCATCTCCAAGGCACTGGCCGTCCTGGCCGCGGCGGCCGTCGTCGGCGCCTGCTCGTCGACGCCGCACGTGCGTGCCATCACCATCACCTTCGTCCGGCACGCCGAGTCCGAGGCCAACGCCGAGGGACTCATCAACACCGACGTGCCGGGGCCGGGTCTCACCGAGCAAGGCCGCGTCCAGGCCGAGCAGGGCGCCCGCCAGCTGGCCCGCAACGGCTACGACGGCGTCTACGCCTCCACCATGCTGCGCGCCCAGCAGACCGCCGCCCCGTTGGCCCACGACCTCGGCAAGCAGGTCGAAATCCTGCCCGGCCTGCGGGAAATCAACGCCGGCTGGTTCAACGGCACACGCACGGACAGGGCCGACCTGACGTATCTGCTGGCGCCGGCCGGCTGGCTCAGGGGCGACCGCCGCGAAGCCATCCCGGGATCGATCGACGGCACACAGTTCAACAACCAGTTCAGCGCCGCAGTCCAGAAGATCTACGAGAGCGGCGACAAAAAGCCCATCGCGTTCTCGCACGGCGTCGCGATCGCCTACTGGACGCTGATGAATGTCAAAAACCCCAACGACGGCCTGGCAACCAAGCATCCGCTGCCCAACATGGCGCGGGTGGTGATCACCGGCAGCCCGACGACGGGATGGCGACTGGTCGACTGGGACGGCATCCGCAACTTCAACTTCTGACCGACCCGACGGCACGATCGGCGCACAGCGCCTGCGCATCGTCGGGGTGCGAGGTTATCTCGTCGTGAGCAGCCCGGGCGGTGTGGTCACCGTGACGGCGTGATCGCCGATCCCGGTATCGTTGCCGCGGTGAGCGCAGCCGCCGGAGCCGCACTCCCCGTTTTCGCCGATGTGGACACCGGCGTCGACGACGCGCTGGCGTTGGTGTACCTGCTGGCCAGCCCGGACGCCGAGTTGGTCGGTATCGCCTCGACCGGGGGAAACGTTGCGGTACAACAGGTTTGCGCGAATAACCTCGGTTTGCTCGCACTGTGCGGGATCACCGGCGTACCGGTGTCCAAGGGTGCGGACGGCACCCTGACCGGCCCGATGCGCACACCTTCACAAGTCCACGGTCCCCGCGGCATGGGGTATGCGGACCTGCCGTCGACCGACCGTCGGCTGACCGGCTACGACGCCGCGAGCGCCTGGGTACGCGCGGCACACGCCTTTCCCGGCGAGCTGATCGGCGTGGCCACCGGCCCGTTGACGAATCTGGCGCTGGCGTTGGAGGCCGAACCCGCGCTGCCGACGCTGCTGCGCCGGCTGGTGGTCATGGGTGGCTCCTACGATCACCGCGGCAACACCACGCCGGTGGCCGAATGGAACATCAGCGTGGACCCCGAGGCGGCGGCCGCGGTGCTGACGGCCTGGGCGGCGGCGTCGGGTAAGGCCCCGATCCTGTGTGGCTTGGACCTGACCCGCAACGTGGCGATGACACCGCAGGTCCTGGTGAGGTTGGCGGCCGCGGCGGGGTCGACGACAACGGTGATGAGCGCTGACGACGAGCGGGGCACCCGCTCGTCGGCGTCCAATCCGCTGATCCGGGTGATCGAGGACGCGATGCGGTTCTACCTGGAGGCCTATCGCGACAACGGGCACGGATATCTGGCGCATCTGCATGATCCACTGGCGGCTGCCGTCGCGCTGGATCCGGATCTGGTGGCGACCCGTCCGGCGGCGGTGGATGTCGAGCTGGCCGGGACCCTGACGCGCGGCATGACGGTCACCGACTGGTCGGGACGTCGAGAACCGAACGCGCTCATCGGCGTCGACGTCGATCCGGCGGCGTTCTTCGACCGGTTCGTCGACCGGGTCGGGCTGTTCGCGCGCGGACTTGACTGAACCGTCGTCCGCGCCGGACGTGTACTGGCGGCGGGATTCTCGCGGGCGGATTCAAGGTTTTTTCGCCGTAGGTTCTCGCTCGGTGCGAGTGCGGTCACTCGTAGCGGCCTTCGAGGTACCAGCGCCGGTGGCGGTAGCACAGCAGCAGCGCACACTCGCCCTCCAGCAGCACCTGCGCCCGGGCGGTGCGGCCCCCGGTATGCTCGGGATCCCACCAGCGTTCGTCGACCGGCCACGGACCGGCCCACCAGAGCAGCCGACCACGGTGACCGGCGCCGTCCACCTGCGCCGGATCCGCGGAGAACATGCCCCGGCTGGTCACCCGTATCGGATTACCCTGGGCGTCAAGCACTTCCACCGGATCGTCGAGCAGCACCGTCGGTGAGGGCTCGGGCAGTTGACCCGGCCAGGGCTGACGCGGGTCGGCCCGTGGCACCGGCTCGTCGCCCAGCGGCGTCAGCGTGATGCGTTCGGCCGGGCCGCGACCGCCGGACAGCACCGGCACCTGCACCGCCTCCGGGCCGAGCAGGCCCTGCACCCGCACCAGCGCCCGGCGGGCGCGTAGCCGGTCGTCGTCGCCGAGACCGCCCCACAGCGGCAGCTGTAGGCCCCCTGATGCGGACACCACCTCCACCGCCTGCAGGCGCAGCGACGTCACCGGGGCGGTGGGTCGCTCTTCGGCGGTCCGCTGGTGCAACCAGCCGTCCAGTTGCCAGCGCACCCGATCGGCGGTGGCATCCTCGGTCAACGGCTCGGCGCAACGCCACACCCGTTGCAGCTCTTCGTCGTTCGCGGTGACGGCGTGGATGGCCAGCCGGGTGCAGCCCACCCCGGCGGCCAGCAACCTCTGATGCAACGTGGCAGCCAGCGAACGCCCGGCGAAGGCTGCGGCGTCGACCCGATCGATCGGGGGGTCGGGATGCAGTACGGCGTCGAGTTCCGGCGGCGGCGCCCGCCCGGATGGCCCGCGTTCCGGTTCGCCGCGGGCGAACCGGTGCGCGGTCACCGCGTCGGCGCCGAACCGTGACGCCACATCGGTGCACGACAGCGCGGCGAACTGCCCGATGCTGCGAATCCCCAACCGCCACAACAGATCGGTGAGTTCTTCGCGGCCCGGACCGGACAAGCTGGGCTCGGTGGCGAGTTGGCGGATCGACAACGCCGACAAAAACCGCGCGTCGGCGCCCGGCTCCACGATGCGGCCCGCGCGGGCGGCGAAGACCGCGGTGGACAACCGGTCGGCGATCCCGACCTGACACTCGGCGCCGGCCGCGGCCACCGCGTCGATCAGCCGCTCGGCCGCCGCCTCCTCGGACCCGAAAAAGCGGGCCGCCCCGCGCACCGGTACCACCACCAGCCCCGGCCGCAGCACCTCGGCGCGGGGCACCAGGTCGTCGACCGCGGCGAGCACCCCTTCGAAAAACCGGGCGTCGCGGTCGGCGTCGGCGGCCAC
>NZ_JAVKSH010000079.1:0-14676 GCF_039583805.1 Mycobacterium sp. | reverse complement strand
TCGACGAGCACCGCGGCCACCTCGACCGGATCGGCGCCGGGATCCGGGATCACCGCCAGCCGGCTCAGATCCGCGCCCATCTCCACAGCGGCAAGCAGCCCGATGTCCGGCTGGCCGACGATAGCTGCGTTCTCGCCGGCGGCCGTCACCGCGGCCACCATGCCCAGCGCCAGCGACCGGGCACCCGAGAGCACCGCCACCGTTCCCCGCGGCAACCCGGCGGGCAGCACCTCGGCCAGCGCCGGCGGGACCGGCAACCAGGCTTGCGTCTGCGTTACCAGGCCCTCGGCACCGGCCTTCTGCGACACCGCCGCCATCTGCCGGCGCAGCAGTGTCAGCTGCTTGACGCGGTCGTCGACTGCAGCCGCCGTCATAGCCCCTCCCAGCGTGTCCCTCGCTATTTTCGAAAGAATGTTCGATACAGTCGAGTCAACACCTGCCCACCGACAACCGTCAAGAGGACCGAACCGACGGCGTCGGGGACTTGACGATCAGATGCACCCCGGACATCGACAACGCGGATCACGACCTCCGCCACTCCGCGACCGGCGACTGGTAATGTGCAACACCGGGAACCGATTTCCGGGAAGCACACGCCATGAGCCGTTGCGCCATCACCGCGGGCGACAGTCGGCCGCCTGCCACCCCGGTACGTCGGTGTCGTCGCAGGGTAGCTACGAGCATGACCGGCGGGGCATTTCTGGCCGCGGCCACGATGACAACCGGCCCGGTGCTTAGCGCATCCCCCGCCGGGGCCGACATCATCGACGCGGTCCTCGACCCGGTTGTCCAGAACATCGTGAACGTGACGAGCGAGGCACTCGCGGCCGCACCCCTTGATCCCGGCTCGGATCTGAGCAGCCTGTGGTCGACCGATCCCCTGGTGGCACTGCCATCGCTGCCGATCGACCCGAGCCCGCTGCCGTCCGCAACCGCGGACCTCACGTCCGTGCTGCACGCTGCGGCCAATCCGGCTTCGGTTATCGCCGGCCCGATCGAGGCTGCCGTCTACCCGGTGATTTACGAGCTCGGCGAAGACTGGATCACCAGCCCGCTGGGCCAGTTCTACGACCAGTCCATCAACGCGCCCGCCCTGTTGTTGTTCGGGCGTGACCTGATCGGCAACGGTGCTCCCGGAGCCCCCGGAGTGCCCGACGATCCCACCGGCGGGGCCGGCGGACCCGGTGGGATCCTCTTCGGCGACGGCGGTGCCGGCGGTGCAGGCTACGGCAGCGGTGCCGGCGGTCCCGGCGGTGATGCGGGCCTGATCGGTAACGGCGGTGCCGGCGGTCTGGGCGGGGCCGACGGCGGCGCCGGCGGCGCCGGCGGGCTCGGCGGGTTGCTGTTGGGCTACGTCGGGGCCCACGGCGTCCAGGGAGCGGAGAGCCCGGACGCCGTTTCGCTGCAGGTGATAGACGGAACCGAACCGGTGGTCTACATCTCGGTGGACGACGGTCCGCGGGTGCCTGTGCTGGTCGACACCGGATCCTCCGGTCTTGTGATCCCACTGCACGACATCGGAACACAGAACCTCGGCGCCCCCACCGGATACGGTGTCAGCGGTTACAGCGGCGGGCTGACCTACGACTACACCACGTATCAAGCGACGGTGAACTTCGGAAACGGCATCGTCACCGCGCCGACCAGCATCGACGTGCCGACTTCGGCCTCACCGGAATCGTTCCAGCACTACGTGGCCGCCGACGGGGTGGTCGGCGTCTTGGGTATCGGGCCGAATGCCGAAGGGCCGGGGCCCAGCATCGTGACCACCGCGTTACCGGGCGACCTCAGTGCGGGTGTGCTCATCGACGAATCCCAGGGTGTGCTGCAGTTCGGGCCCAACCCGCTGACACCGCTCGTCTCGGTCAGCGGAGCGCCGATCACCTCGTTGGAGGTCAGCATCGATGGCGGGACCCCTGTCACAGTCACCGGGGCAATCGATTCCGGCGGGGTCTACGGAACCATCCCCGCATCGGTGGTCGGAGGCCCCGGAACCGTTCCGGCGGGGACCCTCATCTCGGTCGACACCAGCAGCGGTCAGCCGCTGTACTCCTACACGACGACCGCGACCGACGGCCCGACGGTGACCTCAGAAGACCTGCTGAACACTGGGAGCATCCCCTTCTCGCAATACCCCGTGTACATCTCCAACAGCCCCATCGGTGTCGGCACGACAGTCTTCGACGACTGACCTTCGACGACTGACCGTCGACGACTGACCGTCGACGACTGACCATCGATCACTGACGTGCGGCGTTTCTGTTTCCCCGCCCCGCACCGGGCGGTTACTCCCGCTACTCCCATTCGATGGTGCCGGGCGGTTTGCTGGTGACGTCCAGCACCACCCGGTTGACCTCGGGCACCTCGTTGGTGATCCGCGTCGAGATGCGCTCCAGCACGTCATAGGGCACCCGGGTCCAGTCGGCGGTCATGGCGTCCTCGCTGGAAACCGGCCGCAGCACGATCGGGTGCCCGTAGGTGCGGCCGTCGCCCTGCACGCCCACCGAGCGGATGTCGGCCAGCAGCACCACCGGGCACTGCCAGATCTGGTGGTCCAGGCCCGCCGCCGTCAGTTCCTCGCGGACTATCGCGTCGGCACGCCGCAGCGTGTCCAGCCGTGCCGCGGTGACCTCGCCGACGATCCGGATACCCAGTCCGGGTCCCGGAAAGGGTTGGCGCGCAACGATTTGCTCCGGCAGACCCAGTTCGCGGCCGACCGCGCGCACCTCGTCTTTGAACAGCAGCCGCAGCGGTTCGACGAGGGTGAACTTCAGATCGCCGGGCAGTCCGCCGACGTTGTGGTGGCTCTTGATGTTCGCCGCGCCGGCGCCGCCGCCGGACTCCACCACGTCCGGGTACAGCGTGCCCTGCACAAGGAACTCGATGTGATTGCTCTCCGTGTCTTTCAGGGCATCCCGTACGGCACCCTCGAAAGCCCGGATGAACTGCCGGCCGATGATCTTGCGCTTGCCCTCGGGGTTGGACACCCCCGACAGCGCGTCGAGGAACGTCTCCGCCGCGTCGACGGTGACCAGCCGGGCGCCGGTGGCGGCGACGAAATCGCGCTGCACCTGGTCACGTTCGCCGGCGCGCAGCAACCCGTGGTCGACGAACACACAGGTCAGCCGATCCCCGATGGCGCGCTGCACCAGCGCGGCGGCCACCGCGGAATCCACCCCGCCAGACAGCCCGCAGATCGCGTGGCCGTCACCGATCTGATTGCGGACCTGTTCGACGAGCGATTCGGCGATGTTGGCGGGTGTCCATTGCGAGCCGATGCCGGCGAAGTCGTGCAGGAACCGGCTCAGCACCTGTTGGCCGTACGCGGTGTGCACCACCTCCGGGTGGTACTGGACCCCGGCGAGACGGCGGTCCCGGTCCTCGAACGCGGCGACCGGCGAGCCCGCCGTGCCGGCCACCACCGTGAATCCCGGCGGCGCCGCGGTGACCGCGTCGCCGTGACTCATCCACACCGGCTGGGTTTCCGGCAGCCCCGAATGCAGCTTTCCACCAACGGATTTCAGCTCAGTCCGACCGTACTCACTGGTGCCGGTTCGTTCGACCGAACCGCCGAGAGCCTGCGCCATGGCCTGGAAGCCGTAGCAGATTCCCAACACCGGCACATCCAGGTCGAACAGCGCCGGATCGAGCTGGGGCGCGCCGTCGGCGTACACACTGGCCGGGCCGCCGGATAACACCAACGCCAGCGGATCGCGGGCCTTGATCTGCTGGACCGTGGCGGTGTGCGGGACGACCTCCGAATACACCCGGGCCTCCCGGACCCGGCGGGCGATCAGCTGGGCGTACTGCGCGCCGAAATCGACGACCAACACCGGTCGGGGCAAGGCTGACGGCACCCCGACAGTGTAATGACCGGCGGGTAATGACCGGCGGCGTGGTGACCGGCGGCGGACAACCGGTTCGCGGCACCCACCGCGAAAACGCCCCGCGCGATGCGTCGACGGTGTCGGGATCGCCGTCGAAGGTGACGTGCCCCGGCGCCGCGAATCAGTGCGGCTCGACGATCCGGGCCCGCTCGGCATCCACGGCGCGGCGTAAGTCGGCGTCGGTCATGTCGTCGATGCCGACCGCGGAACGTAACAGCGGCTCGAACAGCCGCCAGCCCACCTGGAACGCCAACGCGTTGGCGACGGCCAGTCGCGCGCCGAGCTCACTGTCGTGGCGCGGGCGCACCTGGTCGAGCAACGGCGCGACGTTGGGAAACCGGCTCTGCAACCGCCCCGCCGGATACCCGTCGAGCAGGGTCCGCGCCATCACCCGCAGTTGCCGGTCCAGCGCGGCTTCGACATCCTCGGCGGGCGCCCCGGCCTCCAACAGCCCGGTCAGGTTCATCCCCAGGTAGTCCAGCACCGCCCCGACCAACTGCTCCTTGGTGCCGAAGTGGCGGAACACCAGCCCGTGGTTGACCTTCGACCGGGCGGCGATGTCGCGGATCGAGGTTGCGGCCGGACCGCGCTCGGCGAACAGCTCGGCGGCCGCCGTCAGGATCGCCTCGCCCGCCTCTTCGCGGCCGACGGGCAGCCGATCCGTCCTTGACGCGCGTGTAGTCATTTGACTACAGTAGCGTACAACGTCGGTGTAGTCATCTGACTACACCTGTATGGAGAGGATCCTTGCAATGACGACCCATTCGACGGCTTCAGCGAAAAACAAGCCGGCCGTCACACAGTTGACCAGCCGCATCGGCGCCCGCGTCGACGGCGTCCGCCTCGGCGATGACCTCGACCCCGCCACGGTCCAGGCGATCCGTCACGCCCTGCTCCGCCATAAAGTGATCTTCTTCCGCGGCCAGCACCACCTCGACGACGCCGGCCAGCAGGCGTTCGCCGCCCTGCTGGGCACCCCGATCGCCCACCCGGCGGTGCGCGACGACAACGCCCCCGTCATCACCCCGATCAACTCCGACTACGGCACGGCCAACCGCTGGCACACCGACGTGACGTTCGTCGCCGACTATCCCGCCGCGTCGATCCTGCGCGCCGTCACCCTGCCCCGCTACGGCGGATCCACGCTGTGGGCGTCGACGGCCGCGGCCTACGCGGGGCTGCCGGAGCCGCTCAAGCACCTCGCCGAAAACCTCTGGGCGTTGCACAGCAACCGGTTCGACTACGTCGCCGCGCCGGCCGTCGCCGCGACAGATGAACAACGGTCATTCCGAGCGGTATTCGAGAAGCCGGACTTCCGCACCGAGCATCCGGTGGTGCGGGTGCATCCCGAGACCGGGGAACGGACCCTGGTGGCCGGCGATTTCGTGCGCGGTTTCGCCGGACTCGAGCCGTACGAGTCCCAGGTGCTGCTGGAACTGCTGCAACGGCGAATCACTATCCCCGAGAACACGATTCGATGGGACTGGGAAGCCGGCGACGTCGCGATCTGGGACAACCGAGCCACCCAGCACCGCGCCGTCGACGACTACGACGACCAACAGCGGCTGATGCACCGGGTCACGTTGACGGGCGACATCCCGATCGACGTGCACGGCCACCGCAGCCGGGTGGTCAGCGGGGCGCCTCTGAACACGCTCGCAGTGTAACGTTCCCGACAGCCGGCCATCACTGAAAGCGAGGTCCGCTGTGCTGGGTCTACCCGAGACAGTGCATGCCTGTCTGTTCGACCTCGACGGTGTGCTCACCGACACCGCGAGCGTGCACACCAAGGCCTGGGCGGCGGCGTTCGACGCGTACCTCAAGGAGCGGGCCGAGCGCACCGGCGAGACGTTCGTCCCGTTCGACCCGGTCGGCGACTACCGCCGGTACGTGGACGGCAAGAAGCGTGAGGACGGCGTCCGGTCGTTTCTGGAAAGCCGCGGCATCGAACTGCCCGACGGCGGACCCGACGACCCGCCGGACGCCGAGACGGTGTATGGCCTGGGTAAACGCAAGAACGACATGTTCCAGCAGACCCTGCACCGCGACGGCGTCGACGTGTTCGACGGCTCGCGCCGCTACCTGGAGGCGGTCACCGCCGCCGGCATGTCCGTCGCCGTGGTGTCGGCCAGCGCCAACACCCGCGACGTGCTGAAGCTCACCGGCCTCGACCGATTCATCGAGCAGCGCGTCGACGGCGTCACCCTGCGCGAGGAACACATCGCCGGCAAGCCGGCCCCCGACTCGTTCCTGCGGGCCGCGCGCCTGCTCAACGTCGACCCCGGGGAGGCCGCGGTGTTCGAAGACGCCCTCTCCGGTGTAGCAGCCGGTCACGCCGGAAAGTTCGGCTTCGTGGTGGGCGTCGACCGGGTGGGCCAGGCCGAGGATTTGCGCCGCAACGGCGCCGACGTCGTCGTCACCGACCTCGCCGATCTGCTGTCATGATCACCGAGGACGCCTTTCCCGTCGAACCCTGGCAGGTGCGGGAGACCCGGCTCGACCTGAACCTGCTGGCGCAGTCGGAGTCGCTGTTCGCGTTGTCCAACGGACACATCGGGTTGCGCGGCAACCTCGACGAGGGCGAGCCCTACGGCCTGCCCGGCACCTATCTCAACTCGTTCTACGAAGTCCGGCCGCTGCCTTACGCCGAGGCCGGATACGGCTATCCCGAAGCCGGCCAGACCGTCGTCGACGTCACCAACGGCAAGATCATCCGGCTGTTCGTCGACGACGAACCGTTCGACGTCCGCTACGGCGAACTGATCTCCCACGAGCGGGTTCTCGACCTGCGCGCCGGGACACTGACCCGCACTGCGCACTGGCGCTCGCCGGCGGGCAAGCAGGTGAGACTCGTCTCGACCCGGCTGGTGTCGCTGGTCCAGCGCGGTGTCGCCGCCATCGAGTACGTGGTCGAAGCGCTCGACGAATTCGTCCGCGTCACAGTGCAATCCGAACTCGTCACCAACGAGGACCAGCCGGAAACATCCGGCGACCCGCGGGTTGCCGCCATCTTGGAGCACCCGTTGGAGGCCGTCGAACACGAGCAGATCGGCCACGGCGCGCTGCTGATGCACCGGACGAAAGCCAGCGCGCTGATGATGGCCGCCGCGATGGACCACGAGATCGACGTGCCCGGTCGGGTGGAGGTGTCCACCGACGCGCGCAAAGACGTGGCGCGCACCACGGTGATCTGCGGGCTTCGCCCGGGCCAGAAGCTGCGCGTCGTCAAGTATTTGGCCTACGGGTGGTCGAGCCTGCGCTCCCGCCCCGCGCTGCGCGACCAGGCCGCGGCCGCGCTGACCGGTGCCCGGTACAGCGGCTGGCAGGGACTGCTGGACGCCCAGCGCGACTATCTCGACAAGTTCTGGGACAGCGCGGACGTCGAGGTGGAGGGCGACCCCGACTCTCAGCAGGCGGTGCGGTTCGGGCTCTTCCACCTGCTGCAGGCCAGCGCGCGCGCCGAGCGGCGCGGCATCGCCAGCAAGGGGCTGACCGGCACCGGTTACGACGGCCACGTGTTCTGGGACACCGACGGATTCGTGCTGCCGGTCCTCACCTACACCGCACCCCACGCGGCCGCCGACGCGCTGCGGTGGCGGGCCTCGACGCTGAACCTGGCCAGGGACCGCGCCGCCGAACTCGGTCTGCAGGGCGCCAGCTTTCCCTGGCGCACGATCCGCGGCCACGAATGCTCGGCCTACTGGCCGGCCGGGACCGCGGCCTTCCACATCAACGCCGACATCGCCGTCGCCATCGAGCGGTACCGCATCGTGACCGGCGACGAATCGCTGGAGCAGGAGTGCGGCCTGGAGGTACTGATCGAAACCGCCCGGCTCTGGAAGTCACTCGGGCACCACGACCGCCACGGCGTGTGGCACCTGGACGGCGTCACCGGTCCCGACGAGTACACCGCGATCGTCCGCGACAACGTGTTCACCAACTTGATGGCGGCACACAACCTCGTCGCGGCCGCCGACGCGTGCGCCCGGAACGGCGAAGCGGCGCACGCGATGGGCGTCACCACCGAGGAGATGGCGGCCTGGCGCGACGCGGCCGCCACCGTGCACATTCCCTACGACGACGAGCTGGGTGTGCACGAACAGTGCGAGGGATTCACCCGGTTCGCGGAGTGGGACTTCGACTCGAACACGACGTATCCGTTACTGCTGCACGAGCCCTACGTGCGGCTGTACCCGGCGCAGGTGATCAAGCAGGCCGACCTGGTGCTCGCGATGCAGTGGCAGAGCCACGCGTTCACGCCCGAACAGGAGGCCCGCAACGTCGACTACTACGAGCGGCGCACGGTGCGTGACTCCTCGCTGTCGGCGTGCACCCAGGCGGTGATGTGCGCCAAGGTGGGCCACCTCGAACTGGCCCATGACTACACCTACGAGGCCGCCCTGGTCGACCTTCGCGACCTGCACCAGAACACCCGCGACGGCCTGCACATGGCGTCGCTGGCCGGCGCATGGACCGCGCTGGTGGCCGGCTTCGGCGGCCTGCGCGACGACGAGGGCGTGCTCTCGCTCGACCCGCACCTGCCCGACGGCATCGTGCGGCTGCGATTCCGGCTGCGGTGGAGGGGCGCCCGGCTGACCGTCGACGCCGACCACTGCGAGGTCACCTACACGCTGCGGGACGGGCCCGACGGCGAGCTCACCATCCGGCACGCCGGCGAGGACCTCACCCTCAGCCCGGATGCGCCGTCGACGATTGCGGTCCGGCCGCGTCAGCCGCTGCTGCCGCCGCCGCAGCAGCCGCCCGGCCGGGAGCCGACGCACCGGCACACGGTGCGCTCCCGGGTCGGTGCGGTCAGCCCGCCGAGCTGACCGGGTCGGGTCCCGGCAACCACTGCAGCGCACCCGGCGCGTCGGCCGGCACCACCGGATGCTCGGGCGCGATCGGCTGCAGCCGGCGATACGGCTCGCCCTGGCGGGGCCGCAGGTCTTCTTCGCCCTTGTTCGGCCACAGCGACGCGGCCCGCTCGGCCTGCGCGGTGATGCTCAACGACGGGTTGACCCCGAGGTTCGCCGAGATGGCCGCTCCGTCGGCGACATACAGCGTCGGGTAGCCGTACACCCGCTGATAGGGGTCGACGACGCCGTGCCCGGGGTCCTCGCCGATCACCGCGCCACCCAGGAAATGCGCGGTCAGCGGGATGTTGAACAGCTCGCCCCAGGTTCCGCCGGCCACCCCGTCGATCTTGGCGGCGATGCGGCGGGTGACCTCGTTGCCGACCGGAATCCACGTCGGGTTGGGCTGGCCGTGGCCCTGTTTGCTGGAGAACCAGCGGATGCCCAGTGTGCCGCGCTTGGTGAAGGTGGTGATCGAGTTGTCCAGGTTCTGCATCACCAGCGCGATCATGGTGCGCTCACTCCAGCGACGCGGATTGAGCAGCCGCAGGGTGCCGCGCGGATCGGCGCCGCCGCCCCGCAGCAGTTGTTTCCACCGGGGCACATCGGTGCCGCCGGGGCCGGTGCCGTCGGTCATCAGGGTCTGCAACAGGCCCATCGCGTTGGAGCCCTTGCCGTAGCGGCACGGCTCGACATGGGTGTCCGGCGTCGGGTGGATCGACGACGTGATCGCCACCCCGTGGGTCAGGTCCAGGTCGGGCGACACCCGTAACCGGCCGGCGCCGACGATCGACTCGGAGTTCGTCCGGGTCAACACGCCCAGCCGGTCGGACAGCTTGGGCAGCGTGCCGCTGTCGCGCATCGCGAACAGCAGCCGCTGGGTGCCCCAGGTGCCGGCGGCCAGCACCACGTGGGCGGCGGTGAACGTGCGTTTCTTGCGGCGCACCCAGCGTCCGGTGCGCACGGTCCGCACCTCCCAGACGCCGTCCGGACGCTCGCTGATCCTGGTCGCCGTCGTCATCGGAATGACTTGCGCGCCAGCGTTTTCCGCAAGCCCCAGGTAGTTCTTCAGCAGTGTGTTCTTGGCGCCGTGCCGGCAGCCGGTCATGCACGAGCCGCACTCGATGCAGCCGGTGCGGGCCGGGCCCGCCCCGCCGAAGTACGGGTCGGGCACCGTCACACCCGGCGTCTTGGTGCCGCCCGGGCCGAAGAACACCCCGACCGGGGTGGGCACCCACGTGTCGCCCACCCCCATGTCCTCGGCCACCTCTTTCATGATGCGGTCGGAGTCGGTGAAGGTCGGGTTGCGGACCACGCCGAGCATCCGCTGCGCCTGCTCGTAGTGCGGCATCAGCTCGGCGCGCCAGTCGGTGATGTGGCTCCACTGCGGGTCGGCGAAGAACGGCTCCGGCGGCACGTACAGCGTGTTGGCGTAGTTCAGCGATCCGCCGCCGACCCCGGCGCCGGCCAGGATCATCACGTTGCGTAGCAGGTGAATTCGTTGGATGCCGTAGCAGCCCAGCTTCGGCGCCCACAGGAACTTACGCAGGTTCCAGGAGGTCTTGGCGAATTCCTCGTCGGAGAAGCGGCGGCCGGCCTCGAGCACGCCGACGCGGTAGCCCTTTTCGGTCAGCCGCAGCGCCGTGACGCTGCCCCCGAAACCCGAACCGATGATCAGGACGTCGTAATCGGGTTTCACCGGGCTAGCCTACGGCGAGCAGAGAGGGAATCGCTATCACGCCCCCCGAGAAGGCAACGCACTGCTCCCGTTATAGTACCAACAGTTGGTATTCTGGGTGTATGGGTAAGAATACGTCCTTCAGCCTCGACGAGCATTACAGCGCTTTCATCGAAGGTGCGATCGCCGCGGGCCGCTACCGGTCCGCCAGTGATGTCGTCCGCTCCGCGTTGCGGCTGCTCGAGGATCGCGAAACCCAGCTGCAGGCACTACGCGATGCTCTTGCGGCGGGCGAACGCAGCGGCACCTCGACACCCTTCGACTTCGACGCCTTCCTGGACCGCAAACGGGCCGACGCCGCGCGCGGCCGGTGAACCGCCGATACCTTCTCTCGCCCACCGCACAAGCAGACCTGGAACAGATCTGGGATTACACCCATGACCGTTGGGGTGTCGACCGGGCCGAGGAGTACCTGCGCGAACTTCAACACGCCATCGACCATGTTGTGGCAAACCCGTACATCGGCCGAGCCTGCGACGAGATCCGCCCTGGCTATCGCAAGCTCCCCGCCGGGTCACACCTGCCGTTTTATCGGGTGACCGCCGAAGACGTCGTCGACGTCGTGCGCGTCCTGCATCAACGTGTGGACGTCGACCGTCACCTTTGACTTTCTCTAGCGTCACCATGGGTAGCGCACCGCGAGGCCGCGTCGCCATCGCGGTGTGGTCGCTCTGGGTACCTCTGCCGGGGCGGCTCTGGACTTTCGGGTTGACCCCGCCGGCCACCGTGCCACCGGCCCACGCCGACGAGCTCCACCTGATCCTCGACCCCATCATCAACTCCTTCTCGAGCGTTGACCCCGCGCTGGGTGCAGATCTGAGCGGATTGGTGAGTAGCTTCGATCCGACACATGGCGCCGATTCCGTGGCTGCGGCTCCGACGTACCGGCAGCCTTTGCAGCAGGCCCGCGTGCAACTCTGCGTCTGACGCTGCTCGCAACGGTTCAGGATCCGACGTTCAGGCCGACCTTCTGGAACTCCTTGAGGTCGCAGTAGCCGGCCTTGGCCATCGACCGGCGCAGCCCGCCGACCAGGTTCAGCGAGCCGAACGGGTCGTCGGACGGGCCGGCGAGCACCTGCCGCAGCGTGGGCCGCTCGCCCGTCGCGACCTGCAGCAGCGCGCCCCGCGGCAGCGACGGGTGCGCGGCAGCAACCGGCCAGAACCAGCCGTCGCCCAGTGCCTCGGCGGCGGCGGCCAACGGTGTGCCCAACACCACCGCGTCGGCGCCGCACGCGACGGCCTTGGCCAGCTCGCCCGAGGTGTGGATGTCGCCGTCGGCCAGCACGTGCACGTAGCGGCCACCGGTCTCGTCGAGGTACTCCCGGCGCGCGGCGGCGGCGTCGGCGATCGCGGTGGCCATCGGCACGGAAATACCCAGTACCTCGTCGGTGGTGGTCACCCCGGCGGTGGAGCCGTAGCCGACGACGACGCCGGCCGCGCCGGTGCGCATCAGGTGCAGCGCGGTGCGATGGTCGAGCGCACCACCGACGACCACCGGGACGTCGAGCTCGGAAATGAAGGTCTTCAGGTTGAGCGGCTCGCCATCGGAGGCCACCCGTTCGGCGGACACGATGGTGCCCTGGATGACCAACAGGTCGATGCCGGCGGCCAGCAGCACCGGCGTCAGCGCCTGCGCGTTCTGCGGGCTGACCCGCACCGCCGCGGTCACCCCGCCGTCCCGGATCCGGGCGACCGCCGCGCCCAGCAGATCCGGGTCCAGCGGCGCGGCATGCAGCTGCTGCAGCAGCCGGATCGCCGCCGACGGTTCGGGTTCCTTGGCGGCGGCCTCCACCACCTGGGCGATCTTGGCCGCGACGTCGGCATGCCGGCCGATCAGCCCTTCGCCGTTGAGCACCCCCAGCCCGCCGAGGCGTCCGAGCTCGACGGCGAACTCCGGCGACACCAGCGCGTCGGTGGGGTGCGCGACGACGGGAATCTCGAACCGGTACGCGTCGAGCTGCCAGACCGTCGACACGTCCTTCGACGAGCGGGTGCGCCGCGACGGCACGATGCTGACGTCGGCAAGTTCGTAGGTGCGCCGGGCGGTGCGGCCCATGCCGATCTCGACCATGTCACGCATGCGGGATCCCCGTCCGTCAGCGCACGTAGTAGTTCGGCGCTTCGACGGTCATGGCGACGTCATGCGGGTGGCTCTCCTTGAGGCCGGCGGCGGTGATCCGCACGAACTGCGCCTGCTGCAGCGCCTCGATGGTGGGCGACCCGGTGTAGCCCATCGCCGCGCGCAGCCCGCCGGTGAGCTGGTGGATCACCGACGACAGCGGGCCGCGGAACGGCACCCGGCCCTCGATGCCCTCCGGCACCAGCTTGTCCTCGGAGAGCGCGTCGTCGGCGAAGTAGCGGTCTTTGGAGTACGACTTTCCCCCGCCTCCCGACGAGCCTCTGCCCTGCATCGCGCCCAGCGACCCCATGCCGCGATAGCTCTTGAACTGCTTGCCGTTGACGAAGATCAGCTCGCCGGGCGCCTCGGCCGTGCCGGCCAGCAGCGACCCCAGCATGGCCGTCGACGCGCCGGCGGCCAGCGCCTTGGCGATGTCCCCGGAGTACTGCAGCCCGCCGTCGGCGATCACCGGAACCCCCGCCGGAGCGCACACCGTGACGGCTTCCAGGATCGCGGTGATCTGCGGCGCCCCCACCCCGGCCACCACCCGGGTGGTGCAGATCGAGCCCGGGCCCACCCCGACCTTGACCGCGTCGGCGCCGACGTCGACCAGCGCCGCGGCCGCCGACCGGGTGGCGACGTTGCCGCCGACCACCTCCACCCGCTCACCCACCTCGGCTTTGAGCTTGCCGACCGTGTCGAGCACCAGCCGGTTGTGCGCGTGCGCGGTGTCCACGACCAGCACGTCGACGCCGGCGTCGGCCAGCGTCATCGCCCGCACCCAGGCGTCGGCGCCGACCCCGACGGCGGCCCCCACCAACAGCCGGCCGTCGCTGTCCTTGGTGGCGTAGGGGTGCTGCTCGGTTTTGACGAAATCCTTGACGGTGATCAGCCCGGTCAGCCGGCCGCGGCCGTCGACGATCGGCAGCTTCTCGATCTTGTGGCGGCGCAACAGGCCCAGCGCCGCGTCCGCGGACACACCCTCCTGGGCGGTGATCAGCGGGGCCTTCGTCATCACCTCGGCGACCTGCTTGGACTGGTCGACCTCGAAGCGCATGTCCCGGTTGGTGATGATGCCCAGCAGCGCCCCGGAATTGTCGACCACCGGCAGCCCGGAGATGCGGAACCGGGCGCACAGCGCGTCGACTTCGGCGAGCGTGTTGTCCGGTCGGCAGGTGACCGGATCGGTGACCATGCCGGCCTCGGAGCGCTTCACCATCTCGACCTGGCCGGCCTGCTCGGCGACCGGCAGGTTGCGGTGCAGCACACCCATGCCGCCGGCGCGGGCCATCGCGATCGCCATCCGCGCCTCGGTGACGGTGTCCATCGCCGAGCTGACCAACGGCACCTCAAGCCGGATCTTGCGGGTCAGCCGGCTGGAGGTGTCCGCGGCGGCGGGCACCACGTCGGAGGCGGCGGGCAGCAGCAACACGTCGTCGAAGGTCAGCCCCAGCATCGCGACCTTGTGCGGGTCGTCGCCGCCGGTGGGCACCGTGTCGTCGGTAAAGCCGCCGACACGCGGGTCGGAGCTGACAGTGAGGTTGCCGCTGCCGTCGAGACGGGACATTACCGGGGCCCTCCATACGCATTTGGAGTGAGAGCCCTAATCCTATCGGCTCACCGATCGGCGTGGGCGCTGGTCTTCAACCGGTGGCGCTGCGCACGTTCGGCACCGTACTGTGTAGGCGTGCGCGACCATCTCCCGCCGGGTTTGCCGCCCGATCCCTTCGCCGACGACCCCTGCGATCCGTCGGCGGCGCTGGACGACGTCGAGCCCGGTCAGCCGCTCGACTCGCAGGAAAAAATCGCGGTCGAGGCCGACCTCGCAGACCTCGCTGTCTACGAGGCGCTTTTGGCGCACAAGGGGATTCGCGGTCTGGTGGTGTGTTGCGACGAATGCCAGCAGGACCACTACCACGACTGGGACATGTTGCGGGCCAACCTGTTGCAACTTTTGGTCGACGGCACCGTCCGCCCGCACGAGCCGGCCTACGACCCCGAGCCGGATGCCTACGTCACGTGGGACTACTGCCGCGGGTACGCCGACGCCTCGCTCAACGAGGCGCGGTCGGACACCTA
>NZ_JAVKSH010000078.1:16519-19156 GCF_039583805.1 Mycobacterium sp. | reverse complement strand
CCATGGCGTCGAGGCTAGTTTGCGGTGCATGTGAGGCACCTCGCGAGGGTGCGCACAATGCGGGTCGATGCCGGCGTGTCGGGGGACAAACACCCACGCTCGCGCCGAGGGCTAGCTGGTCTCCAGGATGGCCACCGCGGCGGCGACGTCTCCCTCGTGGGTCAGCGACACATGGATCATCACGCCCTTGAGATGCTCGGCGATAGCCCCGGTGAGCCGCACTCGTGGTCGTCCCCACATGTCGGTGACCACTTCGATGTCGCGGTGAATTCCCTCCGGCAGCACCGGCCGCTGCGCGAACCGCGAACCCGACCATGCCTTGATCACCGCCTCTTTCGCGGCCCAGCGCGCCGCCAGGTGGCGCGCGGCCGAGGAGCTCTTGTCCGAGGCGTCGCGGCGCTCACCCGGTGTGAATGTCTCGGCGAACACCGTGCCCGGCTGGTCGACCTGGTCGGCGAAATCGGGAATGGAGACCACGTCGATTCCCACACCGACGATGCTCATGGCGCCGCTCCTCCTCATCGCTTCATCCCCCGCAAAGCGGGAGGTGCCCCGACTGCATCGTCGCCGCCGCGGCTCATGGCGCCGCTCTCCCCCGCCAGCGGGAGGTGCCCTGACTGCATCGTCGCCGCCGCGGCCTAAGCCTGGCGAGGCTAGCGGATGTATACGTCGTCGTCGCCCAACCGCCCCCCGGCATCCAGCAGCATCGCCGCTTCCTGGCGCTTCTCCGACCCGGCAGGGCCGAAGCGGCGGCCTACGGGCCGCTCGTAGAGCGGCCGGCCACCGGCGATGGCCGAGGCCAGCCGGCGCTGACCGGCGAGCAGCCGGGAATTGGCGCGCCGCTGATACTCGGCTCGCTGCCCCGGATCCAGTGCGGCCACAAACGCCTGCGGGTGCACCAGCGCGATCAGCCCGGACACGTGACCGAACCCGAGGCTCGTCACCAGCCCGGCTTTGAGCGGGAATAACCCGCCGAGCCGCAGCGTGTCGCGCACCCACACGAAGTGCCCGGCGCCGGCCAGCTCGTCGTCGACGCAGTCCAGGCTGCGGTTGGGTGGGATGACCCCGTCGCGCAGGATCTGGCACAACCCCATCATCTGGAAGACCGCCGCACCGCCTTTGGAGTGCCCGGTCAGACTCTTCTGCGACACGACGAACAGCGGTGCGCCGGGCGATCGGCCCAGCGAATCAGCAAGGCGCTCATGCAGTTCGGTCTCGTTGGGGTCGTTGGCCAGCGTCGAGGTGTCGTGCTTGGAGATCACCGCGATGTCGTCGGCGGCCACGCCGAGCCGAGCCAGCGAGCGGGCCAAGGGCGAGTCCTTGCCGCCGCGGCCGGCGGCCAGCGCGCCCAGCCCGGGCGCCGGGATCGAGGTGTGCACGCCGTCCCCGAACGACTGCGCGTAGGCGACCACCGCCAGCACCGGCAGTCCCATCCTGACCGCCAGGTCCCCGCGGGCCAGCAGGACGGTGCCGCCACCCTGTGCTTCGACGAAGCCCAGCCGGCGCCGGTCGTTGGGCCGGGAGAACTTCGCGTCGCTGATGCCGCGGCCGCGCATCATCTCGGTGTCCGCGGTGGCGGCCATGTCGCCGAAGCCGATGACAGCCTCCAGAGTCAGGTCGTCGAATCCGCCGGCCACCACCAGTTCGGCCTTGCCCAGCCGGATCTTGTCGACGCCTTCCTCCACCGACACCGCCGCGGTCGCGCACGCGGCGACCGGGTGGACCATCGCGCCGTAGCTGCCGATGTACGACTGAACCACATGCGCCGCAACGACATTAGGCAGAACTTCTTGCAGGATGTCGTTTGGTTTGGTACGGCCGAGGAGGTTGCCGTGGTACATGGTCTGCATCGAGGTCATGCCGCCCATGCCGGTGCCCTGGGTGTTGGCCACCATGGCGGGGTGCACGTAGCGCATCACCTCCGCGGGCGTGAACCCGGCAGAGATGAACGCGTCGACGGTGGCGACGATGTTCCACAACGCAACCCGGTCGATCGAGGCGGCCATGTCCGGGGTGATCCCCCACACCGTCGGGTCGAATCCGGTCGGGATCTGCCCGCCGACGGTGCGGCTGAGCCTGGTCTTGCGCGGCACCCGGATCTCGGTGCCGGCCTTGCGGGTGACCTGCCAGTCGGTGGAGTCGGGTACCGGCCGGATGGCGGTGTGCTCCGGGTCGAACCGCACGAACGCCCGCGCGTCAGCCTCGCTGGACACCGCGAAGGTGAAGTCCTTGTCCAGGAACACGCTCACCAGCAGCGGCGCTGCGTGATCAGAGTCGATCGCGCCGTCGTCGACGAACTCGCGAATGCCCACGCGCTGCACCACCGCGTCGTGGTAGCGCTCGACCAGCTCGGCCTCGTCGACGAGTTCACCGGATTGCGTGTCGTACCAACCCGGTTGGGGGTCGTCTTCCCACGTGACCAGCCCGGTGGTCCAGGCGAGTTCCAGCACGCCGGCCGCCGACAGCTCGTCGCAGACCTCCATTTCGAAGCGGGTGCGCGACGAGCCGTACGGGCCGAGTTCGGCGCCGCCGACGATCACCACCAGCTCGGCGGGGTCGACGTCGAGGTCGTCCCAGTGCGGCGGCGGTGCCGGGGTGTGTCCTCGCGGCGGCGACGGCAGCGCGGCGATGGTGCCG
>NZ_JAVKSH010000078.1:0-16419 GCF_039583805.1 Mycobacterium sp. | reverse complement strand
CGTCGAGGTCGTCCCAGTGCGGCGGCGGTGCCGGGGTGTGTCCTCGCGGCGGCGACGGCAGCGCGGCGATGGTGCCGTCGGTGGGGTCGTCGACGTCGTCGCGGCCGGTCCTTCCCGCCCGATCATCGCGGGCCTTGGCGGCCAGTTCGGCCACGTCCAGGCCGGACTCGCCCAGACCGCCGGTCAGGTCCACGGTGATGGGCGCGCCCGCGGCGGCCGCCTTGGACTCCACGTCGCACAGCCCCAGCAGCATCGCGGCCATCTCGTCGGTGGAATACGTTGTCACACCGGCATCTTCGACGGCGCTGACGACAGCGTCGTTGTGGCCCATCAGCCCGGTGCCACGGGTCCAGCCGATCAACGCATGCGCCAGGCTGACCCGCTGCGCCCACGACGACTCGGCGTGCCACCGGGAGACGACGGCGTCCAGCGCCGACTTGGCTTCGCCGTAGGCGCCGTCGCCGCCGAACATGCCGCGGTTGGGTGAGCCGGGCAGCACCACGTGCAGCCGCGAGGCGATGTCGCGTTGGGCGCCGATCCGCGACAGCCCGCCGACGAGCCGCTGCACCGCCCACAGCAGCACCTTCATCTCGATTTCCGCGCGCGCACCGGCCTCGGACAGGTCGCCGGCCACCCGCGGCGCAGCGAACGGGAAGAGCAGCGTGGGCGTTTGCGCGTCTTTGATGTGAATCGACTGCGGCCCAAGGCTTTCAGTTTGCTCGCTACCCACCCAGTCGACCAGCGCGTCGATGTCGGAGTAGGACGCCATGTTCGCCGCCACCACCCATAGCGCCGCATGGAAGCGGGCGTGGTCGCGGTACAGCGTGCGATAGAACGCCAGCCGCTCGTCGTCGAGACGCGACGTCGTGACGATCACGGTGGCCCCGCCGTCCAGCAGCCGTGCCACCACCGACGCGGCGATCGAACCTTTCGACGCACCGGTCACCACCGCAACTTCGTCGCTGTAGCAACCTTTTCCGGGGTTCTCCGCGCCGGCGGCGATGCGCGCGTACAGCGCGGCGTGGATCTGGCGCCCGGCCGCCAGCGCCTTACCCTGCCACCAGGTCGCCTGCGTCGCCACCACGTGGCCGGCGCCCTCGAACCGGGCGGACAGCCGCGCCCAGTCGGCGTCGACCTCGTCGTCGCCGGCCAGCCACAGCCTGACCAGGTCCTCGCGGGCGCTGGCCCAGCGGTCGTCGAACACCACCGCCTTACGGGCGTCGAAAACCGGCGCGACCAACCGCGGCCAGTCCGCACCGAGTTCGGCGCTTACCAGGTCGATCAGTTCGGTGTCGGTCGCCCCCGGCGCCGCAGTCCCCGGGTCACCCAGTCCGAGCTGGTCGAGCACCAGGCGTGCGGCCGACGCCAACACCCCGTCGCGGCCGGTGATCTGCTCTGCGAACTCGCCCAGAGCGGCCGCGTTCACCGCCCCACCGCCGCCACCGGACGACGGCAGCGCCACCGTCACGCCGCGGCGGGCAGCCACCGCGGCGACCGCGGCGTCGATGGCCCGGTCGACGGCGGCGGCGTCGGGCAGCGCACCCTCGTGCAGATGCCCCAGCGCGCCGCCGCGCACGCTGGTGCCCTCCCGGGTGCCCAGCGCCACCTCGACGGTGACGTGCCTGACCCAGCCGTCGCCGAGCTCCCAGGTCTTCCGCACCCGCTCGACGATGGCCCCGGGCCGTTTCCCGGACGGCCCGAGCACCGTGCGCAGCTGGTCGTTGATCGCGTCGGACAGCACCGGCCCATACGGCTTGTAGGTGCGTGCCAGCTTGGTCACCTGCGCCCGCAACCCGGCCAGGTCGGCTTCGGCCGCGCCGTCGATCGCGCCCAGATTCAGCTCGGAAGCGAGGTCCACCAGCAGCTGGTTGCGCCGCGACGACGCCCCGTCGGTGATCGACTCGATGGAGTCCAGCTCCTCGATCTGGTCGATGCGCATCTTGGCCGACAGCGCGATCAGCGCGCACGTCGCGTCGGCGGCGTCGAACGCGATGTCGTCGGGGCGCGAAGTACCTGACGGAGCTCCGGCGGCAGCCGGAACGACGGCAGCCGGAACGACGGCAGGGACGACATTGGGGTCAAGCGCACCCTCCGCCGCCTCGACGGCGGAATCATCGGACTCAGCCAACTCCTCGCCCTCGGGCTCCGGTTCGGGGTCGGTGTCGGTGGCGAACAGCACGGCGGCGTCGCGCTCGGCGTTGAGCACTTCGACTGTGCTGTAGGCATATTCGGGAAGTTTGAGGGTGTTCGTGGCCAGCCCTGCGACCGTCGGGGCGGACTTCACCCCGATCTCGACGAACCGCTCGATGCCCAACCCGCCGGCGGCCTCCTCGGTGAACAGCAGGTCCTGCGTCTCGATCCAGCGCACCGGGCTGGCGAACTGCCAGGCCAACAGCTCGATGCAGACGGTCCGCACCATCTCGCGCGGCCGCTGGGTGCGCCAGGTGTCGTAGTCGGCGAGGATCTCGTCGAGCGGTTCGGCCGGCACCAGGTCCCGGATCTCGGCGATGAAGTCGCGGTCCAGGCTGAACAACCGCGGCACCAGGTTGGGGATGTAACGCCCGACGATCAGGTCGGGGTCCGCCTCACGGGGCAGCACCCGATCCAGGGAGCGGCGGAATTCGGCCACCCCGACCCGCAACACCCGGGAGTGGAACGGCACGTCGATGCCGGGCACCAGGATGAACGAGCGCCGGCCGCCGGTGATTGCGCGGCGCCGCTCCACCTCGGCCTCCAGCGCCTCCAGGCCGCGCACCGTGCCGGCGATCGCATACTGCGCGCCGCGCAGGTTGAAGTTCACGATCTCCAGGAATTCTCCGGTGCTCGCCGCGATATCGGCCACGAAGGCGGGCACGTCGGCGTCGTCGAGGCCGATTTGCGACGGGCGGATGGCCGCCAGCCGGTAGTTGGAGCGGCCCAGCTCGTCGCGCGGCACGATGTCGTGCATGTTCGACCCGCGCTGGAACACCGCCTCCAACAGCGCCTCGAGCTCGAAAAGGCCGGTCACGCAGGCCAATGCGGTGTACTCGCCGACGGAATGCCCGCAGGCGATCGCTCCTTCCACGAACGCGCCCCGCTCGCGCATCTCGGCGACCTGCGCGGCGGCCACGGTCGCCATCGCCACCTGGGTGAACTGCGTCAGGTAGAGCACGCCTTCGGGATGCTGGTAGTGCACTCCGCTGGCGATGAGGCTGGTCGGGTTGTCGCGCACCACGTGCAGCACCGAGAAACCCAGTGTCTCGCGGGTGAAGCTGTCCGCGCTGTCCCACACCTTGCGGGCCGCCTTGGAGCGGGCCCGCACCTCCATGCCCATGCCTTTGTGCTGGATGCCCTGCCCCGGAAACGCGTACACGGTTTTCGGCGCCGCCAGCTGGGCGGTCGCCGACATCACCAGGTCTGAGCCTGAGCCTGCCCCTCGAGTCGCGTCGCGACTGTCCCGGCGGACCCGCGCACTGATTTCCAAAACCTCGGCGCCCTGGTCGATTCCGACCCGGTCGACGCGGAAGTCGACCTCGTCGCCGGGGCGGACCATGCCCAGGAAGCGCGCCGTCCAGCCGACCAGCCGGGCCGGTGGCCGGGCCTGGCCGTCGGTGGCGGTCACCACGTGTTGCGCGGCGGCCGACAGCCACATGCCGTGCACGATCGGCCCCCCCTCACCGTTGGGCGCCGCCAGGCCGGCCAGCAGGGCGGCGGCCCGGTCGGTGTGGATCGGGTTGTGGTCGCCCGACACCACCGCGAACGGCCGCATGTCAACCGGGGCGGTGAGGGTGACGTCGCGCCGGCGCCGCCGCGGGGTGTCGGTGGCGTTGTCGGACACCGCGCCGCCGGCCCGTGCCGGATCGCCGAGTTCGCCGGAGCCGGTGCGGCCCCGGATCGCGAACCGTTCCTCCAGCACGGCCAGCACCGCGCCGCCGGCGGCCGCCATGGTGACCGAGACCGGCACCACCCGGCCCACCTCGGTGTCGGCGGCCGTCGACGCTGTTGCGGTGACGGTCAATTCGGCGGGGCCGGTGGGCAGCGGCCCGACCAGACGCGCGGCGTGGTCCAGGTGCACCAGGCTCAGCAGGCCTTCGATCACCGGCACACCGGCGGCGGTGACGGCCGAGCCGATGGCCGCGAACACCGCGGGCCAGCACGGCCCCACCAGCGCGTCGGGAACCGTGGTCAGGCCGGGCGCCAGCGGCTCCCCGAAGGTGGCAGTGACGCCGGTGTGGTCGGCCACCCGTTCCGGGTTCCAGGCGACGGTGACGCATGCGGTGCCGGCATGCACCCGGGGCAGCGCGTCCGGGCCGTCGACCCCGGCGGCGATGGCGAGCACCGCGCGCATCGCGGTGACGGCGTCCTTGGCGCGGACCACCGGCATGCCGCCGTCGACGGTGCAGTCAGGCAGGGTGAACCGGATGTCGACCCAGGCACCCGATATCGGCACGCTCAACACCACCTGATCGCCGTCGGTCTGCAGCCGTGCGCCGGTGGACGTGTGTGTCGCAGTGAGGTTTTCGTGCACCTGCCAGTCGGCGGGGGCGGAGATCCGGTGCACGGGGTTGGTGGTGGCCCGACCCGCCCACAGCA
Organism: Mycobacterium sp.; assembly: GCF_039583805.1. Classification (GTDB taxonomy): domain Bacteria; phylum Actinomycetota; class Actinomycetes; order Mycobacteriales; family Mycobacteriaceae; genus Mycobacterium. Next base: position 11,847 of record NZ_JAVKSH010000078.1, on the reverse strand, counting down.
CGTCGGGGGCGTCGAGGACCGTCGCCAGCGGGCCGCTCACGTCGGGACGGACCAGCCGGCGCGCCGTCACCGGCGTGGGCCGTGCGCCGCTCGCCAGCACCTCGTCGACGGCGGCCTGCTCGAAGCGGCCCAGCAGCTCGGCGACTGGCTCGTCGGCGCGGGTGATGCCCGCCACCGAAGTGGGGCCGGGGATGATGCACACCTGATCGGCGTCGTAGCGAGCGTCGTGAGCCTGCCACAGCGAGTCGCTGCGCCACCAGCGCCGGACGTCCTTGTCGATCACCGGCACAAAGTTGACCGGCTTGCCCGCGGTCTTGCACAACGTGACGAAGAACGGCACGTCGGCCGGGTGCAGCGGCACGGTGTCAGCGTCGGGGTAGCGGCCCAGCAGCGCGGCGAGGGCCTCGTCGGGACGTTCCAGCAGCTGTTGGTCGGCGAACAGCGACTCGATCGGGCCGGAATCGCTGGGATGCAGTCGGGCTTCGGCCCGCTGCAACATCTGTGCGAACCGGTCGCGCCAGGTGTCGGCAAGCCACGGGCTGCCCGGCAGGGCCGTGTCGGCTGTCGATTCACCGTCGCCGACGCTCAGTTCGACGTAGCGGCGCAGCCACTGCGCATAGGTCATGTCGCCGACGTCGCCGAAATACGGCTTGGCGGTGTTGTTCAGCGCGGCGACGATCTCGTCGCGGCGCGCGGCAACTGCCTCGGCGTCGCCGGCGACCTCGTCGAGCAGCCGGCCGCAGCGCGAGGCGGTGTTGTCGATCTCGTGAATGTCGGCTCCGAGCTGGCTGCGGCTCGACGCCATGCCGCCCTGGGCTTTTCCGGCGCTGATCCACTCGTCGGTGCCGCGGGTTTCCACCAGCATCCGCTTGACCGACGGCGACGTGGTGGACTCCTTGGTCGCCATCGCCGCGGTGCCCACCAGGATGCCGTCGACCGGCATCGGCGGGAAGCCGTAGCACTCAGCCCAGCGTCCGGTCAGATACTGGGCCGCACGCTCCGGAGTGCCGATCCCGCCGCCGACGCACACCGTGATGTTGGGCCTCGACCGCAGCTCGGAGTAGGTGGCCAGCAGCAGGTCGTCGAGGTCTTCCCAGGAATGATGGCCGCCGGCGCGGCCGCCTTCGACGTGCATGATGACCGCTGTGGCCGGGACCTCGGTGGCGATGCGGATCACCGCGCGGATCTGTTCGACGGTGCCCGGCTTGAACACCACGTGGCTGATGCCGACCCCGTTCAGCTCCTCGATGAGGTCGACGGCCTCTTCCAGCTCGGGGATGCCCGCGCTGACGACCACCCCGTCGATCGGCGCTCCGGAGGCGCGGGCTTTCTGCACCAACCGCTTCCCGCCGACCTGCAGCTTCCACAGGTAGGGGTCGAGGAAAAGCGCGTTGAACTGATACGTGCGGCCGGGTTCGAGCAGCGTGTTCAGTTCGTCGACGCGGCGGGCGAAGACCTCGTCGGTGACCTGCCCGCCGCCGGCCAGCTCGGCCCAGAATCCGGCGTTGGCCGCCGCGGCGACGATCGTGGCGTCGACGGTGGTCGGGGTCATGCCGGCCAGCAGAATCGGCGAGCGGCCGGTCAGCCGGGTGAACTTCGTCGACAGTGTGACCCGGCCGTCGGGCAGCCGAACCACCGAGGGCGCGTAGCTCGACCAGGCCTGAGCCACTTCCGGCACCGCGCCCACCGTGAACAGGTTGCGCTGGCCGCCGCGGGTGGCCGCGGGCACGATCCCGATGCCCAGGCCGCGGATCACCGGCGCGGTGAGCCGGGTCAGGATGTCGCCGGGCCCCAGGTCGAGAATCCAGCGGGCGCCGGCCTCGTGCACGTCGATGATCTCGTCGACCCAGTCGACCGGGCGCACCAGGATGGCCTCGGTCATCGCGCGGGCCAATTCCACGTCCAGGCCCACCTTGTCGGCCCAGCCGCCGACGATGTCGATGCCGTCGGCCAGTCGCGGGGTGTGGAAGCCCACCTCGACCTGCACGGGCTCGAACACCGGAGCGAAGACGTCGCCGCCGCGGACCTTGTTCTTGCGGTCGGCTTCTTCGCGCTCCGAGATCTGCGCGCAGTAGAGCTCGAAGCGCGACAGCTGTTCGGGCGTTCCGGTGATGACGACCGAACGACGGCCGTTGCGGATCGACAGCACCGGCGGCAGCACCGTCCGCACGTCCTGGGCGAAGTCTTCGAGCAGCCGGTAGACGCGCTCCGGGTCGGCGTTGGACACCGACACCATCGGCGGGTGATCGCCGAGCACCATGATCCCGCGCCGGCGGGCCACCAGCGTGCCGGCCGCCCCGATCAGCTGCGCCAGCGCCAGCAGCTGGACATCGGCCGAACCCCCCGCCTTCAGCGACTCGACGCCCAGCACACCCTGCGAATGCCCGATGACCGCCACCGGCGGAACGGCGGACAGGTCCATGCCCTGGCGGGCCAGGGTTCGCACCGCGGCGATCTGGGTCAGCAGCACACCGGGCACCGACACCGCGGCCGACGTCAACTGCTTGGCCGACGGTGTCGGGTCCTCGGCGGCCAGCGCTCGCACCCAGCGCAGCGGTTCGAAACCGATCGGGCGCACCACCACCAGCTCCCTGGCGACCGGCTCGAGCAGCAGGTCCGCCTCGCCGGCCAGCGTCGTCAGCTCGGGCTCGATCCCGGCCGAGGACACCAGCTCCTCGAGGGTCTCCAGCCAGTCGCTGCCCTGCCCGCCGAACGCGACGGCATAGCGTTCGCCGGCTGTCAGACGGTCGACCAGAGCATGGGCGCTGGGCGCGGGCCCGACGGACATGTCGTCGTGGTGGGCCGACTCTCCCGCCGCCACGCTGGGGTGCCCCGTCCGTCGGTGCGCCGGGGGGCCCCAGTCGTGCTCGTCGATCGTCACCGTGCGTGTCTCCCTGTGATGGTTGTCGCTGTGATGCTTGTCGGTGTCTGCTCGCCGGAGCCGCGCTGCCGCGGCGGTGACGACGGGTCCGCGTCGACACCCCTCGAACCCGGCCGACCCGGAGCTTCGTCGATCCGCCGGTGCGACCGCCGGGCTTCTCGGCTGCAATAAGAGTGTCATAAGGACTCGCGCGATTTGGTCCGTCGATCGGTTACTCGCGAGTTCTACGCGCGGGTAGGGGTGCCCTGGGTAACACCGCGCCCAACCGCGCCCGGCGGCGCGGCGAACAAACGTGCTGCGTGCAGGCGGTTACGGTGGAGTAGCCCTAACAGTGCAGATCAAGGCAGTATTGTTATGAAATCGTTATGTGCATATTTTTCGCTTGCGCGGGCACGACGCGCAGTTTCTGCCGTCGCTCCGCGCTGCCGACGAACGAAATCCGGCAGCCGGCTACGCCACCGGAAGTTTGCTGCGACGCGACCGGTCGTCGGGCCGGTCGCGGTGCGCAACGGGGGTCAGGCCCACTGGCCGTATCGCGGCGTGAGGATGTTGTTGACGTCGACCCCGACGCCGTCGATTTTGCGCTTGTCGATCTCGACCTGGTGCAGATTCGCGGCCGGGTGGGTGAACCCTCGCGGCGAACCCCAGTTGTGCTGCCAGAAGTAGGAACCCAGCCCGTCCTGCAGCGCCCAGTCGATCGTCTTGGAGTTGGCGTACACACCGACCCGCTGGTGGCCTAGCACCGCCTCCCAGCCGCGCAGGTAGGGCGCCGCCTGCTGCCGGTACTGCTCGTAGGACGGGTTGTCGTCGATCGAGACGTAAATCGGCGCGCTCGCCGGGCCGCCGGCGGCGGCGTGCAGCTGCGCTCCGCGCTGGGCATGGGCGACGCCGGCGGCCTGACCGCCCAACCAGTCCGCGGTGTCCTGCTTGCCGTACTGGTAGCAGGAGACGAGCGTGAGGCCGTTGGCCACGAAATCGCGGGCTTCCTGCAGCTGGATGGGCTTGCCGAGCATCCACGCTGCGCCGGGCCGGCGATCAGAGACGTACCGGACGGCGCCCGCGGCGCCGGCCGCTCTGATCTGGGCGGCGGGTATCACGCCGGCCGCATAGTCCAGCAAGATGCCGAGCGGGCTCGCCGACGCGGGCGCGGGACGCAGCGACGACGCCGCAACACCGACCCCGATCAGGGCTGGAGCCGCGGCGGCGAACCTGAGCACGTCGCGCCGGGACACCGACATTTTTCCAGGGTACGACAAAAGCATCGATTACCACATTGACCGCGTTGGCCACAGCTGAATCGCCAGTCACACCGAGTGAGACGTCGCGTCGGTGCGTTGCATCGGTGTTGGGTCCGTCGATGCAGCACGCCGGCGGCCGCGAGCCGCGCCGACCCGTGGGAGGCGAGTGGTCATCCGGCGCGGCATCGGCAGGAGTAATCTCAGGTCCGTGCCGGCGAGCCGGCACCGTACCGATTCCGATTCCGATTCCGATTCTCGAGGACGAACAGTGGCAGACACCCCCAGCTCGACGACCAGTGCTCAGTCCAAGTGGTTGTCGAAGTCCGCAGCGCAAACCCGCGGCTCGAACAGCAAGGAAGTCCAGTTCCACTACGACATCTCGAACGAGTTCTTCAAGCTGTGGCAGGACCCGACCCAGACGTACAGCTGCGCGTATTTCGAGCGCGACGACATGACGCTCGAAGAGGCACAGATGGCCAAGGTCGACCTGTCTCTGGGCAAGCTGGGCCTGCGGCCCGGGATGACGCTGGTCGATATCGGCTGCGGGTGGGGCTCGACGATCATGCGCGCAGTCGAGAAGTACGACGTCAACGTCATCGGCCTGACGCTGTCCCGCAACCAGAAGCAGCACATCGAGGACTACTGGTTCGCGAATTCGGACAGCCCGCGCCGCATGGAAGTGCGCCTGCAGCCATGGGAGGAGTTCGACGAGCCGGTCGACAGGGTGGTGTCGATCGGCGCTTTCGAGCACTTCGGCTTCAACAAGTACGACGACTACTTCAAGAAGACGTTCACCTTGATGCCCGACGACGGCGTGATGCTGCTGCACACCATCATCATCCCGAGCGACGAAGAGATCAAAGAGCGGCAGCTGCCCCTCACGATGTCGCGGGTGCGGTTCATCAAGTTCATCATGGACGAGATCTATCCCGGCGGTCGTCTGCCGCTAGCCGCACAGGTCGAAGAGCACGCGGTAAAAGCGGGGTTCACGGTGACACGAAAACAAAAGCTGCGCCCGCACTACGCCCGTACCCTGGACACCTGGGCAGTCAATCTCGAGGCGAAGAAGGACGAGGCCGTCGCGATCACGTCCGAAGAGACCTACGAGCGCTTCAGAAAGTACCTGACCGGCTGCGCCGACCTGTTCCGCGATGGATACACTGACGTCTGCCAATTCACCTGCGAAAAGGCTCCCGCTTAGCCGATTTTTGACAAGATGTCACGCAGGTCGGGTACGACAGCACACGCCGACGACCTGGGCACGATCCACCTGAAAGGTCAATATCCGATGCAGACAGCGGACTCCGATGACACACAGCGGGCTCCGATGACAGACGACGGGTCGGGTGGCTCTGCGAAATTGCGGCCGGCCTACGAGGACGTTCAAGCCCATTACGACATCTCCAACGATTTCTTCGGGCTGTTCCAGGATCCGACCCGAACCTACAGCTGCGCGTTCTACGAACGCGACGACATGACTCTGGAAGAGGCCCAGATCGCCAAGATCGACCTCGCGCTCGGCAAGCTGGGCCTGCGCCCCGGGATGACGCTGCTCGACGTCGGCTGCGGCTGGGGCTCGGTGATGAAGCGCGCAGTCGAACGATACGACGTCAACGTCGTCGGGCTGACCTTGAGCAAAAACCAGTGCGCTCTGGGGCAACAGCTGCTCGATCAGATCGACACCGACCGCTCCCGGCGGATCCTGCTGCGCGGCTGGGAGGAGTTCGACGAGCCCGTCGACCGCATCGTCAGCATCGAGGCGTTCGAGGCCTTCCCGAAATCGCGCTACAAGGCCTTCTTCGACACGTGCTACCGGGTCATGCCGAGCGGCGGCCGGATGGTCCTGCAGACGATCATGGGTCACCCCCTCAAGCGCTGGCCCGAGATGGGCATCCCGATCACCATGAGCGATCTGCGGTTCATGCGGTTCATCGCCGAAGAGATCTTTCCCGGCGGCGCCGTGCCGTGCGACGAGGACGTCGTCGAATACTCTACTGAGGCAGGGTTTTCGGTCGAAGGGCTGCAGAAGATGACCGCCGACTACGTTCGGACCCTCGATATCTGGTCGAAGAAGCTCGAAGCCGCTCGCGACGACGCTATCACGGTGACCTCCCCCGAGGTCTACGACCGCTACATGCGCTATCTGACCGGATGTTCTGACTTCTTCCAGCGGCACGTCGCCGAGGTGGGTCAGTTCACCCTCGTGAAGGGATAGGGTTCGCGCAGGGCACCCGCCCCCGCCGGCTACTCGGCGGCCGCCGAGGCCATCTTCTGCAGATCGCTGGCCGTGAGGCCGGGCCGCGCTCCGGCACGGCGTTGCGACTTGAGCGCGACGTCGTGGCCTTGCACCGATCTGCGCAGCGCACCGACCGTGCAGTTCGCTCTGCCGCCGAGCACCGTGAACGGGTCGTAGTGGAAGTGGCGCATGGCGTTCAAATGCGTGATCTTGTCGACGTCGTCGTCGCTGACACCGGTCATGGACTGCGCGAACACTTCCGGCGACCGCGGCCAGTTGGAGTCCGAGTGCGGGTAGTCGCATTCCCAGGTGAGCATGTCGATATCGAGCGCCCGACGGCTGGCCATCCCGAACTTGTCGTCGATGAAGCAGGTGATGACGTGGGCGTTGAACACCTCGCTGGGCAGCGTGTCGCCGAAGTCCTGGCCGGTCCAGGCGTGGTGGCGGTCGTAGTTGTAGTCGATGCGCTCCAGGAAGTAGGGGATCCATCCGATCCCGCCTTCTGACAGCGCGACCTTGAGCTCGCCGAACTTGCGCAGCATCGGCGACCACACCAAATCCGCGGCCGCCTGCACGATGTTCATCGGCTGCAGCGTGATCATCACGTCCATCGGCGCATCCGGCGAGGTGATGCTCAGCTGCGAGGAGGACCCGATGTGCATGCACACCACCACCGCTTCGTCGCAGCATGCGCGCCAGACCGGGTCCCAGTGATCGGAGTGGATGGACGGCCAGCCCAGCTTCGACGGGTTCTCGCTGAACGTCAATGCGTGACAGCCTTTTTGGGCAACACGACGGATCTCGTCCGCCATCACCTGCGGGTCCCAGATCGCCGGCAGAGCACACGGGATGAACCGGCCGGGATGGCTGCCGCACCACTCGTCGATGTGCCAGTCGTTGTAGGCCCGGACCATCGCCAGCGCGACGTCCTTGTCCTGGGTGCGGGCGAACAGCTGCCCGCAGAACTGCGGGAACGACGGGAAGCACAGCGACCCGAGCACCCCGTTGGCGCTCATGTCCTTGACCCGCTCGTTGTGGTCGTGGGTGCCCGGCCGGATTTCCTCGAACGACGTCGGCTCGATTCCGTACTCCTCCTTGGGTCGGCCCGAGACCGCATTAAGAGCGACGTTGCCGACGGTCTCGCCGTTGTACTGCCAGACGTTGGTGCCGTCGGGGTTGGTGACGAACTGCGGTGCATAGTCGACGTACTTCGCCGGAAGCCGGCCGTCGAACACGTCGGGCGGCTCCACCACGTGGTCGTCGACGCTGACCAGAACCAAGTCGTTGATGTCCATCGGCTCCACCTTCCGCCTGCCCGGCTGGGACGCAAACCGCTCGATATCGGCAAAGCGGATCCGCGCCGTCGCCGCAGATTACTTGCTTGTGACTATAAAGATTATAAAGTTACCGTCAAGGAGCTGATGCCCGGGCCGGACGACCGCTGATGGATCGCGGCTGTCGGCGTAGCGTGAGCTGTCCGACGCTCAGCCCTCCTGGTAGCTCCAGGCGCGCAGTTGTGTGGCGATCGTGTCAAGATTCGCCATCACACCGGTGGCGACCCGGATCACCACGTCGAAACGTTCGTTCTCCGGCGCGCTGATCCACTGACCGTTGATGGCCAGAAACGTCCGGCAGGCTGTCCACGCAAGTCGGTTGTTCCCGTCCGCCAGCGCGTGGTTGCGTGCCAGGGAGTGCAGCAAGGCGGCGGCCTTGAGGTGCAGATCCGGGTAGGCGTCCCGGCCGAACACCGATGCACCGGGTCGCGCCAGAGCCGATTCGAGTAAGCCGTAGTCCCCGACCACGACGTCCCCGCCGGCAGCCCTGCGGGCGATTTCCAGCAGGTCGTCGAGATCCAGGTAGTCGGTCATGTGCGCCGCTCCTCGACTCCGGCTGGGCCGGCATCATCGTCATCGGCGCGAATCACGCGTCCTTGAGTCGCTCCAAAACCGCGGCCTCCTCGCGCACCACGCGCTGCAGCGCCGCGGCAACTTTGGCCTTGTGGGCCCGCCGGGCGATGTACTCGTCGATGGCCGACAGCGCGACAGCCTGCATCGACCGCCCCTCGGCGGCGGCCTGCCGGCGCAGCGCTGCTGTCTGCTGGTCACTGGTACGCAAGGTCATCCCCATGCCCTGAATGATACCTGATTGATACCACGCCGGGGCGCTGTTTCAGAAGATCCGGGTCACCGCACCCATTACCGCACGGTATCCGGACTGCGCGGTGACCGCGATGGCACCGCTGCCGAATCCCATTGCAGCTCGCGGGAAGCGAAGTACCAGCCGCCGCGCTCGTAGACGAGCCGGTCCCGGTAGGTTCCGGTGGCCCGCAGCGCGGGAACGCCGTCTTCGTCGACGGCGAACAGCATGGCGACGCAGCGCTGGGTGGCGTTGACGCCGTCGACGCTGATCTCGTGATCGACGCTGACCAGCCGCTGCCCGCCGCCACCGTCGAAGGCGGCACGCAGATCGCTGAACTGCTCACCGCCGCGGCGCAAGGTGGCTCCGGAGTGGCGGAACGTCGCGATCCAGCCGTCGCGGTCGCCGTCGGAAAAGCACCGGTTGTGTCTCGCAGTGAGGTTCAGGATGGCGTCGCGGCCCGACGCGCCGTCAAGCAGGTACTGCTGCTGGTAGGTCATGGTCATCGTGTTTCTCCCGATCTCACCGGCTGACAACGTATCCGTGGCTTTCCCGGTCCCAGGCGCGGGGGCCCAGTCCGCGGGCGCGGAGCACGTCTTTGCGTATCCGCCCGATCACAGTCTTGGGGAATTCGTCGACGATTTCGACGTAGCGCGGAACGCAGAAGTAGGGCATGCGTGCCGAGCAGAAGTCCAGCAGCTCAACGTAATCCAGCGAACACTGCGGGCACAATGTCACGATCAGCAGGATGTCGTCCTCGCCGAGTGCGCTGGGCACCGCGACCGCTGCGGCTTCGGCCACCGCCGGATGGCCCATGACCGCGGTTTCCACTTCGACCGACGAGATGTTCTCACCGCGCCGACGCAGCGAATCCTTCTTCCGGTCAACGTACGTCAGGTTCTGGTCGTCATCCAGCACGCCCAGGTCTCCGGTGCGGAACCACTCCGCATGCGGCTCAAGGCACCCGTCACTGCCGACATAGCCCTCGCTCATCACGTGGGGGTAGCGGGGCCGGCAGGCGATCTCGCCGACGGTTCCGGCCGGCACCGGATCTCCGTTCGCATCGAGGATGCGGACATCGAAGTCCGGGTTGGGCCGGCCGGACGTTCCGGGCATCCCGTCGTCGTCGACACCTTTGACCACGATCGGGAAGGCCTCGGTCATGCCGTACATGGTGACAACGCTGCAGCCGTAGCGCTGTTCGATGTCGCGATAGCTCTTGGCGTCGATCGGCGCCGCGGAGATGAACCGCAGCGGCAACTGCGCGTCGCGTGGATCCGGCGGGAGGTTCTCGAGCATCGACACCATCGCCCCGGCACCGGCGAAACCGACGGCGCCGCAGGCCCGCACCTCGTCCCACACCGCGACGGGGTGAAACCCCGACGCCAGCACAGTGGTGCCGCCCACCAGCATCGGCGCCAGCACGATCGGCGCCGCGCTGAGATGAAACAGCGGCATGGCACTCCACAACACCTCGCCCGCAGCAAATTTCCACGCCGATGCGACCGTGGCCGCCGCGGTGAACAGATAATGCCAGGTGGTGGCAACCGCTTTCGACGCACCGGTGGTGCCCGAGGTGAAAAACAGCGACCCGATGTCGCCAGCGTCGCCCGGGCAGGCGGTAACCGGGTCAGCACGATTCAGCGCGGCGTCCAGCCAATCACCCTGAACCAGAATGTCACCCAGCATCGGACACCGGTCGGCCACCTCCGCGACAAGCGGGTGCCGTTCGGCATCGGCGAGAAGCGCCTTCGCCCGCGACAACGCAAGCGCATGCCGCAAGAACTCGCCCTTGTTGGCGGCGTTCACGGCGGCGGTCACCGCGCCGATCCGCGCCGCGCCCAACCAGAAGTAGATCCACTCCGGGCAGGTCGCGGTGAACAGCGCAACGCAGTCGCCGCAGCCGATGCCAATATCCAGCAGAAGGTTTGCCGCCGCGCAGGATCGCCGGCGCATCTGCTCGAAGGTCACCTGCGTCGATCCGGAGGTGGCGCCGACCGACATCATCACCCGGTCAGGACACTGCTCGGCGCGGCGGTCGAGCACCGCAGGGACGCTGAATTGCTGCACGCCGAAATCAGCGGGCCCGACGGGCATCAGGCTGCTCAAGCTTTTGCGGCCGCCGGGTCGGGCTGACCGTCGGGCGTGTATCCGAAGTCATCGGTCGAGAGCTGTTCGCCGGGGTAGAACCGGTGCGCCCACCGACGCAGCGCGGCGTAGTCGTGTGCCTCTTCGGGCGCCAGGTTGGGCTTCTCCAGATATTTCATGTTCTCCCAGGTGAAGAAGTCCTGTTTGATGACTTCTTGTTGCAGCGCAAGGAATCTCGCGGCACGGCCACCCGGCTTGTCGCCGGTGTCACCGGGCTCACGCACCGATGCCTGGGTGTAGAAGTAGTCGGTGTAGTCCTCGTCGACCGGCGTCTGCCCGGTCACCTGAATGGTTCCGACAAGCTCGCTGGGGAATCGGACGATCCCCAGCCCCAGCGAGTAGTTGTCGTAGATGATCTTGGCGTCCACCGGGCCATGCGGGGTCAGCCAGGTCTGCGCACGCCCGCCGCCGAAGTGGGCGTTGACCGTGGCGTGCAGGTGATAGCCCGACACCTCGAACGACGCGGTGTTCGCCGGATTGGCGGCCTTGTGCACGTACTGCACGTGATACGGGTCGGCGGCGTTCTCGATGATCATCTGCGCGTGCACCTTGACCCGGTTGAGCATCCGGCTGTGCGGGTGCAGCGGGTAGTACTCGTCGGTCTCCAGTTCGGCCAGCACCGGCGGCTGCCAGTACGGCGGCCGACCATGGCGTTCGTGCCAGACCAGGATGAAGCCGTACCACTCGGTGCTCGGATAGCTGCGGATGCGCACGTTGGGCTTGCAGCCGATCTTGCTGTACGGGATCAGCGCATTGGTTCCGTCTCCGCGCCACCGCCAGCCGTGCCAGGGGCAGACGATGTTCTCACCCTCCACGGAGCCGCCGACGCCCATGTTGGCGCCCAGGTGCTGGCAGTAGGCGTCCAGCACGTGCACCTGACCGGACTCGGTGCGAAACAGCACCAGTTCCTCGCCGAAATAGTGCACCCGCTTGACGTCGCCGGCCGCCAGGTCGGAGGCGAAGCCAACGATGAACCATCCCGTCGGGAAGCGGTACGACGACAGCGCGATGCCGGCCGGTCCGAACTCTCGTTCCGACGGATCTCGTTCCAACGAATCCATTGTCGCGCTCTCCGTTTCGGGGGCCCTACGCCCCGCTTAGGTATTGTTACTATTTTAGCGATTGCGCGTCAACTAGGCCCGTTTTCCGCACCGCGATCGGGTTAGCCCTTGTGCGGCGTGTGGCGTTGTGCCTGTGGGGGTTGGGTT
>NZ_JAVKSH010000077.1:15564-19364 GCF_039583805.1 Mycobacterium sp. | reverse complement strand
AACGCAACCAGTAAGCGGTCCGGCGACTCATCGCGGGTCGAGCAGCCCCGACTCGCGGATCGCCTCGGCCAGCGGCTGCAGCACCGCCGGGTCGTGCGGCGGCGCGATGTAGACGATGCCGAGGTCCAGGCCCTCGGCGGCCAGCGCGGCGGCGGTATCGACGACCTGCCCGTAGTTGCGGTCCGCGCCGAGGAACAGGTGCGCCGACAGCGTGATCTCCTTTCGGTCCCGTCCGATGTCCGCGCAATGCGCCGCCAGCACGTCGCGCTTGTGGGCAAACTGCTCGGGTGTGCCGCCGACGAAGTTCCAGTGCTGCGCGTAGCGGGCGGTGATGCGCAGCGTGCGCTTCTCGCCGTTGCCGCCGATGCAGATCGGCGGGTGCGGGCGCTGCGGGCCCTTGGGCTCGTTACGGGCGCCCTTGAGCTGGTAGTAGTGGCCTTGGAAATCGAAGCCGTCGGTGGTGTCCTGGCTGAGCAGGCCGATCAGCACCTGGCAGGCCTCCTCGAAACGGTCGAAACGTTCCTTGATGCTGCCCAGCTCGATGCCGTAGGCGCCGGACTCCTCCTCGTTCCAGCCGGCGCCGATACCCAGTTCGAGCCGGCCGCCGGAGATGACGTCCAGCGCGGCGGCCATGTTGGCCAGCACCGCGGGGTGGCGGTAGTGGATGCCGGTCACCAGCGTGCCCAGCCGCAGCCGGGTGGTGGCCTGCGCCAGCGCGGTCAGCGTCGTCCAGCCCTCCAGGCACGGGCCGGTGCTGTCGCCACCGAAGATCGGATAGAAGTGGTCGAAGGTCCACCCGGACTCGAAGACAGCCATTTCGTCGGCGGCTTGCCAGACGGACAGCATCTGCGGCCAGGTGGTGTGTTGCGGAGAAGTCTTGAACGCGAATCGCATTCACCCAACGCTACTCGTAGAGCCCCGGCCGCGGCGACAGGGCTGGGACGGGCACCTGCGCAGTCGGCTCAGGCCGGCGGTTCGTCGTCGAGCGGGGCGGACTGCCCGTAGATGCTGCTCACCCAGATGTGGGTGAGGGTATCGACGACCCGCTCCTGGCTGATCGCCGGTTGCTCGGCGGACAGGGTGGCCATCATCGCGCGTTCGTTCATCTGGTTCAGCGATGTCGCGAGGTCGGCCGCCGCGATGGTCTGCGGTGCGGCCCCGCGCGCGCGTTCGGCGGTGATCATCGTCGCGGTCTGGTCGATCCACTTCTGCATGAATCCCGACCACACCGCGCGGATCTCCGGGCTGGCGGCCAGCGCTTCGGTGCCCGCCCGGGCCACCGCACGGTGCGAGCAGAACGCGGTGAAGAACGCGTCGATGCCGCTGCGCCACACCCGGCGCGGATCCGCCGGCAGCCGCTGCATCGCGCCGTCAAACTCGGAGTCGGCGCGCGCGATCAGCGGCTCGAGCAGCGTGAGCAGCACCGCCTCCTTGGAGCGGAAATAGAAGTAGAACGTCGGCCGGGACAGACCCGCCCCCCTGGCCAGGTCGTCGACGGAGATGCCGGCGAACGAGCGCTCCTTGAGCAGTCGCCGGGCGGTGGCGAGGATGGCCTTCTCCCTGTCGTCGCCGGACGGGCGGGCCGAGCGACGACCCCGGGCGGCGCGGGTCGAGCCGGCTACGGTCACGACCTTTACTCTACAGTGTGTCGACACAATCAACATATGATTGACTTTTTCGACACCCCGTTGATAGCGTGGCGTCATGACCGAACATCTAGACGTCGTCGTCGTCGGTGCCGGCATCGCCGGCGTCAGCGCGGCCTGGCACCTGCAGGACCGCTGCCCGACGAAGAGCTACGCCATCCTCGAGCGGCGAGACGATCTCGGCGGCACCTGGGACCTGTTCCGCTACCCGGGGATTCGTTCCGACTCGGACATGTTCACCCTGGGCTTCCGGTTCAAGCCGTGGCGCTCGTCCACGGCGATCGCCGACGGAGCGTCGATCAAGGCCTACGTCAAGGAGGCCGCCGCCGAGCATGGTATCGACCGGCACATCCGATACGGCCGCAGGGTGGTGGCCGCCGACTGGTCCGACGCCGCCAGCCGCTGGACTCTCACCGTCGAGCATGACGGCGCGCGCACCGAGATCACCTGCTCGTTCCTGTTCGCCTGCACCGGCTACTACAACTACGACGAGGGCTACTCGCCATCCTTCGGCGGCGCGCAGGACTTCGAGGGCGTCATCGTCCACCCGCAGCACTGGCCGGAGGACCTCGACTACGCCGGCAAGAAGATCGTCGTCATCGGATCCGGCGCCACCGCGGTGACTCTCATTCCGGCGCTGGTGAATTCCGGCGCCGGCCACGTCACCATGCTGCAGCGCTCACCCACCTACATCGGCTGCCTGCCCGAGGTGGATTACGTCGCCGGGGGGACGAACCGGCTACTGCCGGCCCGCGCCGCGCACGTGGCGAACCGGTGGAGGGCGATCGCCTTCAGCACCGGCGTGTATCAGTTTTCGCGGCGGTTCCCGGTCTCGATGCGCAGGATTCTGATGTGGATGACCAAACGGCGACTGCCCAACGGCTACGACGTCGAGAAGCACTTCGGCCCGCGCTACAAGGTGTGGGACCAGCGGTTGTGCCTGGCTCCCAACGGCGACCTGTTCCGGACGATCCGCCACGGCGACGCCGACGTCGTCACCGATACCATCGACCGGTTCACCAGGACCGGTATCCGGCTGGGCTCGGGTGCAGAGCTGGACGCCGACATCATCGTCACCGCAACGGGTTTGAACATGCAGCTGCTGGGCGGGCTGACGCTGTCCAGAAACGGCGATCCGGTCGAGCCGCCGTCGTTGATGACCTACAAGGGCCTGATGTTCTCCGGTGTCCCGAACTTCGCCGTCACCGTCGGGTACACGAATGCGTCCTGGACGCTCAAAGCCGACCTGGTCTCCGAATTCGTCTGCCGACTGCTGAACTACATGGATGCCAACAGTTTTGACACCGTCGAGCCGCAGCATCCCGGCGATGACGTCGACGAGCTGCCGTTCATGAACTTCACCCCGGGCTACGTCCAGCGGTCGATGCATCTACTGCCCAAGACGGGGTCGCGTGCGCCGTGGCTGCTCATGCAGAACTACCTCTCCGACCTGCGCCTCATCCGGCGTGGCAAGGTCGAGGACGCGGCCCTGCACTTCAGCAGGCACCGGTCGCCTGCGGCCGTATAACGGCGACTGCGAGCCCCTCGCCGCCGCGGGTCGCCACTCAGGCCGGGTCGGCCGCCGCGACGACGACGATGCCGTCGTCGTCGCTGTAGGCGATACGGCCCGGCGCGAACTGAACGCCGCCGACATGAACGACGACGTCGCGATCGCCCGCACCCGTCTTGCCGCTCTTACGGGGGTTGGTGCCCAGCGCCTTGATGCCGATGTCGATGCCGCTCAGCGTTGACACGTCCCGTACCGCGCCGTACACGATCAGCCCCGCCCAGCCGTTGGCGCGGGCCAGCTCCGCGATGACGTCGCCGACCAGCGCGGTGTGCAGCGAACCCGCGCCGTCGACGACCAGCACCCTGCCCCCGCCCGGCTCGGACAGCACCGACTTCACCAGCGCGTTGTCCTGGAAGCAGCGCACCGTGCTGATCGGGCCGGCGAAGCGCGCCCGGGCGCCGAACTGACGGAACTGCACATCGCAGCTGCGGGCGTCGGTTCCGAGTTCGTCGACCACGTCGGCGGTGGGCCGGAATGTCAGCGCCACGATCAGCTGCCGCGTCGGCGCAGTTGCCTCACCACAAGCAGGGCCAGCAAGCTGATCGCGATGGCCACCGCGATCTGGACAGGGGAGCGCTCGGCCG
>NZ_JAVKSH010000077.1:0-15464 GCF_039583805.1 Mycobacterium sp. | reverse complement strand
GTCGGCCGGGGCCGGCGGGGTCGGTCCTGCGGCGGATGCGCTGTCGGGTGCGGTGCCGGATGCGCCGTCCGGTCGGTCCTGCGGCTCTGCCATGCGGCTGCTCCTTTGCAGTGTCTCGTCGCGCAAACCATTCGCGGACGTCAACGGTCGACGCCCATCATGCCAGGACCGCGACGCGGCCCGGCAGGTCAGCCCGAGCGCGGGAAGTGGCCCGGGTGGCCGAACGCATCGACAGGGCGATCAGGACCGTCGCCGACTTGCCCACCACGCCGGGCCGGCAATCAGCAGAACCACACCGGCGGCGAACAGCCACGGCGACACCCGCCGGGTCGAGGTGTTCGCGGGCGCGGCCGGCGGGCCCGGTGTGCCGGTGCCGGCCAGCGCAAGCCGAAACGACCACGATCCGGCGACCACGTGCCCGTCCGCCGACGTCACCCGGTAGTGCACCGTGTACGTGCCGGCCGGTCCCAGCGGCCGCAGCCCGACGCTGGCCACCGCCCCCTGTACCTGCGGGTCGCCGGTCGACCACAGGTTGCCGTCCGGGCCGACGACGGTCATCGCCACGAACGTGGTCTGCAGCCGCTCGTTGAACGTCGCGCTGACCTTGGCCGGGCCGCTGTTCAGCACCGCGTCCTCGGTCGGGTCGGCCGACACCCGGGTCGCGTGCGCGAACGCGACCCCGGCCGTCACCAGCGCGGTGAACGCCGTCGCCACCAGCAGCGCCAGTGCCAACACCGCCGCGCGAGCCAGGCGCCTCATGTCCGCCGCCGTGCGAACGAGATGGCGACACCCGCCGCGCCGACCAGCAGGGCACCGCCCGCCAGCCAGCGGGCGGTGGTGTCCGCCGGCGGTGCGGCCCGATCCGTCGCGGCGCCGCTACCGGGACTGCGTCCGTCCTGCGGCGGCACCGGGCCGGCGGACAGCCGCAGCGTGGGCGCCGGATATTCCGGCTCGCCGCCGCCGGGCAACGGCGGCTGATCCCAGTTGACCACGACGCCGTCGGCGTATCTCTGGGCGGCGGGGAAGCTGACGACGTCGCGGTCGTCGGGCAATGTCGTCGATATCCGGAACAGCCCGAACTGGTAGGCCGGGATGCCGGCCTGCGGGGCGGCGGTCCAGCGGACCGACCGGACCGAACCGGACGCGGCGTCGCGGTCGAGCGTGGCGGTCCAGCCGGGCATGGTGGCTGTTCGCGCCGACGCGACGCCGGGCAGGGTGATCGTGAAAACCGTCGTGGCGGCCCCGGTCGGCGACTCGTTGGGCACCTCGAAGGTGACGATCGCCGTGCCGCCCCGCACGGCGCTGTCGCTGCTGGCACGGACATGGGCCCAGGCCGGTGCGACACCCGCGGCCGATGCCAGACAGCACGCCGCCGTTGACGCCACCACGACGCGCCGGCACCACCGGAGGTTGCGGTTCTTCGCGATGCGGGACACGGCCTCAGGCCAGTCCCAGCCGCGCCATGAGATCCGCGTCGATCTCGTCGAGTTGTCGATTGATCGCGAAGTGGGCGTCGCGGCGCCGCGCGGCGGGCATGTTCTCCGCCGCGGTGACGGCCGCCGACAGGTCAGCGAGCCGCCCCGACATGGCATCCGCGAACCGCGTCGTCTCGGCGTCCTTCGGTTTCCTGTCCCGCACCGCCCGCAACGAGTGCTCCGCCCCGGCGATGCGGGCCGACAGCCGCGCGCCGTGCCCGGAGAACTGACCGATGTGGGCCACGGGGACGCCGAGCTGATCGGCTCGGCGCTGATCGATCAGCCCGCGCGTCGCGATCGCGGCGCGGTAGACCAACGGCACGACCACCGGGGCCAACAGGCGTGACACCGTCAGCGCCCGCCGAATCCGCGTCGGGGAGAACAGCTTGCCTTCGCGCGCCGCCTTCAGTTCGGCCTCGGCGACCTTCAGGGCCGTCCGGTCGCTGTCGCGCTGAGCCTTCAGCTGCGCCTTGAGCGCTGCGGCCTCGGCCCGCTGTGCCGACTTGAAAAGGCGCCTGTCGTTCTTGGCCGCCAGCTTCGCCTCGACCTTGGCCCGGGCCTTGATCGCGCGAGCCTCGGCGCGGCGGGTCGCCCGGCTTTTTCGCGTGCGGAACAGGCCCATTCCCCGGCCGCCTCCCCGGTGTCTCGGTGACTATCGCGGCACTGTCGCGATCGATCGCCCAACCCTAACCGGAGCGGGACGACCGGACGTCGCCAGGTGACATCAAGCCGGGTCAGCCGGGTATGGGTCGTCGCCCGGCTCAGTCGTCGAGGTGTTCCTTGTGGCGCAGATCGTCGATGCGGTGCAGCACGTCCTGCTGCGCCTGCGCAGACAGACCGCCGGCGCGCACGGCAATGCGGCGAACGCCGTCGTCGCGCATGGTGGCCAGCCACGACAGCTCCGTGTCGAGCTTCTCGTAGTACTCGTTGTCGGTGAAGTAGGCCGGCTTGATGCGGAAGAAGTTTGCCAACGCCGCCATCGTCGCGGCGGAGGGGTTGGTGCGGTTGCCCGAGCGTAGCTGCGACAGGTAGGGCGCCGACATCGTGATGCCCTCCGCCTTCAGCGCCGCGATCACTTCCGCCGAGGTGTGCGGCCCCCGCCCGGGCGGATACACCGTGTCGAACAGGCGGTTCAGGCGGGCAGCGAACGTCGTGCGCATCGGTATGACCTCCACCGGGCGGATAGCGCGATTGACAGCAGAGACGACTTTGCTGACCATCGTAGCGACAGTTATCGACGCAACCAAGTGCAAACTTGGCCGGCAGCGGTGCCGACACGTCGAATAGTCGTCGTCAACGCCCAGGAGGCGCAACTCATGTCGAGCGCAACGTATACACCCGATGGCCCAAGTGAATTGTGCCGCTGCCGTGCACCGTTGGTATCGCTGGCCGTTCGCGCGGGCTGCGCCGCGCGAACGCGTCGAATTCCGGGCAACTCGGCGACGGCGACGCCACGCCGAAAACCCCATTTGCTGGCCGACGCCGCGGCGCGGCCCGGACGACCGTTCCGGCGGCCCGGGCGCAGCCGGGCGCACGACGTCACGCAGCGAGCAGCATCGCCAGGATCGCGGTATCCGGGTGACTGATCAGGTCGATCCCGACCCGACTGACCAGTGAGGTCACCGTGCCGTCGGCCTCCGCCTCCACCCACGCCGCGCGGTGCTCAAGCCCCAGATGCGGCAGCCCCGGCAGCAGGACACAGCCCGACGCCGCGCCGGTGCATTCCGGCAACGAGGGCATGGTCTCCGACGGTGGATGCAACAGCAACAGCGCAGGCGGCGGGTGCTCCGCGAAATGGCCTGGCAGAACAGCGGATTCGCCGACAACCGGCCCCTCGGCCAGCACCAGGCCCACGGTGCCGGGCGCGGGGTCGTCGGGCAGGTCCTCGCGGACACCGAAAACGGTGGTCGTCGACAGCAGCCCGGGCAGCGACGCGACCCGGACCGCAACCTTCAACAGCTGCGCCCACTCCTTCGTGGAGTCAGGCCAACGGCCGGAGATCACGAACCCCTTCAGGACACCACGGGAGTGAAACGGGGCGACCTCAACAGCCCGGCCCGGCCCAGGTTCCATAACGCCCTCCGCGACACGTCGGGCCGACACCCGCCGACCAGCCGATGGGTCGATGAAATCCAGCATGCGCCCGCTTTTCCAGCGGTGCAAGCCGACACGGGCTGCGCCGCGGCGTGTGTCGGGGCGCAGCGAGACCACCCGCCACGCCCCGATCCGGCTGCCCGCGCGAGGGCGGGTAGCCGCGCGAGTCAGACTTCGGGATTCAGACCGTGGTGTGCGTGGTCGCGGCCGCGAAGCGCGACTGCACGTCCGCCCAGTTGACGACGTTCCAGAATGCCTTCACGTAGTCGGCCTTGACGTTTTTGTACTGCAGGTAGAAGGCGTGCTCCCACATGTCGACCTGCAGCAGTGGGACGACGCCGAGCGGGACGTTGGCCTGCTGGTCGTAGAGCTGGAAGGTCAGCAGATTGCCGCTGAGGCTGTCGCGGCCCAGCACCGCCCAGCCTGATCCCTGCAGGCCGTTGGCGGCGGCGGCGAACTGGGTGCGGAACTTGTCGAACGACCCGAACGCGTCGTCGATGGCGGCGGCCAGGTCACCCGTCGGCTTGTCGCCGCCGTTGGGGGACAGGTTCTTCCACCAGATGGTGTGGTTGACGTGGCCGCCCAGGTGAAATGCCAGGTTCTTCTCGTTCAACAAGATTGCGGAGTGGTCGTCTTTGTCGCGCGCCTCCGCCAGTTTCGCGAGCGCGTCGTTGGCACCCTTGACGTAGGCCGCGTGGTGCTTGGTGTGGTGAATTTCGTTGATCTGACCCGAGATGTGCGGCTCCAACGCTCCGTAGTCCCAGTCCAAATCCGGCAGGGTGTATTCAGCCACGAGATTCCTTTCGTGTCAGTGGTGACGTGCGTCCAGGGTGACATGCGTCCGGCGCTCTGTTCGCCGGTTTACCGCCGCGAGCGGGCGGCCCCTGGCGTAGTCAACCCTGCTCCATGGAGTGCGCGCACCGCAACCACGAGGAAGGTGTACGAGCGGGATGGCGGTGTCAGAGCACGACGACGGCCAGAGCCGCGAGCAGAACCAGCGCGATCAGGCCGGCGCGCATGCCGGCGACGAGGTTGAAGTGATTGAACACCGGCGAGTCGCCGTACCACTGGTTCGGCGACGCCGCCGACTGCGGACCGATCGGCTGCGCTGTCATCGGACGATCCGGTTACGCACGTTCAACTTGGCCCCTACGTGAGATGAGTCACAATGTCGCGATGGTCGCGACTATAAACGTCTGCGCAACGGTTGGCAAAGCGAGCCCCCGGTCGGCGGGCAGCGCAGCTGCGGCCGGGCACCGTGATCGATCGCGGCTGCCCGCGAATGGCCGGGCCGGGACGGTCGTCGCCGGTCCGCGGGCGGGCCCCGTCCGGCGGGTGTTTAGTGTGGCGAGCAATTTCGCTCGGCACCCGTTCGAGCTGTCGATCGCGGCGAGGCATCCGGGTCGTTATCCACAAGGACGGGGCCCCGCGGCCCAATGGGCGCCATGTCACCGGCGACGCCCCGCGCGGCCGTCTGTGGATAAACCTGTGGAAACTGTGGATACCTGGTGGTAGCTGGAATCGGACCTCGGCGGTCAGCGACCGGCGACCGCAGCCGTCGGCAGCCGTGCGCACCCGGGGTCCCCGGGCTGTTCTGCCCCGCGGCGGCGCCGGCCGTTAGGCTAGTTCGGTGATCCAGGTGTGCTCCGGGTGCGGCACACGCTGGAACGTGCGCGACCGGCAGCGCGTGTGGTGTCCGCGGTGCCGCGGAACGTTGCTGGCCCCGTCGCCAGACGGGCCCGGCGCCGACCCGCGCTGGAACCCGCGAACAGCGCCGCCGCCGGCGCCCGGGGGGCGGATGCCCGCGCGATTGCCGCCGGGTTTCCGGTGGATCGCGGTGCGGCCGGGCGCCCCGCCGCCGCGTCGGCCCCGCCGGCGGCCGCTCGGGCCTACTCCGCGCTACGCCGTGATACCGCGCTGGGGACTGGCGGACCGATCCGGCCCGGTCGCGTCGGCGCCGACGGCAGCGGCCCGGCCCGGCCCTCCGGCCGATTCGGTGCGAGCGACGTTGTTCGCGGCGGTCGTGGTGCTGGGCATCGCGGCACTCATCCACCTCGTGCGTTACCTGTTGCTGATCGTCAACCGCAACACGCTGCTCAACTCGGCGGTGGCCGCCGCCGCGCTCTGGTTGGGAGTGCTGGCCAGCCTGGCCGCGGTGCTGGCGGTGATCGTCTGCACGGTGACGCTGATCCGCTGGCTGATTGCGCGGCGGGCCGCCGCCTACGCCGCCCTGGGCTTGCCCGATCCGCGTCCCGCCGGGGCGCTGTGGATGGGCGTCGTGCTGCCGCCGTCGGTGGCGATCGTGGCTGCCATGGCGTCCGCGCTGCTGCTGGCAAAAGCCGACCATCCGCCCAGCTGGGCGGTGATGGCTGTGTGCATCGGCACCTGTTGTCTGCCGCTCGCCGCACTGGTCTGGCCGCTGGTCTACGTGGTCGAGCTGGCGAGCACCGAAGACCGCTACACCCGACTGGGTGAGGCGATCTGGGGGTGGTGGCTGCTGTGGCTGCTGAGCGCCGTGACCTCGGTGTTCGCCACCACGACCGGCGGGGCTCATGAGGCGCAGGGAATCGCCAACAACACGGTCGCGATAACGGTCGCCTATCTGCTGGCGTCGGGCGCCGTGCTGGCGACGGCGCGAGTGTTCGAGGGCTTCGAGCGCAAACCGGTCGGCCGGCCCGCCCATCGCTGGGTCGTGGTCGCCGACGATCGGCACGGCGCGCCGGAAAGCACCCGGGCAGTTGAGCCGGAGGGTGAAGAACCGGCAGCATAGAGGCTTATGACGCGGGCCGACGAGGTGTTCGCCCGGCACCCACACGTGGTCGCCCACCGTGGCTCCTCGGGCGCCCGGCCGGAACACACGCTGGCCGCCTACGAACTCGCCCTCAAGGAAGGCGCCGACGGCGTCGAATGCGACGTCCGCCTGACCCGCGACGGTCACCTGGTCTGCGTGCACGACCGGCGGCTGGACCGCACGTCGAGCGGCGCCGGACTGGTCAGCACCATGACGCTGGCTCAACTACGCGAGTTCGAGTACGGCGCCTGGCACGGCAGCTGGCGTCCCGACGGCGCGCACGGCGACAGCAGTCTGCTGACCTTCGACGCGCTGGTCTCGCTCGTGCTGGACTGGGAACGGCCGGTGAAGATCTTCATCGAGACCAAGCATCCGGTTCGGTACGGCGCGCTGGTGGAAAGCAAGGTTCTGGCGGTGCTGCACCGCTTCGGGATCGCCACGCCGGCGTCGGCCGACCGTTCGCGTGCGGTGGTGATGTCGTTTTCCGCGGCGGCGGTGTGGCGCGTCCGACGGGCTGCGCCGCTGCTGCCCACGGTGCTGCTGGGTAAGGCCGCCCGATATCTGGCCAGTAGCGCGCCGACGGCCGTCGGCGCCACGGCGGTCGGTCCCTCGCTGGAGACGCTGCGTGCCCATCCCGAGCTCGTCGACCGTGCCGCCGCCGCGGGCCGGGCGGTGTACTGCTGGACGGTCGACGAGTACGACGACGTTCAGTTCTGCCGGGAAGTGGGGGTGGCCTGGCTGGCCACCGACCATCCCGGCCGGGTCAAGGCGTGGCTGGGCAACGGTGTCACCGGATCGGACTGATCGCCGATCCATCGCGGACGTCACCGGTGGGGTGCGGCGAGCGTTGTCGGCTTACCGAGTGTTCCGGTGCTGCGTGCGGGTCGGGTGGACTACGAGTTGATATCCCGGGCGACGAATTCTTCCAGATCGAGGAGGTTGTCTCCGGCGCGCTCGGCGGCCCGCAGCAGGGTCGTCATCGTCGCCTCTTCCTCGCGTTGCTCCTCGAGGAACCACCACATGAACTGCTCGCCGAGAAAGTCGCCCTCCTCGCGGGCCGCGGCCACCAGCGCAGCGACTTGCCTGGTGACCGTACGCTCCAGGCCGAGTGCCAACGCGATCGCGTCCCGAGGGGTGTCGAACCGGTTGCCCACCTCGTCGGCTCCCGGGATCTCAACGCTCACATCGCGGTCGATGAAATAGTGCACGATCTTCATTGCGTGTTCGCGTTCCTCGTCGGCCTGCTGGTAAAAGAATTTAGCCAGCTGCGGCAGGTCGTCGTTGTCAAAATACGCCGCGATCGCAATGTATTGCTGTGTCGCAGTGAACTCATTGCGGATCTGCTCTTGAAGGAGCCCGTGGAATTTTGTCTGAGGGGTGTCGTGACTGGTCATGACGGTGAGGTTACCCAGCTCGGAGGGTCATTTCAACCAAGGTGATGCTAATTCAGGTCAGCTTTTCCTAAGTAAAGCAAGCCTATGTTCAGTAAATTGATTGACGAGTCTGCTGCGATTTAGCCACCGAACCATGACGTCTAATAGATACAAGCCGTTTCCTGTTGGATTCGGTCGGGCCTTTAGGCGGGTGGACGGGCTGGGGGCGCGGTGGTATGTGCTGCCCGCCTGTCCGCCCGGTGGGCATCCAAGGCGTTGAGTTTGCGTCCAGGGCTGCGACACGACGAAAACCACAGCCCTGAACGCAAAATCAAAACGGAACGCGCCCGCAATACAGGTAGGCGTGCCCAACCTGTCACCGACCCACGCTGCTACCCGGGCCCGCCGAGGACACGGCCGGCACCGGCTCATCGGCGGCCAGCGCGTCGAACAGCTGCGCGGCTGCGGCGTGATCCCACACCACGACCGAGCCGGAGTCGCTGCCGGTGAGCTCGCCGATCGGAACCGTCATCGTGGTGGTGGAGCCGCGCAACGCCCAGGCCAGCCGGGCCAGCTGCCAGACGTGCTCGCCGGTGTCGACGGTCAGCGCGGCGGCCGCGGCGCGGGGGACCGCGTACCAGCGCCACGGGTTGAGCCAGACGGCGGGGCGGGTGGCACGGCGCAGCATCGCCGCCGCCAGGTTCCGCTGGTTGACCATGCGGTCCAGGTCGGCGCGCGGGGTGGCCCGGGTCCGGACGTACCCGAGTGCGGCACGGCCGTCGCGCTCCTGGCAGCCGGCAGGCAGGTCGAGTCCGGCCAGCGGGTCGCTGATCGGCGCGGACAGGCAGATGCGGACGCCGCCCAGCGCGTCGACCAGGTCGGCGAACCCGCCGAATCCGACTTCGACGTAGTGGTCGAGACGCAGGCCGGTGGCCTGCTCGACGGTCCGGACCAGCAACGGCGCACCGCCGATGGCGAACGCGGCGTTGATTTTGTCGCGGCCGTAGCCGGGAATCGGCACGTAGGAGTCGCGCGGCATCGACACCATCGTCGTCGCCGTGCCCGACCCCCACACCGGGACGTGCACCAGCAGGATCGTGTCGGTGCGCCCGTCGCCGACGTCGCCACCGGTGGCCAGTGTCTGCTGCTGCTTCCAGGTGAGGCCGCGGCGGCTGTCCGAGCCCACCAGTAGCCAGTTCGTGCCTCGCCCGGCGGGCGGCCGGTCGGGATATCCGGCCAGCACCGGCTCGCGGTGCAGCGCGCCGTCCAGCCACAGCGCGCCGCCGAAGACGCCGGCGGTGACCAGCATGACCGTCAGCACGACGAGCGCCAGCAGCCGACCCCACACGCGCCGCCGGCGGCTCACCCGAGCAGCCATCCGAGATGGCCGGCCAACAGGGCGTACCCGACGAACGCCACGGTGTCGATCAGCCCGTGTGCCAGCACCAGCGGCCACAGCCGGCCGGTGCGCTGCCACACCGTCCCGAACACCAGGCCCATCGCGACGTTGCCCAGCCCGGCGCCGAAGCCCTGGTAGAGGTGGTAGGCGCCGCGCAGCACACTTGAACCCACCAGTGCCACGCGCGGGTGGACGCCCAGCTGCGACAGCCGGGTGAGCAGATACCCCACCACGATGATCTCCTCGGCCCAGCCGTTGGCGAACGCCGCCGCCACCAGCATCGGGATGCGCCACCAGGTGTCGCTCAGGCTGGACGGGACGACCGACGCGTCCAAACCCAGCGCCCGCGCGGCCCGGTAGAGCGCCAGACCGGGCACCCCGATCAGCGCGGCCAGGCCGACGCCGCCCAGCAGGTCTCGGCGCAGGTCGAAGCGGCCCAGCCCGATCCGGGCGGGCGACGTCCCGCCGCGCCACAGCAGGTACAGGCCCAGCCCGCCCCAGGCGATCAGCTGAGCGACGCCCGCCGCGTTCAGGCCGAAGTCGATCGGGCCGAAGTAGGACCGCCGGGGATTCAGCGGGATGCGCTGGGTGCTCAGATTGCGCAACACCGCGTCGGTCAGTTGCAGGGCCGCGGTGACGGAGCTCAACCCGAACGTGACCGCCAAGACGACGATCAGCTCGATGCGCAGCGCCCGGCGCTGCGCGGGATCGCCGTCGAGTTCCCGTCCGGGCGCGGTCACCTCGCCACCGTAACGGCTCGTCACGGCGACGGTCAGTGGCGGCGGTGCCGGAGCCGATAGTGTTTTGGTCGTGGTTGCCATCGCCTACCTCGGCCCCGCGGGGACCTTCACCGAAGCGGCGCTGCTGCAGATGACCGAGGCCGGCCTGGTTCCGCAGCACGGCCCGGGCGCTGTGCGCCCGATGCCCGCCGAGAGCACACCGGCGGCGTTGGACTGCGTGCGCAGCGGCGCGGCCGGCTACGCGTGCGTGCCGATCGAGAACTCGATCGACGGTTCGGTGACGCCCACACTGGACGGCCTGGCGATGGGGTCGCCGCTGCAAGTCTTCGCGGAGCTGACGCTGGATGTGGCGTTCTCCATCGTCGTCACGCCCGGCCGCGCAGCAGCCGACGTGCGCACTCTGGCCGCTTTCCCGGTCGCGGCCGCCCAGGTGCGGCGCTGGCTGGGCGAGCACCTGCCCGGCGTCGAACTGCGCCCGGCCAACTCCAACGCCGACGCCGCGCAGCAGGTCGCCGACGGCTGGGTGGACGCCGCGGTCAGCTCGCCGCTGGCGGCGGCCCACCGCGGGCTGGCGGCGCTTGCCGAGGGCGTCGTGGACGAGCCGAATGCTCGCACCCGTTTCGTGCTGGTCGGCCCGCCCGGCCCGCCGCCGGCTCGTACCGGCGCCGACCGCACGTCGGTGGTGCTGCGGATCGACAACGCACCGGGTGCCCTGGTGGCGGCGCTGGCCGAGTTCGGCGTCCGCGACATCGACCTGACCCGGATCGAATCCCGGCCCACCCGAACGGAGCTGGGCACCTACGTGTTCTTCCTGGACTGCATCGGCCATATCGACGACCACCCGGTCGCCGAGGCGCTCGCGGCGTTGCACCGTCGCTGCGCCGACGTGCGCTACCTGGGTTCCTGGCCGACCGGCGTCGCGGCCGGCGCGATGCCGCCGCCGGACGAGGCGGCGGGCTGGCTAGCCTCGCTGCGCGACGGCTCGGCTGCGGGGCGGGAGCCGCGGCAATGAGCGGCCGGTTGGTGTTGCTGAGGCACGGCCAGTCGTACGCCAATGTGGAGCGCCGGCTGGACACCCGCCCGCCGGGGACGGAGCTGACGCCGTCGGGCCGCGACCAGGTACGCGCGTTTGCGCGCACCGGCCTGCGGCGGCCTGGCCTGGTTGTCCACTCGGTGGCCGTTCGGGCAGCGCAGACCGCCGCCGAGATCAGCGCCGAACTCGCCGTCGCGGCCCACGAGGTCGCCGGTATCCACGAGGTCCAGGTCGGTGACTTGGAAAATCGCGGCGACGACGACGCCGTGGCCGAGTTCAATGCCGTCTACCAGCGCTGGCACCAGGGTGAGCGTGATCTGCCGCTGCCGGGCGGGGAGACCGCCAACCAGGTCCTGGAGCGCTACGTTCCGGTGCTGCTCGACCTGCGCATGCGCTACCTCGACGACGACGACTGGACCAGCGATATCGTCGTCGTCAGCCACGGCGCGGCGATCCGGCTGACCGCGGCCGTGCTGGCCGGCGTCGACGCCGGCTTCGTGGTCGATCACCATCTTGACAACGCCGAAGCCGTGGTGCTGGCGCCGATCACCGACGGCCGGTGGAGCTGTGTCCAGTGGGGTGACCTGACCCCGCCGTTCTCCCCGGCTGCGCAGACCGCGCCCATGGAGTCCGGCCCCGTGGAGTCCGGCGCCGGCCCGATGGGCTGAGGCTGAGACGGCCGGCGCCGAGGGCTCGGCGCAGGAGCAGCCTGCGTCGTCACGCCCAGCCCAGCTCGTGCAGTCGGTCGTCGTCGATACCGAAGTGGTGAGCGATCTCGTGGATCACGGTAATCGCCACCTCGTCGACGACCTCCTCGTCGGAATCGCAGATGTCCAGCAGCGCGTCGCGGTAGATCGTGATGGTGTCCGGCAGCGAGCCGGCGTAGCTGGAGTTCCGCTCTGTCAATGCCACGCCCTCGTAGAGTCCCAGCAGGTCGTCGTCGTCGGGATGGCGGTCGGCGACCAGAACGACGACGTTGTCCATCACCGCGGTCAGCTCGGGTGGGATCAGGTCGAGCGCGTCGGAGACCAGCGCGTCGAACCGGTGCGCATCCATCGGCACGGCCACCCGGCTACTCCCCGGGTGCAGGCAGGTCTGGTGCCGGGGCGTCCGGCGGTGGGGTGTCCGCGGGCGGTAACGGTGCCGCGGGCGGCGGTGCGGGGGCGGCCGGCCCCTGCGCCGGCGCGGCGGGCTGCTGGGGTGCCGGCGCGGCGGGCTGCTGCGGCAGGTGCTCGTTGCCCTGCCGCTGCCCGGCCGGCGACGACGGGCTGGGGGCGCTGGGAGCCTGCGGTGGGTTGGCTGGTGGCGGGCTGGCGGGCGGCAGAATCGGCGGCAGGTTGAGCCGCTCCGGGGGGATGTCCGGGGGCGGAACGGGAGGCTGGCCGTTGATGCGCAGCCGGCCCTTCGCGCTGTTCAGCAATGTGGCCCAGCCGCCGTTGCCCAGGGTCGCGCCGATGCTGCAGGCGACTTCGCGGCTGCCGGCCGACCAGCTCGGCAAGGTCAGCGTGTTGTAGATCAGCGTCAGGGTGGTGCTGCGCAGCTGGACCGGGGCGAGGTAGGCGTCGGTCAACCGGGTGCAGGTGTCCTTGATGAAGGCATCCTGCTGCGGTTCGGGAGGCAGCGCGTCGGGGAACTTTTCGGCCAGGTTGACGGTGCCGGTGACCTCCATCGCGTGCGGCGCGGCGCAGTCGACGGGAATGTCGGTGGGCTGGTTGGCGGACGTGTCGATGCCCAGGCAGGTGCCGTCGGGCCACACCCGGGACTGGTCGAGGTCGGCGACCTTGCCCGTGAAGGCGGTCTGCTGATTACCCACGCCGGGCAGCTGCAACCCGCACAGCACCCGGCGCTCGCCGGCCTGCCGCCATGCCTTGTCGCCGGACCACAGCATGCTGATGACGAACTTGCTGTCGGGGTCGAATTTGGCGCCCAGGTAGCGGCGCACGGCCGGCTCGCACTGCTCCTGACTGATCTGCTCGATGCGGGCGGGCGATGGCGGCGCGGCGCCGGGACCGTACTCCGAGCCCGGGAAGGTCCGCATGTCGATGGACTCCGCGACCTCGAATCGGTGGTCGTCGTTGCAGTTGACGACGGCAGCGGCTTCCGGTGTGCGTTCCGGCCACATCAGGCAGTCGCCGCTGACGGCATGGGCGAAGGCATCGCTGCCCTTGACGCCGTTGCCGGGCATCGGGTTGATGTGGCTGGCCAGCCGGCTCGGACCCACGTCCGCGATCGGAAGCGCGGTGACCAGCCCGGCGATCAGCAGAGCTCCCAGCGCCGTCAGCAGCAGCGCTCGCTGGGTGGCCGAGGCGCGCCGGGTCAGTAGCCGCAGCAGCCGCGCCGGCCGGGATTGCGGGCGGCCGGGAGCGGGACCGTCGGGATTGGGCACGTCTGACATCGGTCCCATTCTGGCATCGGACGGCGAGTGGCGTGACAAGAGTTGCGAATGTGGCTGTCGTGCGACCACCTCGCCATGCTCGGCAGTACCCGCCGAAAGTAGGGTTCAAGACCGTGATCGACCTGAAGCTGCTGCGCGAAGCCCCCGACGTCGTGCGCCGGTCCCAGCTCAGCCGCGGCGAAGACCCTGCCCTGGTCGACGCGCTGCTGGCGGCCGACATCGCCCGGCGGACCGCGATCGCGACGGCCGACACGCTGCGCGCCGAGCAGAAGGCCGCCAGCAAGCAGGTGGGCGCCGCAGCCGCCGACGAGCGCCCGGCGCTGCTGCAGCGCGCGAAGGAATTGGCCGATCAGGTCAAGGCGGCCGAAGCCGACCAGGCCGATGCCGAGTCGGCATTCACCGCGGCGCACCTGGCGATCTCCAACATCATCCTCGACGGCGTGCCCGCCGGGGGCGAAGACGACTACACCGTCGTCGACGTCGTCGGCGAACCGGCCGTCATCGAAAACCTTAGGGACCACCTGGAACTCGGCGAATCTCTGGGCCTGTTCGACATGCAGCGCGGTGCCAAGGTGTCCGGGTCGCGGTTCTACTTCCTGACCGGCCGCGGTGCGCTGCTGCAGCTGGGGTTGCTGCAGCTGGCGATGCGGCTGGCAGTCGACAACGGCTTCATCCCGATGATCCCGCCGGTGCTGGTGCGCCCGGAGGTGATGGCCGGCACCGGATTTCTGGGCGCGCACGCCGACGAGGTGTATCGGGTGGAGGCCGACGACCTGTACCTGGTGGGCACCTCCGAAGTGCCGTTGGCCGGCTACCACTCCGGCGAGATCCTCGACCTGTCCGGCGGGCCGCTGCGGTATGCGGGGTGGTCGTCGTGCTTCCGCCGCGAGGCGGGCAGCTACGGCAAGGACACCCGGGGGATCATCCGGGTGCATCAGTTCGACAAGGTCGAGGGCTTCGTGTACTGCACGCCCGCCGAGGCCGAGGCCGAGCACGACCGGCTGCTGGGCTGGCAGCGCCAGATGCTGGCACTCATCGAGGTGCCGTATCGGGTCGTCGACGTCGCCGCCGGCGATCTGGGCTCCTCGGCGGCCCGCAAATTCGACTGCGAGGCATGGGTTCCCACCCAGGGGACCTATCGCGAGCTGACCTCGACGTCCAACTGCACCACGTTCCAGGCGCGCCGGCTGGCGACCCGCTACCGCGACACAGCGGGCAAGCCGGCGATCGCGGCGACGCTCAACGGCACGCTGGCCACCACCCGCTGGCTGGTGGCGATCCTGGAGAACCACCAGCGCCCCGACGGCAGCGTGCGGGTCCCCGACGCTTTGGTGCCGTTCGTCGGCACCGAGCTGCTGGAGCCTTAGGCGTTGACTTTTATGCGGGCGTGCTCGTGGCGGTGCTGCCGCTCGACGGTGGCGAAGTAGAACGCGAACGCGAACGCGAAGCTGGTGAACAAGCTCGACACGAAATACAGCCATGGCCGCCGCAGCCCACGCCGATAGCCGTCCACGACCGTAAACAGCGGCAACAGAATGACATTGGCGATCGTGTAGTCCTGCCCGGCCGACGATGCCGCCGGGTTGGTGAACATCAGCCGGATGTAGTCGGCCCAGCTGCCCGGCCCCCAGAACGGGTTCGGGTTGCCGTTCGCGTACTGGTGCACGAAGCGGACGTTGAAGTACCAGCCGGCCGCGACCGATGCGACGCCGACGACGTAGTACACGCCTTCCAGCACCGAGAACCAGTGTCCGCCTGCCGGTTTCGCGTAGACCGCCGGGTTGGATGCGATGATCCAGCCGACGACGGATAACCCGAGGACTGCATGGACGAGTAGCGAGACCATGGGCGCAGTCTCACGCAGTCCCACGCGCGTCGCAAAGTTTTGTCAATATTGACACTGGTGGCAGGTGACGCTCCTGCTTGTCGTGTCTTCGGGTGCGTTGCCGGCCGCCGCGGAGCGGCACGGGACAGGACCGGCTCCAGTCGGCCACAGGGGTCGCGACTGTCCCTGCATTCTCTTGGGTCACTGTGGTTTTGCCTGTGGATGGTGGTGGCGGGCGCCGGCGAGTTCTGATAGTATTCGAACATGTGTTCGAGTGGTCGGGAGGAGGTCGTCGCGGCGTTCGACGCGCTCGACGCCGCCCTGGACCAGGTGCTGGCG
>NZ_JAVKSH010000076.1:0-19579 GCF_039583805.1 Mycobacterium sp. | reverse complement strand
ATGGCTACCCAATTATCCAGCGGCGCAACTATTCCGGTACGCAGGTTAGAGGCCATTTCCGGCAAGCCGGTGGATGTCCCGGCGCCGTCGGGGAGGACGCACCTGCAGTTTCGGCGGTTCGCGGGCTGCCCGATCTGCCACCTGCATCTGCGGAGCTTCGCCGACCGGTATCGGGACGTCGCGGACGCCGGGATCACCGAGGTGGTGTTTTTTCACTCGGCAGCCGTCGAGCTGCGGGGTTATCAGTCTTTGCTGCCGTTCACGGTGGTCGCCGACCCCGACATGGTGCAGTACCGTGCGTTCGGAGTGGAAAAGGGCCTTCGGGCCATCGCCGATCCGCGTGCGTGGGGGTCGGCGTTTCGGGGATATGCCAGAGCTTTTCGACACCGGAGTGACCCGAATTGTGCCGGTGTCGGATCTACCGACGGCACAACCCATTTGGGAATGCCTGCCGATTTCCTCATCGATCCCGACGGAACCGTGGTCGCTGTACACTACGGGCGTCACGCCGACGACCAGTGGTCGGTGGACCAACTGTTGGACATCCACCGCACCGTGAACCGAAGGGAGTCGGCGTGACCCACCGTCGAATTGTTGCCGCCGTCGCCGTCGCCGCGATGCTTGCCGCGGGGTGCGGTTCGCGCTCGCAGTCGGCGCCGACAGCAGCGCCGTCATCGGGTCGAGACGCCGCCGCAGCGCAGCCGCTGCCCGCCAGAGACATTCCCCGGGAACTGCGGTTTACCGCGAAAACACTTGATGGACAGGAGTTCACGGGGGCGAGCCTGATGGGTAAACCCGCGGTGCTGTGGTTTTGGACGCCGTGGTGTCCGACCTGTCAGGGCGAGGCGCCGATGGTTGGCCGGGTCGCCGCCGCCCACCCGGGTGTGACCTTCGTCGGAGTCGCCGGCCAGGATCAGGTACCCGCCATGAAAGAATTCGTCGACAAGTTCAAGGTGGAAGGTTTCGCCGAGCTGGCCGACACCGGTGGGATGGTCTGGGCGAAGTTCGGCGTCACCCGACAACCTGCGTTCGCGTTCGTCCACCCTGACGGCAGCGTCGACGTGGTCAAGGGGCCGCTGTCTGAGCCCGATCTCACCGAGCGGGTAACGGCCCTGTCCCGCTAGTGGTCGACTCGATCGGTTTTGCCCTCGGCGCGGGTTTGGTGGCCGCGCTGAATCCGTGTGGTTTCGCATTCCTGCCGGGCTACCTGGGCTTGGTGATCGCCGGTGGCGGCACCGAGTCGTCACGCCAGGCGGCGCTGGTCCGCGCGGGTACGGCGACAGTTGCCATGTCCGCCGGATTTGTCACCGTGTTCGGTGTCTTCGGTTTGCTGCTCTCGCCGCTGATCGCCTCCGCGCAGAAGTACATGCCGTTCGCTACCGTCGTCATCGGCGTCTTGCTGGTGACGCTGGCGGTGTGGCTGCTGGCCGGCAAGGACATCACCGTCATCCTTCCCCGGCTGTCTCGTGGGACGCCGACCGCGCAGCTGCGATCGATGTACGGCTACGGCGTGGGGTATGCGATCGCATCGCTGTCGTGCACCATCGGACCGTTTCTTGCGGTGATCAGCGTGACCTTCAACCGAGGTTCGATACTCAGCGGCATCCTGGCATTCATCGCGTACGCGGGCGGGATGACGATCACCGTCGGGGTAGCCGCGCTGGCGGTGGCCCTGGCCGGGTCCGCGGCGACTGGCACGCTGCGTCGCATCCTCCCGCACGTCGGCCGGATCGCCGGCATCGTCGTGCTGGTGACCGGACTGTACGTCACCTACTACGGCTACTACGAGATCCGGCTCTACTTCACCGACGCCAGTCCCGATGACCCGATCATCACGGGTGTTGGCGTGGTGCAAGGTTGGCTGGCCCGCCAGGTCGAAACCCTGGGCGCCTTGCCACTGCTGGGTACGCTCGCGGGTCTGGTCGCAATTGCGATCGGGTTGCGCATCGTGGCGCGCCACCGGGCCGGCCGTTGACGACGGGCGCCGGCGCCCTCCACCCGGCTGCTGGTGGACTCGGCGTACCACTGCTATCTGGAACGAGGTGGACTGCTGTCTGACACAGGGCCTCATGGTCTCCGCACGCTGTTCACTCGCGGATCAGGGGCAGAGTCAGCGCGGATCTCCGACATTCTTCGCAAGGAGACCGTGGGCGGCGTGGCGCTGCTGGTGTCGGCCGCCGCCGCGCTGGTGTGGGCGAATTCTCCGTGGTCGTCGGCATATGACGGCGTGCGGGACCGGCGGCTGGGTGCCGATGTCCTCGGCCTGCACCTGAATCTGACCCTCGGGACGTGGGCCGCCGACGGTCTGCTGGCGATTTTCTTCTTCGTGATGGGGCTCGAGCTCAAACGCGAGTTCGTGGCCGGAGACCTGCGTGACCCGGCCCGCGCCGCATTACCGATCGCAGCGGCGGTTGGCGGAATGCTGGTGCCGGCAGTGGTTTTCGTCGCTGTCACCGCCCACGCCGGCGACGGCGCGACGAGAGGCTGGGCTATTCCCATCGCGACCGACGCCGCCTTCACCGTCGCGGTGCTGGCCGTGGTCTCCACCCACTTGCCGGCAGCCTTGCGGACCTTCTTGTTGACGTTGGCAGTGGTCGACGATCTGATTGCCATCACCGTGATAGCGGTGTTCTTCACCGACAGGATCAAATTCTGGGCGCTGCTGGCGGCGGTGGTCCCGCTGGCGTTGTTCGCGATCTGCGTGCAGCGGCGGGTGCACGCCTGGTGGATATTGACCCCGCTTGCGGTACTGGTGTGGGCGTTCGTCCACGAATCCGGGGTGCATGCCACCGTCGCGGGCGCCCTGCTGGGCCTCACCGTCCCGGTGCTGCCCGGCGCGACCACCGGCAGGCCCGACGCCGGTCCCGGACCGGCCGAACGGTTCGAGCACCGGTTACGCCCGCTGTCGGCCGGGTTCGCCGTCCCGGTGTTCGCCTTCTTCGCCGCCGGCGCCTCGGTCGGCGGCTACCGTGGCCTGCTCGACGCGCTCGAGCACCCCATCACCGTCGGCATCACGCTGGGCCTGGTGATCGGCAAGCCCGTCGGTGTCTTCGGCACCACAGCCCTGCTGGCGAGCGCCACGCGGGCAACGCTGGACGCCGGGCTGGCCTGGGTTGATGTGTTCGGCGTCGCGCTGCTGTCCGGGATCGGGTTCACCGTGTCGCTGCTGATCGGTGAGCTGGCGTACCGCGCCGACTCCCAGCGCGACGAACTCGTCACGATCGGTGTGCTGACCGGATCGTTGGGCGCGGCGATCCTCGCGGCGATTGTGCTCAAACTGCGCAACCGGCACTACCGGGTTCTCTGTGCCCACGAAGAGACAGACGCACAGCACGACAGGTGAGTCACGCGGCACCGTCGGGCCACCGCGATCGAGGTCTCGACCAACCGCCGGCGACGCCCCAGGTGCGCGTGCCGGTGACCCCCGAGCGCGATCACCGGTCCCTCGGCGCCGGTCGACGCTCGCAGAACAACACGTCAAAGGTCTTGTCGGACAACGTAAGCAGCTCAACGCCGTCGACAGCTATCGCGTCGGTCACATCCACACGTAGAGGCGGGGATCGGCGTGATCGCTGCCCACGTCCTCGCGCTGGAAGCAGACCGGCGTCGGCAACCCTTCCAGCGTGACGTTGATCGCCGTGGTATCGGCGGATACGGCGACGATCGTCCCGGTCTGGTATCGGTGCTCGTCGTCCCACCTGACGGTGGCGCGACGGCCGATGTGGTGCACGGAAAGCTCCGGCGGCGAGACTTCGGTGAGTCGCGCTGGTGGCGCCGTCGCCGCGGGGCCGAGCTGCGGCGCCGGCCCGGAGTCCTCGGACCACGCGCGGTCGTCGCCAAAGTACTCGACGTCGTCGCTGCTGCGCTGAACTCGGCTCAGTGCAGGGTTGCTTGCCCGCGGACCGGGGGCGTCGTCGTCATCGACCCAGAGTTTCCAACCCGTCGGAGGCGGCGGCCACGACGGGTCCGGTGACCACTGCGGGTGCGGCACCCAACCCTGCGGTGGTTCAGGCCAGTTCGGGGGAGAGTTGAAACGCATCGCCAGACAGCACTCCAGCTAGAGATTGTGAGCTGCTCCCACCATAACCGAGCGTGCGCGCCGCGCCGGGACCGTCGGGCTCACCGCAGCTCCGCGATCACCTTGGCGAAACTCTCGGCGTGGTTGTCCTGCACGGTGAACGACGTCAGCCCGTAGGTCTGCCGGTAGCCGCGCAACGTGTCGGCCATGTCGCGGACCGATCCGCTCAGCACGGTGGGCAACGCGAGCAGCTCCGCCTCGGACAGGGTGGACGCATACCTGCGGGTCAGCGCCAGGTCGGGTAGCCCGGAGCTGTCCGCGGCCACCGCTGTGATCACCAGGTTGAGCTCCAGGTCGGCAAAGCGGTCTCCGGCGGCGGCGCGGACCAGCTCGACCCGGTCGGCCAGCGGATCGGCGGCCGCGTTCACAGGCGCCCCGGTCAGCCCGACGATGTCGGCGTGGCGCGCCGCCACCGTCAGCAACCGGTCGCCGTTGCCGGCGATCAGGATCGGCAGGCTTGGCTGGTGCCGCTTGAGATAGGTGGTGACGTGTTCGAGGTAGTCGACACGTTGCCGCGCGCTGGGATACGGCAACTCGGCCGCGTCGAACTCCTCTCGCACGTAGCCGGCGCCCAGGCCGAGCTCCAGGCGTCCGTCGCTGAGCAGGTCGACCGCGGCGACGTCACGCGCCAACAGCGCGGGCTTGTAGAAGCACGCGTTGAGCACATAGGTGCCCAGCCGGATCGTGGACGTGGCCGCGGCGATCGCGGTCAGCGCGGGAAACGGCGCCGGCGCGCCGAGGTGGTCGGGCAGGTGCACGACGTCGAACCCGGCGTCCTCGAATCGGCGCGTCCGGTCGGTCAACGCAACCCGCGACCCGATCGAGCGGATGCCGACAGAAAAACGAAAACCCTTGTCCATCAGGCCTCCTTGCTCTCGTCGAAGCGGACGTGCCAGGACCGCGCCGCGGCCGCCAGCCCGCCCACCGCGGCGGCGGTCTCCGGTGACAGCCCGTCGTCGCCGGGCGGGCGGCTGCGCGGGCTGAGGCCCCGCACCCGTGGCGGCAGCTCCAGTTGCGTTCCACCGTCACGGGTCCGGTTGACGGGGTTGTGCGTGTGCAGGCCGCGCAGCTCGGGCGGGATCCTGTCGAGGTCGGTGACCACCTGGTAGCCGGGCAGGTCGAGGTGGCGGGCCAGGTGGCCGGCCAGCGCGCGGTTGCGGCCTCCGGCCAGGAGTTGGGTGCCGCGGCCGAGCCGGCCGTAGCCGTGCAGCGACACCGCGACGTCGACGTGGTCGAGAAACGCTGCCAGCCGCACCGACTCGTCGGGCCGGAAGCGCACCGACGGCAGGTGGTGCGGGTAGCGGTCCGGGTGGCGCACCAGGTACACCGACGCGTCGGCGGCCTCGGCCGCGCGTTCGGCGATCACGTCGGTCATCTGCTCCAGGCCGCCGCCGTGGATGGCCAGGAAGCCGAACCGCGACCGCAGCGTGCTCTTCTCGACCACCCCGGCGTCGGCGAGCAGCTCTGAAAGTGACTGCGGCGCAGGCGATATTTCCTGCAACGCGGGCCTGGCCCAGTGCACGGGATCCCACCGGCGCAAGAAGTCGATCCAGCGTCCCGGCAGCCCCTGGTGGACCGCGCCGTCGATGATGCGCTCGAGGTACCCCGGCCGCGGCGCACCCGGACGCACCCGGTGGTCGACGTACAGCCACGCCGGTGCCGGCCCGCCGTCGGTGTGCACGGTCAGCCGCTCGCGCCGGTAACGCAGCGGCACGCCTTCGGCGCTGTCGAGCGCGGCCAGGTCACGATCGGACACCTGCCAGAGCACCCCGTGCACCTCGGTGCCGGTAAAAGGTTCGACGGTGGCCACCCCGCGCTGGTTGATCAGCCAATCGTGGTCGCCCAGCACCGCCGGGTACGGGTCGGCGGCGTCGGGACACCGCCGCGCCATCTGCCGCACGCACAGGTTCGATCCGTACGCGAAGTAGGGGTGACGGCGCAGGGGCATTCAGCCGGTCACGGTGAGGTAGATCAACACCACATTGAGCACACTAATGGTCACGCCGACCAGCCAGCCGGCGGCGGTCGTCGCCGGGTGATTGGCGTCCGGCCCCATCAACAAACGGTCGGACGTCAGCCGCACCAGCGGCAGCAGCGCGAACGGGATGCCGAACGACAGCACCACCTGCGAGAGCACCAGCGTGCGGGTGCTGTCGAAGCCGTGGGCGAGGATCACCAGCGCGGGCGTCACCGTGACCAGGCGGCGCACCAGCGTCGGCACCGACCGTCGCAGCAGACCCTGCATGACCATCGCGCCGGCGTAGGCGCCCACCGACGACGACGCCAGTCCCGAGGCGAGCAGGCCGATCGCGAAGAGCACCGCGATCACCGGGCTCACGGTGTCGCGCACAGCGGCATAGGCGCCCTCGATCGACCCGACGTCCGCCCGCCCGTGCATGTTGAGCGCCGCCACCAGCAGCATCGCCGCGTTCACGCTGCCGGCGACGATCATCGCCAGCCCGACGTCGGCGCGGGTGACCCGCAGCAGCCGGCGCCGCCGCGGCCCCGGGGCGGGATGTCCGTGCCGGTCGCGGGCCAGCCCGGAATGCAGGTACACGGCGTGCGGCATGACGGTGGCGCCCAGCATCGCCGTCGCCAGCAGCACGCTTTCGGCTCCGTCGAAGCGCGGCACCAGCCCGCCGATCACCTCGCCCGGCGGCGGTGTCGTGACGAAGAAGCTGGACGTGAAACCCACCGCGACGATCAGCAGCAACCCGGTGATGACCCGTTCGAAGAGGAGCTGGCCGCGGCGGTCGCCGATGCCCAGCAGCAGCACCGACACCGCTGCGGTGATCGTCCCGCCGACCAGCAACGGCAGATGAAACAGAATGTCCAGCGCGACGGCCCCGCCGATGACCTCGGCGACATCGGTTGCCATCGCGACGATCTCGGCCTGCGCCCAATACGCCAGCCGGCCCGGGCGACTCAATCGCGCGGCCACCACCTCGGGCAACGAGCAACCGGTCACCAGCCCGAGCTTCGCCGAGAGGTACTGCACCAGGGCGGCCATCGCGTTCGCGACGACGATGACCCACAGCAGCAGGAAACCGAACTGCGCGCCGGCGCTGACGTCGGCCGCGACGTTGCCCGGGTCAACGTAGGCGATGGCGGCGACGAACGCCGGTCCGAGCAGATACCAGCTCGTGTCGAACCGGGCCTCGACGTCCCGCGTCACCCAACCTACTTTCACTCGGCGAATAAAAAAGTGAGGTTAGCCGAAAGCTGCCGGTCTGTGGCGAATCAGGCTGTGCCGAATGAGTCGGTGCCGAATCAGTCGGTGCCGAATCAGGCTGTGCCGAATCAGTGTGTGCCGAAGAGGCCGCGGCCGGTGACCAGCGGCAGGTCCAGGGTGGTGCGGATGCCCGGCGGGGCGGCCACCACGGCCGGGATGGCGTTGACGACCCGCATCGCGGTGGCGACCAGGCCGGCGTGGTTGTGGTCGCCGTTGCGGCTGCTCAAGCAGATGTCCATGGCGTAGGACGGCTCGCCGGTGATCTCGACGCGGTACGAGCCGCCCGGCTGGGCCGGCTGCGGCCAGTCCGGACGCAGGTCTTCCCGCAGCCGGGTGACATGTTCGAGGACCACCGCCGGCGCACCGTCGGCCATCCCGAGAACCTCGAACCGCAGGGCCGCCGCGGTGCCCTCGGCGATATGCCCGGAGGCGATGTCGAAGGCCTCCGGCGCCGGCTCGCGCACGTACCGTTGCGTGACCTCGTCGAGCTCGACGCCCAGACCGGCCGCGAGTTGGCGCACCACCGATCCCCACGCCAAGGTGAGTACGCCGGGCTGCAGCAGCATCGGGATCTCGTCGATCGGCTTGCCGAATCCCATCACATCGAACATGACGATCGGGCTGTCGTAGGTGGCGTAGTCGACGATCTCCATGCAGCGCACCTGCTGCACGCTCTGGCAGGTGCCGGCCAGTGCCAGCGGCAGCAGGTCGTTGGCGAACCCGGGGTCGATGCCGTTCACGAACAGGCTCGAATTCCCTTCGCGGGCAGCGTCTTCGAGCGGTGTGATCATCTCCTGGGGAAGCACCTGCCACGGGTACTGCAAGAACACCGCGCTGCTGCCGACGACATTGACGCCGGCGGCGAGGATCCGCCGGTAGTCGTCGAGCGCGTCGGGCAGCCGGTTGTCGGCCATCGCGGTGTAGACCGCGCACTGCGGGCTGGTGGCCAGCACCGCGTCCAGGTCGGTGGACGCGGCGACGCCCGTCGTGACGTCGAGGCCGGCAAGCGCTCCGGCGTCCTTGCCGGCCTTGGCTTCCGTCGACACCCACACCCCGGTCAGCTCGAACGCCGGGTTGGTGATGAGCGCTTTCAGTGCGTGGACACCGACGTTGCCGGTGCCGATCTGCGCGACGCGAATGGCCATGGCTGTCCCCTCACAGGTCCGGGATGGGCAGGTCGAGGTTCGGTGCGCTGATCCCGCCGTCGACTTCGAGCACTTTGCCGGTCAGATAGCCGCCCGCAGCAGATGCTAAATACACCGCGGCAGCGGCGATTTCGTCAGGAGAGCCAAGGCGGCGCAGCGGTGTGGCCCGCTCCATCGGCTTGCGCAGCTCGTCGTTGGAGGCGACGACGTCCAGGGCCGAGGTGGCGATCGATCCGGGTGCGATCGCGTTGACCCGGATCCGCGGGCACAGGTCCAGCGCCGCCAGCCGCGTGTAGTGGGCGAGCGCGGCCTTGGCGGTGCCGTAGGCGGCGAAGCCGCGCCCGGCCACCCGGCCCATCGTCGAGGTGATGTTGATGATGCTGCCCCCGCCGGAGTGCTCGAGCATCAGCGGCACCGCCGCGACAGTCAGCGCGTGCGCGGTGCCGACGTTGAACGTGAACGCGTCTTTGAGGTCTTTTGTCGACGTGCCCAGCAGCACGTTGGGCATCGTCCCGCCGACGTTGTTGACGACGATGTCCAGCCGTCCGAACGTCTCGACGGCCTGCCCGGCGAGCTGCTCGGTCACCTCCGGATGTGCCAGGTCGCCGGCGACGACATGGGCGCGTCGGCCGGTGGCGCGGACCTGTTCGGCGACGGCCTCCAGTTGGGATTGGGTCCGTGAGGCGATGACGACGTCGGCGCCCACCTCGGCGAACGCCAGGGCGATGGCCGCGCCGAGGCCCCGGCCACCGCCGGTGATCACCGCGACCTGATCGTCGAGCCGAAACTTGTCGAGTATCACGGGCGCCACCGTAACAGGCTTGGCGGCGTTTCTGAAACACGTTCCAGTTCGTCTGACCCGCCGACCTCACCGACTGTGTAGGTTATGCAGCAAAACGTCGAGTCGTGGGCGCAAAAACCTACACACTCGCGTGGTGACGGTGCGGGCTTGGGCGCGGCCTTCGCCCCGTGCGTGCTTCGGCGCTGGCCTTACAGATTGGCCGGCAGATTGGCCTGCAGACTTGCGATGCCCTCGGGCTCGTCGGGCCGCGTCGCTTGCGTCGCGGCGCTAAACTACCCGCCGCCTTGACGTTTGGCCTCTATCAACTCGCGTAGCTGCTGCTGGCAGTCGCCACGGCAACGCTCCGGGCTGAACTCCTCGGTCATCGATTCCACCACCTGTCGGGCAGCGGGAAGTCAGCGTCGCGGATATCGTCGGGCCGCGACAAGGTCTGCACCACCGTCACGTCGCGCTTGCCGAACTCTTTGACCCGCAGCGCCGTCAGCCGGGTCTTGTCGCGCAGCGCGAAAGGCACGACTGTGACCCGGTGTGTCTCACTAAGCGGTTTCGCGTGCAGCACCAACGAGTTCGCTGGCCGCGACGTCGGCCAAGCCGAACGAGATCGAGCCCTTCCCGCTGAAACACCTACGGTCAGCGTGACCCAAACCCCCGGCTCCTTCGCCACTCCGCGGATCAGCGCAGCAACGCCTCCAGCGTCGTCCGGGCGCCGTTGCGGTGCAACGAGTCCAGCGCCCACCGGTAAGCCTCGACAAAACGCTGCTGGCGCGCCAGGTCACCGAACAGCGCGGTGTTGTCGACGAACGCCGTCGGATTCGCGTGCCACGAGCGGGCGAGCGGCACCAGTGTGTCCGCCAGCCGGTCGACGACGTCGATCGCCGATCCGTGCTCGTCGACGCCCTCGGCGTAGCGGGCCCAACTGGCCACCGCAGCGGCCGCCAGCCGGACCGGCCCGCCGGCGGCCAGGTTGTCGCGGATCACCGGCAGCAACCATGTCGGAATGCGGTCCGACGAATAAGCGCACAACCGCGCGATGGTGTCGCGCACGCCACGGTTGGCGAACCGTTCGATCAGCGTGCGGGAGTAGTCGGTCACGTCGATCCCGGGCACCGCGGCCAGCGTCGGGATGGCCTCGGAATCGGCGTAGTCCTGCAGGAATCCGGCGAGCAGCGGATCGCGTACCGCGTCGTGAACGAACCGGTACCCGCACAGGTGGGCGAAGTAGCACAGGCACTGATGCCCGGCGTTGACCAGGCGCAGCTTCATCGCTTCGTACGGTGTCACATCGTCGACCAGCAGCACGCCGGCGCGCTCCAACGGCGGCCTGCCGCAGGCGAAGTCGTCTTCGAGCACCCACGCGGTGAACGGCTCGGTCAGCACCGGCGCCTCGGGTGTGGTCGCCGGGGTGATCCGGTCCACCATGGAACGGGGGAAGCGGGTGTGCGCCGCGACCCACTCGCCCAGGCCGGGGTCGCATCGGCGGGCCTGCGCCGTCACGGCCCGCCGCGCGGCCTCGCCGTTGGACTCGATGTTGTCGCAGGACATGATCGTCGGCGCCGCGATCCCGCGGTCGCGCCGACGGGCCAGCGCGGCGGCGATCAGATCGAACACCGGTCCGCCGGTGTAGCCGCCCTCGGTGATGGTCAGCGAGATGATGCGGGTGCTCGGTGCGGCAAGCAGCTCCACCGTGCCGCCGGGATCGTCCGGTGCGTAGCGGCAGTCCACGATCGAGCCGACGACGCGTGCCTCCCGGCGGCCGTCGGGGTGCGCGGTGACCAGCGTGTACAGCCCGTTCCGAGCGAGCAGGACATCGCGCATCCGGCGGTCGGCGGGCAGCACCCCGACCCCGCAGATGCCCCAGTCGAAAGCCAGCCCCTGTTCGAGCAGCCGGTCCACGTACATGGCCTGATGTGCGCGGTGGAATCCGCCCACCCCGAAGTGCACAATGCCGATGCCGACCCGGGAGCGGTCGTAGCCGGGCGTCGTCAGCGCCACGGTGTCGACGGTACCGCCGCGGCCCGCGCGTAGGTTGGCGTCAGTGCCAGGGTGAGGTGCCGCGGGTGCAGCCGACCAACGCCGACACGGTGCTCCATCCGGCTGCCGAGGGCCCAGAGGCCGTCACAAGAAGAAGGTGGTGCGGCAATGAAGTGGGTGACGTATCGCGGCCCGAACGCAGACGCAGCGGGTGACCGTGCCGGGGTGCTCGCCGGCGACGTGATCCACCCCGTGCCCACGGGTGTGACACTGCTCGACCTGATCGGGCGTGGCCCGGACGGGCTGCGCGACGCGGGGGAGCAGGCGCTGCGTTCGCCGTCTGCCGTGCGCCTCGACGAGGTGAGGCTTGCCGCGCCGATCCCGCGGCCGCCGTCGATCCGCGACTGCCTGTGCTTCCTGGAGCACATGCGCAACTGCCGGGCGGCGATGGGCGGCGCCCGGACGCTGACAGACACCTGGTACCGGATCCCGGCGTTCTACTTCGCCTGCCCGTCGACGGTGCTCGGCCCCTACGACGACGCCCCGATGGCACCCGGAAGTGCCTGGCAGGACTTCGAACTGGAGATCGCCGCGGTGATCGGGACAACCGGCAAGGATCTGTCGGTGGCCGAGGCCGAGCAGGCGATCATCGGCTACATGATCTTCAACGACTGGTCCGCGCGCGACCTGCAACAGTTGGAGGGCCAGCTGGCCATCGGACAGGCCAAGG
This sequence comes from Mycobacterium sp., assembly GCF_039583805.1. Lineage (GTDB taxonomy): Bacteria > Actinomycetota > Actinomycetes > Mycobacteriales > Mycobacteriaceae > Mycobacterium. The sequence continues at coordinate 7,621 of NZ_JAVKSH010000076.1, read as the reverse complement.
GCAAAGACAGCGGCGTCACCCTGGGGCCGTGCCTGGTCACCCCCGACGAACTGGAGCCCCACCGGCGCGACGGCAGGCTGAGCCTCGACGTGACCGCGCTGATCAACGACACGGTGATCGGGTCCGGGTCGACCGGGGCGATGGACTGGAGCTTCGGCGAACTCATCTCCTACGCCTCACGCGGTGTGATGCTCACTGCCGGAGACGTTTTCGGTTCCGGCACGGTGCCGACCTGCACGCTGGTGGAGCACCTGGCCGACCCGGACGGTTTTCCGGGCTGGCTGCGCGACGGCGACGTCGTCACGCTGCGAGTGCAGGGACTCGGACAGACCCGCCAAACCGTCCGCCAGACGCCCGCGCCGCACCGCCTGCCGCCGCGACCCAACCCGGACGCCGCACCCGCCAAGCCGCGCGTCAACCCCGCCCCGGCGACGGTGCCCTACACCCGTGGTCTGCACGAGGTCGCCGACAAGGTGTGGGCGTGGACGCTGCCGGACGGCGGATACGGGTGGAGCAACGCCGGACTGGTCGCCGGCGTCGGCGCATCCCTACTCGTCGACACGCTGTTCGACCTGGTGCTGACCCGCGAAATGCTGGCCGCGATGCGGCCTGTCACCGATCGCGCGCCGATCACCCACGCGGTGATCACCCACTCCAACGGCGACCACACCCACGGCAACCAACTGCTCGACCGCTCGGTGCGCATCATCGCCGCCACCGGGACCGCCGACGAGATCGCCCACGGCATGGCGCCCGCGATGCTGGCCATGACGCAGACCGTCGACCTGGGCCCGGTCGCCACCCCGTATCTGCGAGACCGGTTCGGGCCCTTCGACTTCAGCGGTATCACGGTGCGCAACGCCGATCACACCTTCGACCGCCGGCTCACCGTCGATGTCGGTGGAAGGGAGGTGCGGTTGCACGACCTCGGGCCAGCGCACACTGTCGCCGACACGGTGGTGCACGTGCCCGACGCCGGCGTGCTGTTCGCCGGCGACCTGCTGTTTGTCGGCTGCACGCCGATCGTGTGGGCCGGTCCTATCGCGAACTGGATCGCGGCGTGCGACGCGATGATCGCGCTGGACGCGCCGATTGTGGTGCCGGGCCACGGCCCGGTCACCGACCCCGACGGAATACGTGCGGTCCGTGGGTATCTCGTCCACGTCAACGAGCACGCCGAGACCGCCTACCGCCGGGGCCTGTCGTTCGCCGAAGCCGCCGACTCCGTCGACCTGGGCGAGTACGCAACCTGGCTGGACGCCGAGCGCGTCGTCGTCAACATCTACCAGCGCTACCGCGAACTCGACTCGGGCACAGCGCAGTTAGCGCCGCTGGCGTTGCTGGCCATGCAGGCCGACTGGCTGGCCAAGCACAGCTGAGCCCCGCGGCCGGGCGCCGCGGTGACGTGCGGGCGGCGCGTGCGCCGGCCACCATGGTCGCGGTGGTCCCGACGCTGGTCGCCAGGTCCCAGGTGTCGTCGTCGGTTCGTGCCATATCCACTCCTTCGGCGTCGCGTCGTGGTCGTCCGGATTCCACCGTGGGCGCCGGCTGGCCTACGGTGCAGCTATGCCTGCTGTGGAAGTGGAAGCCGTCGACGACCGCATCGCCCGCGTCACCCTGAACCGGCCCGAGCGACTCAACGCCATCGACGGGGCGCTGCTCGACGGGATGGACGACGCCCTCGCGGTGCTCGGCGCCGGCGAGTTCCGGGCGGCCGTCCTGACCGGTGCGGGACGGGGATTCTGCGCGGGTGCCGACCTGAGCGGCACCGGCCAGCCGTGGACACAACCGTCGACGCCGCCGGCGCCGGCCTTCAAGGCCAGCTACGACGCCCAGGTCCGCCTCGCCGATCAGCTGACCGGCCTCTACGAGCTGCCGATCCCGGTGGTCGCCGCCGTCAACGGTGCCGCGGTCGGCGGCGGGCTGGCGTTCGCGCTGCACTGCGACATCCGCATCGCCGCCGATTGTGCCCGGTTCGGGTCGGCGTTCATCAAGGCCGGGTTCTCGTCGATGGACATGGGCACCAGTTACCTGCTGCCCAAGATCGTCGGCGCCGGAGTGGCGCGGGAGCTGATGCTGACCGGCCGGACCATCGACGCCACCGAGGCGTATCGGATCCACCTGGTCCACGACGTGGTGGCGCCGGATCACCTGATGACCGCGGCGCTGGCGATGGCCCGGGCCATCGCGGAGAACAACGCCTACGGCGTGTGGCAGACCAAGATCGGCTTGAACGCCGCGCTGGACGCGCCCAGCCTGCGCCACGCCAAGGAGATCGAGAACCGCACCCAGATCATCTGCGGGTTCACCAACAATCCGGCCGAGGCCGCCGCGGCGCATCGGGAGAAACGCCCTGCTGTCTGGGACCCGATGTGACGCTTAGAGTTTCGCGATCACGTTCTCGGCGAAGCTCTCCAGGTTGCGGATCTTGACATCCAGCGGCTCGGTGTCGGGTCCTGTGACGTAGGGCATCCGGAAGCCCACGATGACGTCGGTGACGCCTTTGTCCTGCAGGCGCTTGACGCCGTCGAGGGTGTAGCCGTCGGCCGAGATCACGTGGATCTCGAACCGGCCGTCGGTGCCTTCCTCCTCCCGGAATCGGGTGAGCTTGGCCAGCAGCGGGTCGAGTTCGGCCGGATCCCCGCCGCCGTGCAACCAGCCGTCGGCGCGGGCCGCCCGGCGCAGGGCCGCATCAGCGTGCCCGCCCACCAGGATCGGGATCGGCTGGGTAGGGGCCGGGGTCATCTTGGTCTTGGGGATGTCGTAGAACTCGCCGTGGAACTCGAAGTACTCGCCGCTGGTGAGGCCCCGCACGATGTCGATGCACTCGTCCATCCGTTTGCCGCGCTTGGCAAATGGCACGCCCATCAGCTCGTAGTCCTCCGGCCACGGGCTGGTGCCCACGCCCAGGCCGACCCGGTTGCCGATCAGCGCGGCCAGCGACCCGGCCTGTTTGGCCACCAGCGCCGGCGGCCGGATCGGCAGCTTGAGCACGAAGAAGTTGAACCGCAGCGTCGTCGTCACCGCACCGAGCGCGGCGGTCAGCACGAACGCCTCGATGAACGGCTTGCCGTCGAGGAAGTCCCGGCGGCCGTCGGGGGTGTAGGGGTATGTCGAGTCGGACTGCATCGGGTAGGCGATGCTGTCGGGGATCGTCATGCCCGCATACCCGGCCGCCTCGGCGGCCTGGGCCAGCGGGATGTAGAACGCCGGGTCGGTCATCGCCTCCGCGTAGTTGAACCGCACACCGCCTCCTGACACTCGTCGGGCACCGCCCAGACGAATACTAGAACGTGTTATAGGAGCGACTCAGGGCGGCGGCTCAGGGCAGTGCGACGTCCTCGAGCGGGAAGGGCGGCGCGCCGACGCCGACGATCGAGTGGGTGCCCTGCGCGGTGTGTTCGGTGATGCGCGCCGGCGCGCTGCGCTCGCCCACCGCCAACGTCACCGCCGGATTTCGGCGGGCGTCCGCAGTCAAGTCCGCAGTCAAGTCCGCGGTCAGGTCCGCGGTCAGATTGAAAACCGTTCCGCGCCAATGGTAGTGGCCGTCGATGGGGTCGACGTGACCGGTCAGCCGCACCCGCACCTGCCGGCTGGCGCCGGCCAGCGTCAGCGTCGCCGCGCCATCGTAGACGTCGTCGGCAGTGCCCGACGACACCTCGAACGCCGATGCCGCCAGAGTCGGGCGGCACACCTGGACCCGCTCGTTGAACACCTGCTGGCTGCTGCGGCCCACCTCGATGCGGCGCTGACCGTTCATCAGCCCCAGACACGCCACGACGTCGCGCAGCGATGTGCCGCCGTCAGTTTGCCCGACCAGGAAGTAGTTGGGAAAGCCGTGCACAGCGATGCCGCAGTAGGGTTCCATGCCGTCGTAGCAAACCTGTCGGATGGTCAGCCCACGGGCCCCGACCAGCTGGTCGTCGGCGAGCCCGGGAGCTACCGCACACCCGGTGCCGTAGATGATCGCGTCGGCGTCGTGGTGGGCGCCGTCAGCGGTGCGAATGCCCGTTGCCGTGACGGCTGCGACGGCCGGCCGGACGAGTTCAGGGCGGCGACGCCGCCGGAGCCGAGGCGTGGTGGCCACGATCCGCCGCGGCGGGTAGCCGAACACCGCGACCGCGGCCGCCGGCCCGGTCAGCCGGCCGATCAGCGACCCGGCAGCCGAGTCGGCGCCGATCACGGCGATGCGCCTGCCGGTCGGGTCGAACGCCGCGTCCGGTGCGGCGGCGGGGAATACGGGACCACGAAATATCCTGTGGCCGGGGATATCCGGCGTCCACGGGACGAAGACGGACCGATGATCGGCGACGACCACCCGACTGTGATACGTCGTACCGTCGGCGGCGGTCAGCCGCCAGGTGTCGGTGTCGTCGTCGAACACTGCGCGGGTCACCTCGCGGTCCAGCGTCGCGAAGCCGGCGATACGGGCGCCGAGGATCAGGACGTCGTGGATCACAGGAAACCGGTGCGCGTCCAGCCGCGGCGCGCGATCGGGCCCATCAGGCCCACCTCCGTCAAAAACGTTGCCAGCGGAGCGAATCCATGCACCTGGACCTCGTGGCGGTGCGGGCTGCGGCGGGCGGTCCGGCGGGCCCGGCGCGGGTCCAGCCCGGCCCGCGCGTAGGGCACCGGGTTGGTGAACAGGTATTGGAAGAACCGGCCGCCGACACCGTGGATGTTGGCGACGAACCATCGGTTGAGCCGTCGCATCTGCGGCACCCGCTTACGCACGCCGTCGCGGGCGAACTGGATGTGGCGGGCCTCCTCGGTGACGTGAATCCGCATCAGCCGCTGGATCATCGGCTGCAGTTCCGGGTCGTCCATCATCTCGCGTTGCAACGAGTCGAAGATCTCCTCGCCGACCAGCGCCGCCACCCACAGCAGCGAGCCGCGAAACAGCAGCGGCAGGGTGTTGATGATCATCCGCTGGTACAACCGGGGGCGCACCGGCTTGGCGCCGACCCGTTCGATGGCCTTGCCGAACATCACCATGTGCCGGGTCTCGTCGCCCAGTTCGGTGAGCGCGTAGTGCGACGCCCGGGCGGTGGGATCGGCGTGCAGGAGCGTGCGCAGCAACGCCTGGTTGAGGATGTTCTCGAACCAGATGCCCGCCGAGACGGTGTTGACCAGTTCCTGGCGGGACAGTTCGATGCGCTGCGCGCGGGTCATCTCGTCCCACAGCGGGGTGCCATACAGCGAGACGGATTTCGGCGGCAGGTAGAACTTGTCCGGGTCCAGCGGCGCGTCCCAGTCGATGTCGACGACGGGAGCATAGGACTTGGTGACAGAGCCCTTCAGCAGGCGCTCGGAGAACTGTTCACGGGTCGGCCCGGCGGGCTTCACCTCGGCGGTCATCATCGACATCCCTTCGTCGCTGACATCGGTTTCGACAGTAGGAAGGAATTCGGGAAGGTGTCAATACCTATGGTACCGGATACTTGCGGTATCGCCTTTTCGTCGGACGGCCCCGAAGTCGGTAGGCTCCCCGGGCCATGAGCAGTCGACACATTCATGTCATCGGCATTGGTGTCGGCGATCCAAACCAGGTGACCGTCCAGGCGATCGACGCGCTCAACGACGCCGGGGTGTTCTTCGCGATGGACAAGGGCCTGTCCAACCCCCAAGCCAGGAGCGACCTGATCGGGCTGCGCCGCGACATCTGCGCCCGGTTCGTCCGCGAGCCGGGCTACCGGTTCGTCGAACTGCCCGACCCGCCGCGGGCGAGCGACACCGGCTACCTGCAGGCGGTCGCCGACTGGCACACGGCCCGGGCCCGGCTCTGGGCGGAGGCGATCGCCGCCGAACTCGACCCCGGCGGCGTGGGCGCCTTCCTGGCCTGGGGCGACCCGTCGCTCTACGACAGCACGCTGCGCATCCTGGACGCCGTCGCCGCCGACGTCGACATCAGCTACGACGTTATCCCGGGTATCACCGCCGTGCAGGCGCTGGCCGCGCGGCACTGCATCCCGCTCACCGAGGTCGGCGAGCCGGTGCTCATCACCACCGGCCGTCAGCTGCGCACGCACGGGCTGTCCGGCTCGGCGGTGGTCATGCTCGACGCCGACTGCTCGTTTCGCCGCTGCCCGCCCGGCACCCGGATCTGGTGGGGCGCCTACCTGGGCACCGGCGACGAGTTGCTGGTGTCGGGCACGGTCGGCGAGGTCGGCGAGCGGATCGCCGCGCTGCGCGCCGAGGCCCGGGCGCGACGCGGCTGGATCATGGACACCTACCTGGTGCGGCCCGCGGAGTAGGTTCGGCGCATGACGTCCTTTCTGCTGCGGGCGGCGCTGACCGGGTTCGCGCTGTGGGTGGTGACGCTCATCGTGCCGGGGCTGAGCTTCGTCGGCGGCGACACCCTGGTGGCGCGAATCGGCATCGTCTTAGTGGTTGCGGTGATCTTCGGGCTGGTCAACGCATTCGTCAAACCGGTCGTGCAGATCCTGTCAATCCCGCTCTACGTCCTCACGCTCGGCCTGTTCCATATCGTGGTCAACGCGCTGATGCTCAAGATCACGGCGTGGATCACGCGCCACACCACCCATTGGGGGCTGCAGATCGACCACTTCTGGTGGACCGCGATCTGGGCGGCGGTCGTCTTGTCGATCGTGAGCTGGCTGCTGTCGCTGGTCGTGCGCGACGTGCCGGGCATGACGCTGCGCTGAGCGGCACACTGCGCCGATGCCCGAACTGCCCGAAGTCGAAGCGTTGGCCGACCACCTGCGCCGACATGCCGTCGGCCGGACCGTCGGCCGCGTAGACGTCAGCGCGCTGTCGGTGCTGAAGACCGTCGACCCGCCCGTCGGCGCGCTGCACGGCGCGACCGTCGGCGGCGCCCACCGGTGGGGCAAATACCTGGGGCTGCATGTCGGTGAGCTGTTGATGATCGCCCACCTCTCCCGGGCGGGCTGGCTGCGCTGGTCCGACCGGCTGGCCGCCGCCCCGCTGCGGCCGGGAAAGGGACCGATCGCGCTGCGCGTGCACCTCGGCACCCCGGGAACGGCGCCCGGTTTCGACCTCACCGAGGCGGGCACCCAGAAGCGGCTGGCGGTCTGGCTCGTCGACGATCCGGCGAAGGTGCCGGGCGTCGCCGCGCTCGGGCCGGACGCGCTGCGGATCGGCGCGGCGGACCTGGCCCGGTTGCTGGCCGCCGCCACCGGGCGGATCAAGACCGTCATCACCGACCAGACCGTGATCGCCGGCATCGGCAACGCCTACAGCGACGAGATCCTGCACACCGCCAAGATCTCGCCGTTCGCCACCGCCGCGAAACTGTCGGACCCGCAGCTGGCGGGATTGCACGCCGCGATGGTGTCGGTGCTCACCGACGCCGTCACGCGCTCAGTCGGCCAGCAGGCCGCCACGCTGAAAGGCGAAAAGCGTTCGGGGTTGAGGGTTCATGCGCGCACCGGTTTGCCCTGCCCGGTGTGCGGCGACACCGTGCGCGAGGTGTCGTTCGCCGACAAGTCGTTTCAGTACTGCCCGTGCTGCCAGACCGGCGGCAAAGTGCTGGCCGACCGGCGGATGTCGCGGCTGCTGAAGTAGCGGTGCCCTCGGGCGGCGACCCGCTGCGCGCGGCTCGGCCGCGCTGGCGATCGCCGCGGTGCCCTCGGGCGGCGAC
>NZ_JAVKSH010000075.1:18203-19640 GCF_039583805.1 Mycobacterium sp. | reverse complement strand
TTTGGATACCGTGTCGGTTTGGATACCGTGTCGGTTTGGATACCGTGTCGGCCAGCCCACTACACACTGAGCTGCGAAAACACTTTGGTGGTCCCGACTGGGATCGAACCAGCGACCTTCCGCGTGTGAGGCGGACGCTCTCCCGCTGAGCTACAGGACCGGTGCCGATAGGCGAACGCCGAGGAAGATTAACACGCGTGTGTGGCGCTGCAGAATGCCTTGCACGGCAGGTGCGCCGAACGCCGCGAAGAAATTTGTGCGGTCCGCTCAGGTGGACTATCGTCGTGCTTCGCGACGGGCGACGCTGTCGTCCGTGGCTCGCGGATGTAGCGCAGTTGGTAGCGCATCACCTTGCCAAGGTGAGGGTCGCGGGTTCGAATCCCGTCATCCGCTCGAAGGTGCACATGGCATGAACCCCCGCGGTGGAGTGGCCGAGTGGTGAGGCAACGGCCTGCAAAGCCGTGCACACGGGTTCGATTCCCGTCTCCACCTCCATCTGTTTGCCCCCGGCGCGGTTAGCTCAGCGGGAGAGCGCTTCCCTGACACGGAAGAGGTCGCTGGTTCAATCCCAGTACCGCGCACCAGCGTTTATTCAGCTCAGAACAGGTATTTGGCCCAACGGGTCAGGCTGGTGCCAGATACGGTCCAAATACTTTCGAGCTCCCCCACCCGAGCTGCCGATCCGGCTCACCCCACCGGTAGTTTGAGTACCACGGTCACTGTCGACCGCTAGACCGCTACAACGTTGGGACGAAACGCGCGGCTAATTGCGGTGGACGCCAAATTCTCTGGGACAGAGGGGTTTTGGCATGGTTCAGACGATGTGATAGCCGACCTCTTTTGCGGCGGCTCGTGCGAGGGCGCGGGAGAACACGGCAGTCTCGGGTAGGGAGTCGTCGGCGGCGCTCCACAGCACCACGATGAGGCGGCCGGTCATGGTCGAGGAGGCTTGCAGGCCGTCGAATTCGGGCCACGTTGTGCACATGGCGTGGGCCCAGCGCCGGCAGGTAGAGCGTGGCGCGGCGAGCAGCGCCGCAGAAGCCGTCTTGTCGGTCCCCGAGAGCACAATCTAGGCATGGACGACATCATCACCACCGCCAATGCCACGGCAGCGATCCACCACGAGGTCGAGGCCTGGAGCGAGTCACCCGACGAGGAGCAGGAGTTCTAGGAGAACAGGGTGCCGGTTGCGGCCTCCTGTCGTCACCTGCTGAGCAGGCTCGCCGATGGCCGAGCCTTCGCCGCCGCCATTGCGGCAGTAGCTGTCGCGGCGGTGTCCGTTGCGGCGGTGTCCGTTGCGGCGGTGTCTGTTGCGGCGGTGTCTGTTGCGGCGGTGTCTGTTGCGGCAGCGCTGGCGCTCACACCACACCCCGACAACTACTACACCCTGATGCCGCCGGTCGAAGTGATGCCGGCGCCGACGGCGGCTCCACCGGC
>NZ_JAVKSH010000075.1:0-18103 GCF_039583805.1 Mycobacterium sp. | reverse complement strand
CCACCGGCACCGAAACCGCAGGTTCAGCCGCCACCGCCCGCGCAAGCAGCCCCCGTGCAGCCGGACGCCAATCGGCGCTTCGCTCGCTCACTGGACCGCGGCGGCATGTGGCAAAACGAGGCCGACGACAACCAACAGGCGATAGACCTTTGTCACGACCTGGCGAACGGCGAGAGCCCCGAACCCTACATCGTCGGGACGATGCGCAAGTCGCCGCAGCTCACGCCCCTGGAAGCGCGGCAGGTGGTTTCGGACGCAATCGGTGCCTACTGCCCGCAATACCTGAACAGATGCAGGAGGCACAGCGGCGTGGGCAGTCCCCGTAGGGCGGCTTATCCGCCGCTGCCGGCGCCCTTCAGCTGCTGCGGGCAGTACGCACTCGCCGCTATCGCGATGAACTTGGCGGCGCCGGAGATGGTGAATCCCGGGTTTTGCTCGGTCACATGCTTGACGACGTCGATGCCCGCCTGACCGTCTTCCATCATCTGGCAGGCCGTCCGGGCGGCATGCACGGCCTGAGGCCCGTTGGTGTAGGTGATGCCGGCCTCCTTGAGGGTGGCCAGAAAGCTCGCGTCCACACCGTCGTCGGCATGCGCCGGCACCGCCAAGCCGACCAGGGCGATACCGCCCACCAGCACCCCGAGACGTCTCACCGGTCTATCATCGCCCACGACGGAGCACTTGTCGCACCGGCCTCGACGCAGCCCTGCAACACTGGCCGAGGCGCTCTGCACGGACCGAGGAGGACGCGGTGGCCAAGGTTGTGCTGGTGTTGTATCCCGACCCCGTTTCCGGCTATCCGCCGGTCTATGCGCGCGACAGCGTGCCGGTGCTGCACGGCTACCCCGACGGGCAGACGCTGCCCAGCCCGTCGGCTATCGACTTCACCCCGGGCGAGCTGCTCGGCTGCGTCTCCGGCGCGCTGGGCTTGCGGACATTCCTGGAAGACGCCGGCCATCAGCTGGTGGTGACCTCCGACAAGGACGGCCCGGACAGCGAGTTCGAGCGTCACCTCCCCGAGGCCGATGTTGTTATCTCCCAACCATTTTGGCCGGCGTATCTCACGGCTGAGCGAATCGCCAAGGCGCCCGGGCTGAAATTGGCCATCACCGCCGGGATAGGTTCGGACCATGTGGACCTCGACGCCGCGATAGCCCGCGGGATCACCGTCGCCGAGGAGACCTACAGCAACAGCATCAGCGTCGCCGAGCACACCGTCATGCAGATCCTGGCGTTGGTGCGCAACTTCGTGCCGTCACACCAGTGGGCAACCGGCGGTGGGTGGAACATCGCCGACTGCGTGTCGCGGGCCTACGACGTCGAGGGTCTCGACGTCGGTGTGATGGCCGCCGGCCGCATCGGGCAGGCGGTGCTGCGCCGGCTGGCGCCCTTCGACGTGAACCTGCACTACACCGACACCCGCCGGCTGCCGGCCGAGGTGGAGCGCGAGCTGAACGTGACCTTCCATCCCGACGTGGCCTCGCTGGTGCGGGCGGTCGACGTGGTGTCCATCCACGCGCCGCTGCACCCGCAGACCTACCACCTCTTCGACGACACGCTGCTGGCCTCGATGCGGCGCGGCTCCTACATCGTCAACACGGCCCGCGCCGAGATCTGCGTGCGCGACGCGATCGTGGCCGCCCTGGACAGCGGCCAGTTGGCGGGCTACGCCGGCGACGTGTGGTACCCGCAGCCGCCGCCGGCCGATCACCCGTGGCGGTCCATGCCGAATAACGCTATGACACCGCATATTTCGGGCAGCACCCTGGCCGCCCAGGCGCGCTACGCCGCGGGCACCCGGGAGATCCTGGAAGACTGGTTCGCCGGGCGGCCGATCCGTGAGGAGTATCTGATCGTCGACGGCGGGCGGTTGGCCGGCACCGGCGCGAAGTCCTACACCGCCGGCACCGGCCCGGGTGGCGGCGCCTGACATCCACCGGTCATGGCGCGCCGGCTCCGAAGGTCGACGCGCTCAGCGCCAGCAGCCGCGACACGGCCCGCAGATACTTCTTGCGAAAGCCGCCGGCCAGCATCTCCGCGCTGAAGATACGGTCCAGCCTGGTCCCGGAGGCCGACACCGGGATGCCGGCGTCGTAGAGCCGGTCGGTCAGCGCCACCAGCCGCAACGCGACATTCTGGTCGTCGACGGTGTGCACGCCGGTGACAAAAACCGCGCTCACCCCGTCGATCAAAGCCAGGTAGCGCGACGGGTGCATGGTGGCCAGATGCGCGCACAGCTCGTCGAAGTCGTCCAGCGTGGCGCACCCGAACCCGGCCGCGGCGACGGCGCGCGCGGCGACCTCGTCGTCGGTCGGCGGCTGCGGAGCCGGCGTCAGGTCGCGGTGCCGGTAGTCCGGCCCCTCGATCCGCACAACCTCGAAAATACTTGCCAGCGTTTGGATTTCGCGCAGAAAATCCTGGGCGGCGAACCGGCCCTCGCCGAGCTGCTCGGGCAGCGTGTTGGAGGTGGCCGCCACCGACACGCCCCGCTCGACCAACGCGGAGAGCAGCCGCGAGATCAGCGTCGTGTTGCCGGGATCGTCCAGCTCGAATTCGTCGATGCATACCAGCGTGTAATCGGCCAGCAGGTCGATGCATTCGGCGAAGCCGAACACCCCGGCGAGCTGGGTCAGCTCCATGAACGTCGCAAACGCCTTGCCGTGCGCAGCGCTGTCGGGCAACTCACGGTATGCCGACGCCAACAGGTGGGTTTTGCCGACGCCGAAACCGCCGTCGAGGTACACACCCACGCCCGGCAGGATCTCGCGCCGTCCGAACAGCTTTCTGCGCCCGGCCCGCCGCTCGACGGCCTCACGGCAGAACCGCCGGCACGCGTCCACCGCCGCGGCCTGGGTCGGCTCGGCCGGGTCGGGCCGATAGGTCGCGAAGCTCACCCGGGCGAAGGTGGGCGGCGGCAGCAGCTGAGCTATCAAGCGCTGCGGTGACACCGTGGGCTGCCGGTCCACCAGCCGGGCGACCCCGCCGACCGGCGCAGCATGGGGGCCGTGCATGCACGCACCCTACCGACGTGCTGCAATCGAGTTCATGCCCGACGCCGAAACCGACCCGGGGGCCGGCCAGCCCGGCGGGACGCGCCTGAGGCTGCTCGGCCCGGTCCGCACCGTCGGCGACGACGAGCTCATCCGGCTCTACGACTACCCGCCGGACCACCGCGGCCCGTGGGTGCGGGCGAACTTCATCGCCAGCCTCGACGGCGGCGCCACCGTCGAGGGCACCACGGCCGCCCTCGGCGGTCCCGTCGACCGGGCGTTGTTCGCCGTGCTGCGCGAACTGGCCGACGTGATCCTGGTCGGCGCCGGCACGGTGCGCGTCGAGGGTTACGCCGGAGCGCAGCTCACCGTCGCGCAACGACAGCGGCGCCAGGCGCGCGGGCAGAGCGAGGTGCCGCCGCTGGCGATCGTGACCAAGTCCGGTGACCTGCACCGGGACCTGCCGGTGTTCACCCGCACCGAGGTGGCGCCGCTGGTGCTGACCTGCGCGGCGGCGTTCGGGGAGACACAGCGCCGGCTGGGCGGGCTGGCTGAGGTGATCGACTGTTCGGGCGACGATCCCGCCGAGGTCGAGCATGCGCCGATACTGGCGGCGCTGGCCGGTCACGGCCTGCACCGGGTGCTCACCGAGGGCGGGCCGGCGCTGCTGGGCTGGCTGCTTGACCGCGGCCTGCTCGACGACATGTGCCTGACGATCGCGCCGTGCCTCGTCGGCGGCCAGGCGGGGCGGATCGCGGCCGGCCCGGGGCAGGGCGAGACCCGGATGCGCTGTGCGCACGTGCTGGCCGACGCCGACGGCTACCTGTACACCCGCTACGTCAAGACCGACTAGCTACTCTGAAAGCCATGAGTCGGCATCCCGCGCGCGGCACGACCCTGATCGCCGTGACGGTGTTGCTGTCCGCCTGCGCGCCAGGGTTGGCCGCCGACCCGCGTTTCGCCACCGACGCTGACGCCCGAGCGCAGGGACAGGCCGTCACGACGCCGCCGCCCGGTGGCCCGCCGCCGATCGCCGCACCCAAGAACGACCTGTCCTGGCGCGACTGCACGTCGCGGGTGTTCGGCGACGCCGCGGTCCCGGCCGCCCCCGGCGTCAAGCTCGACTGCGCGAGCTACGACGCCGACCTCGACCCCGCCAACGGCGCAGCCGGCGTGTTGAGCATCGGTGTGGTCCGCGCCCGCTCGGCGCAAACTCCGGCCGACGCCGGCCCGCTGGTGTTCACCACCGGCACGGACCTGCCGTCGTCGATTCAGCTGCCGGTCTGGTTGTCGCGAGCCGGCAGCGACGTGTTGCGCAGCCATCCTCTCGTGGCCGTCGACCGCCGCGGCATCGGAATGTCGAGCCCGATCGACTGCCGCGACCAGTTCGAGCGTCAGGAAATGTGGAACCAGGCGCAGTTCGAGACCGGTGACGACCGGGTGGCCAATCTGGCGGACGTCGCCCAGACCGCCACCACGAACTGCACCGACGCCATCGCGCCCGGCGACTCCTCCTACGACAACACCCACGCCGCCAGCGACATCGAGCGGTTGCGCAGCATCTGGGACGTGCCCGCGCTGGCGCTGATGGGTATCGGCAACGGCACCCAGGTGGCGCTGACCTACGCCGGCGCGCATCCCGACCAGGTCGCCCGGCTGATCCTCGACTCGCCGATCGCCCTGGGGGTGAGCGCTGAAGACGCCGCCGTGCAACGCGTCAAGGGCCAACAGAGTTCGCTGGATGCCTTCGCCGCCCAGTGCGCGGCGCTGGACTGCCCGCTCGGCCCGGACCCTACGGGCGCGGTCAGCTCGCTGCTGGCCGACGCCCGCGCCGGGCACGGCCCCGGCGGACTGTCGGTGGCCGCCCTCGCCGCAGCCATCACCACCGCCCTGGGCTACCCCGCCGGTGACCGCGTCAGCACTGCCACCGACCTGGCCAACGCCTTGGCCGCCGCGCGCTCCGGCGACACCAACGTGCTGAACAACCTGGTCAACCGGGCCGAGAACCTGCGCGACACCGACGGGCAGTTCGTCAACTCCTGCGGCGACGCGGTGAGCCGTCCCACCCCGGACCGGGTGCGGGAGCTGGTGGTCGCCTGGGCCAAGCTCTACCCGCAGTTCGGCGCCGTCGCCGCACTAAACCTGGTCAAGTGCGTGTCGTGGCCGAGCTCGTCGCCGCCGCAACAACCGAAGGTCCTGAAGGTCGACGTGCTGCTGCTGGGCGTGCAGAACGACTCGATCGTCGGCGCCGAGGGCGTGCCCGCCACCGCGGCCACCGTCATCAACGCCACCGCCGCCAGCAAGCGGGTGATGTGGCAGGGTATCGGGCACGGCGCCAGTATCTACTCGTCGTGTGCGGTGCCGCCGCTGATCGGCTACCTCGACAGCGGGAAGCTGCCGGACACCGACATCTACTGTCCCGCCTGACAGTTGGCGGCGAGCTGCGCCGGTGTACGGTGCGCTGGTGACAGCAGTTGACTCTCTGGGCGGCGGTCTGCTGGCTGCGTTCCGGCCCCGCACCGGCCCGCCGAGCACCGCGGCCGTGCTGCGGTCGGTGTTGTGGCCGGCCGCCATCCTGTCGATCATCCACCGCAGCATCGTCGTCACCACCAACGGCAACATCACCGACGACTTCAAGCCGGTCTACCGCGCGGTGCTGAACTTCCGGCACGGCTGGGACATCTACAACGAGCACTTCGACTACGTCGACCCGCACTACCTGTACCCGCCCGGCGGCACGCTGCTGATGGCGCCGTTCGGGTATCTGCCGTTCGCCGAGGCGCGCTATCTGTTCATCCTCTGCAACACCGTGGCGATCGTGATCGCGGGCTACCTGTTGCTGCGGATGTTCGACTTCACGCTGGGCTCGGTGGCGGCCCCGGCACTGCTGCTGGCCATGTTCGCCACCGAATCCGTCACCAACACACTGGTTTTCACCAACATCAACGGCTGCATCCTGCTGGCCGAGGTGCTGTTCTTGCGCTGGTTGCTGGCCGAACACTCCGGCCGCCAATGGTGGGCCGGGGTCGCGATCGGGCTGTCGCTGGTGGTCAAACCCCTGCTGGCACCGCTGCTGTTGCTGCCCCTGCTCAACCGCCAGTGGCGGGCGGTGGGGGCCGCCCTCGTGATGCCGGTGGTGTTCAACCTGGCCGCGCTGCCGCTGGTGAGTGACCCGGGGGACTTCGTCACCCGCACGCTGCCCTACATCTTCGGCACCCGCGACTACTTCAACAGCTCCATCGAGGGCAACGGCGTGTACTTCGGGCTGCCGAGCGGGCTGATTCTGTCGATGCGAATCCTGTTCACACTGCTGGCAATTGGCAGTCTGTGGCTGCTGTACCGCTACTACCGGACCCGCGATCCGCGGTTGTGGATGCTCACGTCCTCGGGTGTGCTGCTGCTGTGGTCGTGGCTGGCGTTGTCGCTGGCGCAGGGCTACTACTCGATGATGTTGTTCCCGTTCCTGATGACGGTGGTGCTGCCCAACTCGGTGATCCGCAACTGGCCGGCGTGGCTGGGCATCTACGGCTTTTTGACGCTCGATCGCTGGCTGCTGTTCAACTGGATGTCCGTCGGGCGGCCGCTGGAGTACCTGAAGATCACCTACGGCTGGTCGCTGCTGCTGATCGTGGTGTCGTGTGTGCTGTACTTCCGCTACCTGGACGCCAAGGCCGAAGGCCGGCTCGACGACGGCATCGACCCGGCGTGGCTGACGACGCAGCGCCCCCGCGCTAGCGTGGAGGCATGAGTTCCCCACGGGTGCAACACAGCGACGAGGAATGGCGTCAGAAACTCACCCCGGACGAGTTCGCGGTGCTGCGTCGGGCCGGCACCGAACGACCGTTCACCGGTGAGTACACCGACACCAAGACCGAAGGCGTCTACCAGTGCCGGGCATGCGGCGCCGAATTGTTCCGCAGCACCGAGAAGTTCGAATCCCATTGCGGCTGGCCGTCGTTCTTCGACCCGGCCGGCTCCGACGCGGTGATCCTGCGGTCCGACACCACGATGGGCATGCGCCGCACCGAGGTGCTGTGCGCCAGCTGCCACAGCCATCTGGGCCACGTGTTCGAGGGCGAAGGCTACCCGACGCCGACCGACCAGCGTTACTGCATCAACTCGATCTGCCTGCGGCTGGTGCCGTCCTGATCTCCCGCGAGAGTGCAACTACCGACGCGTTTTGCCAGAAGCGATGTCGCCCGTCGCACTCTCGCGGCTAGTCCATTCGGGTCGCGTGGCATTCCCAGAACGGGGCGTGCGCGCGGCCATTGGTCATGAACGGCTCGAGCATCCGGAACCGTGCCGCGTCGGCTTTGATCTGCTCGGCCTTATCGGGGTTGCGGGCGATCATCATGTCGAAAGCTTGCCCGCTCATGTTGACCTGATACGTCGTCGGCCCCAGATACGTGATGTCCCACCCGGCGTCGGGGAACACCTGGCGGAAGTCGTCCTCGGACAGCGACCGCGGCGCACCGATGCCGTTGACGGTGCCGGGGCCGAACTCGAACACGTACAGCCGCGCACCTGGCTTGGTCGCCCGGTGCAAAGCCCGCGCATACGACCTCTTCAGCGCCGGGATATCGGAAAAGACGTGATAGAAGGCGCAGTCGACGACCGTGTCGAAACGGTTCTCCAGACCCTCCAGCCTCGTCGCGTCGGCCAGCTGGAAATTCACCGACACCCCGGCCCTGCGCGCGTTCTGCCTCGCCCGCTCGAGTGCTGTCGGTGAGGAGTCGATGCCCGTCGCCGAGTAGCCCTGCGACGCGAAGTAAATGGCGTGATGACCCGGGCCGGTACCCGGGTCGAGTACCTCGCCGTTGACCGCGCCCAGCGCGACAAGCTGCTGGACGACCTGCTGCGGGCCGCCGATGTCCCACGGTGTGGCTGCCGGCAAGCCGTGCGCGGACTACTCGTCGCGATACATCTTCTCGTAGCGGCTCGGGTCGACCGGCACGGTCATAGCGCCACTTCAAGGCAACGAGGCCACCAGCTGCTCGACGGCGACGCGCGGGCCGGTGAAAAACGGTGTCTCCGCGCGGGTGTGCCGCCGCGCGTCGGTGGCCCGCAGATCGCGCATCAGATCGACGATGCGGTGCAGCTCGGGCGCCTCGAACGCCAGGATCCACTCATAGTCGCCCAGCGCGAACGCCGGGACGGTGTTGGCGCGCACGTCCGTGTACTCCCGGGCGGCCATCCCGTGCTCGGCGAGCATGCGGCGGCGTTCCTCGTCGGGCAGCAGATACCACTCGTAGGAGCGCACGAACGGGTACACGCAGACGTAGGCGCCGGGCTCCTCACCGGCCAGAAACGCCGGGATGTGGCTCTTGTTGAACTCCGCCGGACGGTGCAGCGCCACGCTGCTCCACACCGGCGAGCTCGCCCGGCCCAGCGTGGTGGTGCGCCGGAAGTCGGTGTAGGTGGCCTGCAGCGCCTCGACGCGTTCGGCGTGTGTCCAGATCATGAAGTCGGCGTCGGCGCGCAGACCGGCCACGTCGTAGAGCCCGCGCACCACGACGCCGCGTTCTTCGGCCTGCTTGATGAAGGTCGCGGTCTCCTCGACGATCGCGTCCCGCTGTTCGCCGAGCGCACCGGGCCGCACCGCGAACACCGAGAACATCAGGTAGCGAACCGTGGCATTGAGGGCGTCGTAGTCCAGGCGGGCCATGGCTCCATGGTGCCACTGCTGTTGTCAGGCCGAGCTGGGCAACTCCGACACCGCCCGCCCGGCCGCCGCGACGCAGGCCGGCACGCCGATGCCGTCCAGGTAACTGCCCGCGACCGCCAGGCCGGGCGGCAACCCGGCCCGCAGCTCGGCGACCAGCTCGCTGTGGCCCGGGCCGTACTGCGGCATCGCGTCGATCCAGCGCCGCACGCACACGTCGACCGGGTCGACGGCCACCCCGAAGACCGTGGCCAGGTCCTGCACGGCCCAGGCCAGCAGCTCCTCGTCGGTGGCACTGCCCGCCACGGCGTCGCCGAACCGGCCGAACGACAGCCGCACCAGCTCGACATCCCCGAGCCGCCCCCATTTTCGGGACGACAGCGTGATCGCCTTGGCGCGCAACGGTTCCCCACTGGCCACCAGCACCCCGGACCGCTCCGGAAACCGGACGTCGCCGGCGAGGGCGAGCGCCACCACCGCCGACGACGCGCTGACGATCCGGCGGGCGGCCGCGGCGGTGCGGGGCGCGACGCCGTCGACAAGCCCGGCCAGCCGCGCCGCCGGCACGGCGAGGATCACCGCGTCGGCGGGCCAGGAGGTGCCGGTCTGGTCGCGCAGCGCCCAGCCCTGCTCGCCGCGGTGCAGGTGCTCCACCGCGGCCGGCACCCAGCGCAGCCGACTGCGCCGCACCAGCTCGTCGACGACCACCGCGTAGCCGCCGGCCACCGCGCCGAACACCGGCCCGCCACGCGTCGCCGGCAGCGCCCGCCGCACCGCGTCGGTCAGGCTGGCGGCGCCGTCGTCGAGCGCCGCGGCCAGGCTCGGGACCGCCGAACGCAGCCCGATGGTCGCCGCCGACCCGGCGTACACCCCGCCGAGCATCGGATCCACCGAGCGGGCGACGACCTGCCCGCCGAACCGGTCGCTAATCAGGTCGGCCACCGCGGGATCGCTGCCGGGCCGCCAGCACAGCCGACGGGCGGGCTCGTCGGCGATGCGCGCGACGGTGGCATCGTCGACCAGTCCGGCCACCGAGTGCGCCGACGACGGAATCCCGGCCAGCGTGTCCGGCGGCAGCGGATGCAGCCGGGCTGCGCTGTAGATCAGTGGCCGCGCACCGGTGGTGGCCAGCTGCCGGTCCGCCAACCCCAGCTCGGCCAGCAGCGCCGGCAGTTCCGGGCGGCGTGCCACGAACGCCTCGGCGCCGACGTCCATCGGCTGCCCGCCGATTCGCTCGGTGCGCAGCACTCCCCCGAGCCGGTCGGCCGGGTCGAACACCGTGATCGTCGCGCCGTCACCGGCGGCCTGCCGTAGCCGGTACGCCGCCGTCAATCCCGAGATCCCGCCGCCGACAACACAATACGAGCTCATAGCGAGTGGACCAGCGACACCAGATCGGTCAGCGCGCCAGGATCGGTCTGCGGCAGCACACCGTGCCCGAGGTTGAAAATGTGCCCGCGGGCGCCGGCGTCGACGGCGCGGCGTCCGTCGTCGACCACCACGCGCGCCGCCCGCGCCACCACCGGCCAGCCGGCCAGCAGGACCGCCGGGTCGAGGTTGCCCTGCAGCGCGGTCCCCGGCCCGACCCGGGCGGCGGCCTCGGTCAGCGAGGTCCGCCAGTCGACCCCGACGACCGTCGCGCCGGCCGCACCCATCTCCCCCAGCAGTTCGCCGGTACCGACCCCGAAATGGGTCATCGGCACGCCGCGGTCGGCCAGCGCGGCGAACACCCGCCTGCTGTGCGGCAACACGTAGCTGCGGTAGTCGGACAGCGACAGCACGCCGGCCCACGAGTCGAACACCTGAATGGCGTCGACCCCGGCGTCGAGCTGCACGCGCAGGAAGTCGACGGTCAGGTCGGCCAGCTTGTCCATCAGCGCATCCCAGGCGGCGGGTTGCCCCAGCATCATCGCCTTGGTGCGGGCGTGGTGGCGGCTCGGGCCGCCTTCGACCAGGTAGGAAGCCAGCGTGAACGGCGCGCCCGCGAAACCGATGAGCGGGACGTCGCCCAGTTCGCCGACCAGCCGGGCGACGGCATCACAGACAGGCTGGACCCCTTGTGGCTCAAGGGGTTTGAGTGCGGCGATGTCGGCTTCGGTACGAACCGGTGTCGCGATCACCGGGCCCACGTCGGCGACGATGTCCAAGTCGACGCCGGCGCCGCGCAGCGGCACGACGATGTCGGAGAACAGAATTGCCGCGTCCACGTCGTGACGGCGCACCGGTTGCAGGGTGATTTCGGTGATCAGCTCGGCGTCGAAACACGCGGCCAGCATGCTGTGCCGCGCGCGCAGCGAGCGGTATTCGGGCAGCGAGCGACCCGCCTGCCGCATGAACCACACCGGCACTCGACGCGGTTTGCGCCCGGTGGCCGCGGCCAGGTATGGCGACTCGGCGAGGTCGCGGCGGGTAGTCATCGCAAACCATGCTGCCACGGCCGGCGGTGCCGGCGCGCGGATCGCCGCCATCAAGGCCGCGGCGGCGCCGGCCGCGGACCATGCGTACCATCGCCGAAGGCAACCTCTTCGCGTGAGTCAGGAGCGCCGATGCCCGTTCGCCACCCGCCGGTGGACTACGGCGAGTTTCCGAGTCTGCGATTCGAGCTCGCCGACAACGGCGTGCTGCAGCTGATCCTCGACGCGCCCGGGCTGAACGCGGTTGGGCCGCAGATGCACCGGGACCTCGCCGAGGTCTGGCCGGCGATCGCGCGTGATCCCGCGGTGCGCGTCGTCCTGGTCCGCGGTGAGGGCCGGGCCTTTTCCTCGGGGGGCAGCTTCGACCTGATCCAGGAAACCATGGGCGACTTCCCGGACCGGATGCGGATCATGCGCGAGGCCCGCGACCTGGTGCTCAACATGGTCAACTTCGACAAGCCGGTCGTGTCGGCGATTCGGGGCGCGGCCGTCGGGGCGGGTCTGGTGGTGGCGCTGCTCGCCGACATCTCGGTGGCCGGCCGCACCGCAAAGATCATCGACGGCCACACCCGGCTGGGGGTGGCCGCCGGCGACCACGCCGCCATCTGCTGGCCATTGCTGGTCGGGATGGCCAAGGCGAAGTACTACCTGCTCACCTGCGAGCCGCTGTCCGGCGAGGAGGCCGAACGTATCGGGCTGGTGTCGACCTGCGTCGACGACGACAAGGTGCTGGCGTCGGCAACCCGGATCGCGACGGACCTGGCGCAGGGCGCACAAACCGCGATCCGCTTCACCAAACACAGCCTCAACCACTGGTACCGGATGTTCGCGCCGACCTTCGAAACATCCCTTGGACTGGAGTTTCTCGCGTTCAGCGGGCCTGACGCGGCCGAGGGCCTGGCCGCTCACCTTGAGAAGCGGCCGGTGCGTTTCGCCGCCGACGACCCCCGGTGAGGGCACACCCGTCGCGATCCCTCCGGCGTGCCTGTGCTGCCATCTCGGCGCAAAGGTCTAGCGTCGAAAGATGTGGTCCGCACCGGCGGCGTTGCAGTGCGGACACCACCCGCTTGAGTGGGACGACGCGATGAGGAGGAGCGGCGCCAGTGACGTCAGCCGAGCCGGCTCCATTCCGCGAGGCGGTGGCCGCCATGAACGCCGCCACCGTGCGGCCCGAAATCGAGCTCGGCCCCATCCGGCCACCCCAACGGCTCGCGCCGTACAGCTACGCGCTGGGCGCGGAGGTGACGCACCCTGACACCGCCGTCGTCGCCGAACGCTCCGACGGCGACGCGTTCGGCCGGCTGATCCTGCTCTACGACCCGGACGGCGACGACGCCTGGGACGGCACCATGCGGCTGGTCGCCTACATCCAGGCTGACCTGGACTCCAGCGAAGCCGTCGACCCGCTGCTGCCCGAGGTGGCGTGGAGCTGGCTGGTGGACGCGTTGGGTGCCCGCGCCGAGCACGTCACCGCGCTGGGCGGGACCGTCACCGCAACCAGCTCGGTGCGGTACGGCGACATCTCCGGGCCGCCGCGCGCCCATCAGCTGGAGCTGCGGGCGTCCTGGACCGCGACCACTCCCGCCATCGGCACTCATGTCCAGGCGTTTTGCGAGGTGCTCGAGCACGCCGCGGGCCTCCCGCCGGTCGGGGTCACCGACCTGGGCTCGCGGTCGCGCGCGTGACGTCGGAGCAGCCCACCGAGCCCAGCGCCACACCGCTGCTCCGGCCCGCCGCCGGGGTGCCGGATCTGTCGGTGACCGCCGGGCAGATCGGCGCGGCCGCCGAGCTGCTGAGCGGTGGCCGCGGACCGTTCGCGGTCGATGCCGAACGCGCCTCGGGTTTCCGTTACTGCAACCGGGCATACCTGATCCAGGTCCGGCGGGCCGGCGCCGGCACCGTGCTCCTCGATCCGGTCAGCCACGGCGGCGACCCGACGACCGTGCTGCGTCCGGTCGCACAGGTACTCGGTACCGACGAGTGGATCCTGCACGCCGCCGACCAGGACCTGCCGTGCCTGGCCGGCGTCGGCATGCGGCCACCGGCGCTGTATGACACGGAGCTGGCCGGCCGGCTGGCCGGGTTCGACCGGGTCAACCTGGCCGCCATGGTTGCGCGGCTGCTGGGGCTGGCGCTGGCCAAGGGGCACGGCGCCGCGGACTGGTCCAAACGTCCGCTGCCGGCGGCGTGGCTCAACTATGCGGCGCTGGACGTCGAAGTGCTGATCGAACTGCGCGGCGCGATCGCCGCGGTGCTGGATGAGCAAGGTAAAACCGGTTGGGCCGCAGAGGAATTCGAGTATCTGCGCGTCACCGCGGAGCAGGGCTCGCCGACCACCCGCCGGGACCGTTGGCGGCGTACGTCGGGCATCCACCGGGTGCGTGACCAGCGTGGCCTGGCCGCGGTCCGCGAACTGTGGACGGCCCGCGACCGGATCGCCCGGCGCCGTGACATCGCGCCCGGCCGCATCCTGCCTGATTCGGCCATCGTCGACGCCGCCACCGCCGATCCGCGGACAGCCGGCGACCTTGTCGCCCTGCCGATCTTCGGCGGGCCCCGGCAGCGTCGCAACGCCGCGGTCTGGCTGGCGGCTCTGGAGCGGGCCCGGGACGATCCGGAGCCCGTCGAGGACACCGACGCACCCAACGGGCCGCCGGCCCCGGCGCGCTGGGCCAAACGCAGACCGGAGGCGGCGGCGCGGCTGGACGCGGCCCGGACGGCGCTGGCGGCGCTGTCCGGGCAGGTCGCGGTGCCGGCCGAAAACCTGATCTCCCCCGACCTGGTGCGGCGGCTGTGCTGGGACTGGGCAGGCGGCGGGGAGCCGGCGGTCGACGAGTTTCTGCGCACCGGCCAGGCCCGCGCCTGGCAGCGCGAACTGGTGGTCCCGGTGCTGACCGCGGCGCTGGCTGCGTCGCGGATCTAGTCGAGGCGCTCGCGGATCTCGGCTTCCTCCGCCGGCGTGCCCAGCGCCGCGACCCAGCCGGTGATCTGGCGGGCCACGTCCTGGTCGGTCAGGCCGGCAGCGGCGAGCACCTCGCCGCGCGACGCGTGCTCGAAGAATTCCTGCGGCAGGCCGACGTCGCGGCACGGCACGTCGATCTGTGCGCGGCGCAACGCCGCCGACACCGCCGAGCCGACGCCGCCGGCCACCCCGTTGTCCTCCAGCGTGACGACCAGCTTGTGCGCCGCCGCCATCTCCTGCACCACGTCGGGGACCGGCAACACCCACCGCGGGTCGATGACCGTCACCCCGATGCCCTGCTTGCGCAGCCGCTCGGCCACCTGCAGCGCCATCGACGCCAGCGGACCGACCGCCACCAGCAGCACGTCGTGGTTCAGCCCGTCGGCGGGCAACGCCAGCACGTCGACCCCGCGGCGCTGCTCCGGCGCCGGAACATCTTCGCCGACATCGCCTTTGGGAAAGCGAACCGCCGTCGGCCCGTCGTCGACATCGAGCGCCTCGCCGAGTTCCTCGCGCAGCCGGGTGCCGTCGCGGGGGGCGGCCACCCGCATGCCGGGGACGATGCCCAGCATCGACAGGTCCCACATGCCGTTGTGGCTGGCGCCGTCCGGCCCGGTGATCCCGGCCCGGTGAAGGATCAGGGTCACCGGCAGCTTGTGCAGCGCCACGTCCATCATGACCTGGTCGAACGCCCGGTTGAGGAACGTCGAGTAGACCGCCACCACCGGGTGCAGCCCGCCCATGGCCAGCCCGGCGGCCGATGTCACCGCGTGCTGTTCGGCGATGCCGACGTCGAAGAGCCGGTCTGCGAACCGCTCCCCGAACGGGGTCAGCCCGGTGGGGCCCGGCATGGCCGCGGTGATCGCCACGATGTCGCGGCGTTTGGCGCCGTACTCGATGAGCGCGTCGGAAAACGCCGCCGTCCAGCTGGGCCGGGTCATCGCGGTGGCCGCCCCGGTCAACGGGTCGATGACCCCGCACTGGTGCATCTGGTCGGCTTCGTCGTTCTCGGCCGGCGGGTAGCCCTTGCCCTTGTGGGTGACGACGTGTACCAGCACCGGACCGCCGAAGCCGCGGGCGCTGCGCAGCGCAACCTCGACGGCGTGCTCGTCGTGGCCGTCGACGGGACCGACGTACTTCAACCCGAGGTCGGTGAACAGCAGCTGCGGCGACAGCGCGTCCTTGATGCCGGCCTTGAGGCTGTGCATGACGTGGTAGGACAGCTCGCCGATGACCGGCATCCCGCGCACCGCTGTGCGGCCCTTCTCCAGCAGCTGTTCGTAGCCGGGCTGCAGCCGCAGCGTCGCCAGGTGGTTGGCCAGACCACCGATGGTCGGGGCGTAGCTGCGGCCGTTGTCGTTGACGACGATCACCACCGGGCGCCGCGCCGCCGCGATGTTGTTCAGCGCCTCCCAGCACATGCCGCCGGTCAGCGCGCCGTCGCCGACGACGGCCACCACGTGCCGGTTGCGGTGCCCGGTCAGCTCGAACGCCTTGGCCAGCCCGTCGGCGTAGGACAGCGCCGCGCTGGCGTGGCTGGACTCCACCCAGTCGTGTTCGCTTTCGGCGCGGCTCGGGTACCCCGACAGCCCGCCCTTTGTGCGGAGGGTGTCGAAGTCGGGGCGACGGCCGGTGAGCATCTTGTGCACGTAGGCCTGGTGGCCGGTGTCGAAGATGATCGGATCGTGCGGCGAGTCGAAGACCCGGTGCAGCGCCAATGTCAGCTCGACGACGCCGAGGTTGGGGCCCAGATGGCCGCCGGTGGCGGCGACTTTGTGGATCAGGAATTCGCGGATCTCGGAGGCCAGCTCGCGAAGCTGTGCGTCGGACAGATGCTGCAGATCAGCCGGCCCGCGGATCTGTTCAAGCATTTCGCCAGTGTACGCATGCGACACGGCGACGGTCCGGGGAAACCAGGCGGCGCGCCCGGTGACGACGGCTGCGACACCGAGGGCACGCGATGGTTGTGACGACCGACCACGTCGCACCGCACCGCGCACGGCGACGTATCGTCGCGGTGTGCGCGCCCAGGACATCGCCGAAGACTTTCCCGTCGTCGGGATCGACGGCGACGCACTCGACGCCGCCCGCATGCTCGCCGAGAACCGGCTGCCCGGCATCGTCGTCACCGACACCGACGGCAAGCCCTACGCGGTGCTGCCGGCTTCACAGGTGGTGCGGTTCATCGTGCCGCGCTACGTCCAGGACGACCCGTCGCTGGCCGGGGTGCTCAACGAGTCGATGGCTGATCGCGCCGCCGAGAAGCTGGGCGGCAAGAAGGTCCGCGACGTGCTGCCCGACCACCTGCTCAACGTGCCGTCCGCGCACGCCGACGACACCATCATCGAGGTGGCCGCCCTGATGGCGCGGCACCGAAGTCCGCTACTCGCGGTGGTCAAAGACGGCACGCTGCACGGCGTGATCACCGCGTCGCGCCTGCTGGCCGCGGCGCTGGGACCTTGACCGGCGACCCGGCGGAGCGGCGGTCGTGAGCGTCGCCGCACTCTGCGTGTTCGTGATTGCTTATGCGCTGATCACCAACGACCGCTTCAACAAAACACTGATCGCGCTGACCGGTGCGGCGATCGTGGCGACGCTGCCGGTGATCAGTTCGCACGACATGTTCTTCTCCCCGGACACCGGAATCGACTGGGACGTCATCTTTTTGCTGCTCGGCATGATGATCATCGTCAGCGTGCTGCGGCAGACCGGGGTGTTCGAGTACGTCGCGATCTGGGCCGCCAAACGCGCGGGCGGCTCGCCGCTGCGCATCATGATCCTGCTGGTGCTGGTCACCGCGTTCGGGTCGGCGCTGCTGGACAACGTCACCACCGTCCTGCTGATCGCCCCGGTCACGGTGCTGGTATGCGAGCGGCTGGCGATCAACGCGGCGCCGTTCCTGATGGCCGAGGCCTTTGCGTCCAACATCGGCGGCGCGGCAACACTTGTCGGCGACCCGCCCAACATCATCATCGCCAGCCGAGGCGGCTTGACGTTCAACGATTTTCTGGTTCACCTGACACCCATCGTGGTCATCGTGACGCTGGCCCTGGTCGCCCTGCTGCCGCGACTGTTCCCCGGCGCGTTCACGGTCGACGCCGCCCGCGTCGCCGATGTCATGTCGCTGGAAGAACGTGAGGCCATTCGGGACAGCGTGCTGCTGATCAAATGCGGTGTGGTCCTGGCGGCCGTATTCGCCGCGTTCGTCTCGCACTCCCTGCTGCGGATGGATCCGTCCGTGGTGGCGCTGATCGGCGCCGGCGTGCTGATCGTGGTCTCCAAGCTGTCCCGCCCGGACTATCTGTCCAGCGTCGAGTGGGACACGCTGCTGTTCTTCGTCGGCCTGTTCGTCATGGTCGGCGCGTTGGTGAAGACCGGCGTGGTCAGCGAGCTGGCGCGGTTGGCCACCGAGGTGACCCGGGGCAATGCGCTGCTGACCACGACGCTGATCCTGATCGTGTCGCTGGTGATCGGCGGCGTCGTCAACAACGTTCCCTACGCCGCGACGATGACGCCGATCGTCGCGGAGTTGGTCCCGTCGATGCCCGCCGACCCGCACGTGTTGTGGTGGGCGCTCGCCCTGGGCACCGATTTCGGCGGCAACCTGACCGCCGTCGGGGCCAGCGCCAACGTGGTCATCCTGGGAATCGCCCGGCGTGCCGACAGTCCCATCTCGTTCTGGGAATTCACCCGCAAGGGCGCCGTGGTCACCGTCGTTTCGCTGGTGCTGGCCGCGGGCTACCTGTGGGTGCGTTACTTCCTTTTCGGCTGATAGGTGATGCGGGTGATTGAGTAGGTACTCGGCGGACCCGGGGTGTACCCCCGGCGCTGCCGGCGAGCTACCTGTATTACGCGCGCGCGATGCGCACACGACTACGCCAGGTCGGCGCGGTGCTGGTGACCGGTGACATCGACCACACCATCCCCTGCGCCGACGGCGGCACAACCCACGCCTTCACAGTCAGTTGCTCGGTCCGCACGCCTATCGGTGATTCAGCAGGTGCGGCAGAGGTTTCGGCGTAGCGTCGCCGCCCCGCTGCCGCGGACGGGGCTCAGATGGTCCGCCGCCGTCGAT
>NZ_JAVKSH010000074.1:0-19747 GCF_039583805.1 Mycobacterium sp. | reverse complement strand
ATGGTGGCATCCGACTCAGGGGCAGATTCCACGACGGACCAGACCAAGCGCGCATTCCGCGAAGCCCTGGACCGCAAGAACGCGAAGTCGGCGAGCGGCTCGACGCACAAGGACGGCGGCGCCAAACAGCCCCGGGCGCACGGGCCGGCGGAGAACCGCCGGGAGTTCCGCCGCAAGAGCGGATAGTCCTTACGACGATTGCACCGCAAAGTTTTTCGTGTCACGGAGCGCCAACAGTCAGGCGGTGACCAGGGCTGCCAGCATGACTGCGACGCAGCCCCGCCCGTCGTCCTTGAGTCCCCACTTCACCGAGGCCACGGTCGCCGCGGCCGCGACGCACAGCAGGGTGCCGACGGTCGCGCTGCGCAGCCCGGGCGCCGAGATCCAGCGGCCGTCCCGACCGGGCAGCGGCGAGCTTTCCAGCGGCCGCAGCGTCACGAACAGCGCCCAGACCAGGCCGGCCATCACCGCCAGCTGTGCGAGGCTCAGCAGCAGCCGGTGCGGCCAGCCGGGCAGCGGCTGTAGCCGAGGTAGTCGAACACCAGGTGCACCCCGAGCAGCGCCGGCATGTGCCACAGACACAGCGTCATCGCGCCCGAATTGCCGATCGCCGTCAGCCACCACACACGCGGCCGACGCGCCCATCGGGCTATCCTGGGCGCCGCCGCTATAGCCAAGGCGCACAGGACGATTGCGACGCCGGCGCGCGGCGTCAGCAGCCAGCGGCGGTCGGCGACCCCGAACATGCCCGGGATCACCCACGCGACCAGGGTGAGATAACCGAGCGGGGCCGTGCCGGGCGCGTGCAACCGGACGATGTCGACGACCGCGACGAATGTGTACAACCCGGCCACGCCGACGGCGAACGGCGGGCGGTGGTGATCCGCGACAGCAGCGGCGTGGTGGCCAGCACCAGCACATACGCGTCGAGGAACCACAGCAACTGGATGCTGACACCGGCGACCGGCTGGTAGACGTGCGGCGGCAGGATCTGTTGCAACGCAAGCAAGGCGACCGCCCAGAACGCCAGGTAGTAGAACACCGGCTGGTACAGCCGGGTGCAGCGCGTCATCAGCCACCCGCCCCAGCCGGCGCCCGCTGCGACCGGGCGGCCGCACAGGGTGGACTGCACCCTTCCATGGAGCCCGCCGCCGCCATCCGGACTGCGCTCAGGGCGCAATCGCGCAGGTCGGCTCGCGCAGAGGCAGCCTCACCCGGCTCACCAGCCCCTTCAGTCGCTGCGCGAGGGATTAGCACCTTGCGCAAGTCGATATCGCAGGCGATATCACTGCCGGATCGCGACTCGGGTGATATCGCATACGGCATCACTTCCCCGCAGCACGTCATGCCCAGCTGGCGGTGCTGGTGTGGCTCCCGATGAGCATGTGACTGGCTGGTAGGACCAGCACACAAAGTGGCCTGGCCATGCGGTCGCGTAACCGATTCGCCCGACGGGCCGGCGCGCCGCACGTGCTGGGTGGGCGTGCTCCCAGCCAGCCAGCCGCCGACCGAAAGTCGGGTTCTGCCGCGCTGCTGATCACGATCACGATCAGGATCGTCGGCGGCTTCTTCTCCGTTCTCATCCCCCATGTTGGGCCGATCATCTGGCTCGCCGCCTGGTCGGCCGCAATCCACCTCACTGTGCGATGGGCCTGAAGAGCTTTCAAAGCGCGCGGCGCGGGACGACACCATCAGTAACGCCAGCGTCAGATGACGAAACGCATAGCGGGCTGGGGCTCAGCATCACTGGTGTCATCGAACACGCGCCCGTCCGCCTGGGCGTCATGAACACGCCGCGGTCAGCATGTTGGGACCGCCTGAGGTTGGCACCCCTGCCGAGTGGCGCTCGATCGCTCGCCGCCTGCCATACTGTCCCCGTGCCGAACCTGCGACTGGCCGCTGATCCAGCAGCAGATGTCCTGCTCAGCGAGAACCCGTTCGCGCTACTGGTCGGCATGCTGCTCGACCAGCAGGTGCCGATGGAGACCGCCTTCGCGGGGCCGAAGAAGATCGCCGACCGGATGGGCAGTCTCGACCCCACCGAGATCGCCTGCTACGACCTCGACAAGTTCGCCGCGCTGTGCTCGGAAAAGCCTGCGGTACATCGCTTTCCAGGGTCGATGGCCAAGCGGATCCAGGCCCTGGCGCAGATCATCGCGGATGACTACGACGGCGATGCGGCTGGGCTCTGGACCGCCGGTGATCCAGACGGCGCGGAACTGCTGCGACGGCTCGAGCGGCTGCCGGGATTCGGGGAGCAGAAGGCGCGGATCTTTCTGGCGCTGCTGGGCAAGCAGTACGGCGTGACGCCGAGGGGCTGGCGGGCGGCGGCTGGCGAGTACGGGAAAGCCGGTACGCGGATGTCCGTCGCCGACATCGTCGACGCCCGGTCGCTCGAGCAGGTGCGCTCCTACAAAAAGCAGCTCAAGGGAAAGGCGGCGACATGAAGACACACCTGAACTGTCCGTGCGGCGAGGCCATCGTCGGCAAGGACGAGGACGACCTCGTCGAACAGGCCCAGGCGCATCTGGCCAGTGCGCATCCCGGCCGGGAGTACGACCGGGACGCGATCCTGTTCATGGCCTACTGAACAGCGTTACGGCACCACCGTCGACCCGATGGTGGGTATGAACTGGCACTGCTTCTCCGTGGTGGTGACCCCCCCGAAGATCGTCGAAATGATGCTGCCCGAACCGGTGTCGACGATGGCGGTCAGCGTGGTCGGGCCGTCGGGGTTGATGTCGGACTGCGGCTTGAGGGTCGCGCTGCCCGACGAGCCGGTCGTCAGGTTCACCCACGTGACGTTCAAGGGCAGCTTCTGCTCGTTGGCGGGCCCGGGGGTGCCGACGGCGGTGAACACATACGCGGTCTGCCCGGCCCTGGGCCCCGGTGTGGGAATCCTGGCCGGGCCGGCCACCGACAGCGCGGTCGCGATGGAATTACCGCCGTCTGCCAGACACCCGGTGCCGATCGAGGGGTACATGAAGTCCTGCGTGGGCGGAGCGTCCGGGTTGAATGCCGCGGCCGGCGCGGGCGCTTCCGGTGCGGCGGGCTCGGCCGGCGGCGCCGCGGCGGCCGGCGCAACAGTGGGCGCCGCGGCGGCCGCGGTTGCCGGACCAGCGGCGTGGGCGGGGTCGATGCCCGTCGGCAGGTGTGACTGCGCACCCGGTTCGACCCCCGCGGGCGGGGTATGTGCGACCGGCTGGTTCACGTCGGCAGGCAAGCCGACGGCCGCGGTGGGGTTCTGCACGAACTGGTTCAGCGCGGAGGCGACGTTTTTCGATGCATCGGGTGCCGTCGGATTATGGGTGAACGCGGACGCCGCGGCCATCAGCAGCTGGGACGCCTGTGCGGGATCCGCGGCGGCCTGCTGGATGATCGGGCCCAGCTGTGTCAGCGCCGGAAGGCCCGGCAACTGCTGGGCCGGGAGCGGCTGGGGCGTCGCCGGGTCGGCGGCGGCGGGCGGGCTCAGCGCGGGTGCGACGGCCGCGGCGACGGCTGCGGCGGCGACGCTGTAGATCAGATTTCTAGTGGTCAGCACGGTGTCCTCCGGGTCTTCGGTGGTGGTTTCCGGGCCGGTACGGATGCGCCGGCCGGCCGGTATCAGGGCAACGCGGACAGCGGCCCCAAGAACGGGTTGCTCGGTACGGCCGGTGCTGCAGGCTGGGTGACCGCCGGGGACGCCGCGTTGCCGCCCAGCACCAGCGGGATTAGGTCACCGGGCAGCGACACGTGCTGCGGCAGCGGCAGCGGGAGGAACGGCATCTGGGGCAGGCTGATCTGTGCCGTGGGCAGCAACGATGCCGGTCCGGCTGTCGGCGTGGCAGCGGCTGTCCCGGGGATCAGCGAGGAGGTGCCGGGAATCAGCGAGGTGGCGCCGGGGACAGGCGAACTCGCACCGGGGACCAGTGAGGTGGCGCCGGGGACCAGCGAACTCGTGCCGGGGACCAGCGAGGTGGCGCCGGGGACCAGCGAACTCGTGCCGGGGACGAGCGAACTCGTGCCGGGAACCAGCGAACTCGTGCCGGGAACCAGCGAACTCGTGCCGGGGACCAGCGAACTCGTGCCGGGAACCAGCGAGCTGAGGCCGGGGATCGCGGCCGATGGCGACTGCGTTGGAGCGGCCTGTGCCGGCGGCGCGACGCCCAGCGCCGCCGCGAGATTTTGCAGCACCTGCGGCGCATCGGCCGCCGAATTGACCAACTGCTGCCCAATGCTGGGAGCCGGCGCCGGCGGCACCGGGTCGGCGTGGGCGGTGCCCGACAGGCCTCCCACGACCAATGCGGCCAACGAAGCAAAGACAACGGCGGTGGCGCGCAGCAACGCCCAGATGTATGACATGAACTCTCCCTGGTTCTCGGTGACAGGCCCGATGGTTCGCCCGATGCCAAAGTGACTCAAGTGACACGTGTGGCATTTATGGAATCGTTACGGAGATGAGTGTCCGCAGTGACCGCTCGCTCGTAGATGACCAACGGCCGCCGCCCCGTCGCTACAGTCGGGCAGATAGACGCCACGACCACGGCCGCCCCGGCGGCAGCCACCACCCGCCGGCTGATCGCTACCGGGCCGGTGCTGCTGGCCGTGAGTGTCGCGGCGCGGCTGGCGTGGACCTACCTGGTGCGCAACGGAGCCAACTTCGTCGACCTGCACGTCTATATCGGCGGTGCCGCCACCCTCGACCATCCCGGGAAGCTGTACAGCTACGTCTACGCCGAGCAGACCCCGGACTTTCCGCTGCCGTTCACCTATCCGCCGTTCGCCGCGGTCGTCTTCTACCCGCTGCACCTGCTGCCGTTCGGTCTGGTCGCGTTCTGCTGGCAGGTCGGCACGATGGCCGCCCTCTACGGGCTGGTCCGGCTCAGCCAGCGGCTACTCGGCATCGCAGCCGGTGAGGGCCGCCGCGTCGCGATGGCGTGGACCGCGGTCGGCATCTGGACCGAGCCGCTGCGCAGCACCTTCGACTACGGGCAGGTCAACGTGGTGCTGGCGCTGGCCGCACTCTGGGCGGTCCGCACCACCCGCTGGTGGCTGTCCGGGCTGCTGGTCGGCCTGGCGGCCGGGGTGAAGCTGACACCGGCGATCACGGGCCTGTACTTCCTCGGCGCCCGGCGATGGGCCGCGGCGCTGTTCTCGGGTGTCGTCTTCCTGGCTACGGTCGCGCTGTCGTGGCTGGTGGTCGGCGACCAGACCCGCTACTACTTCACGGTCCTGTTGCGCGACACGCGCCGGGTCGGGCCGATCAGCACCTCGTTCAACCAGTCCTGGCGCGGCGGCATCTCGCGCATTGTCGGTCACGACGCCGGCTACGGCCCGCTGGTGCTGGCCGCGATCGCCGTCACCGCGCTGCTGGCCATGCTGGCCTGGCAGGCGCTGCACGACGATCGGCTCGGTCAGCTGCTGGTCGTCGAGTTGTTCGGGTTGTTGCTGTCGCCGATTTCCTGGACGCATCACTGGGTCTGGTTGGTGCCGTTGATGATCTGGCTGATCCACGGGCCGCTGTCCGGGCGGCGCGGCGCCCGGATCCTCGGCTGGGGCTGGCTGGCGCTGACCCTGGTCGGCGTGCCGTGGCTGCTCAGCTTCGCCCAGCCGACGATCTGGCAAAGCGACCGGCCGTGGTACCTGGCCTGGGCCGGGCTGGTCTACGTCGTGGCGACGCTGGCGACCTTGGCGTGGATCGTGACGACCGGCGGCCGCGCTGAACGTCACGCCGGCGTGACGCTCAGTCGCCGCGGCCACGCTGGCGTGACGCTCGACGGGCCGGGGCCGGCTACCCGCCGATGATCCCGTCGATGTCGCCCGCCATCGCCACGTCCTTGTCGGTGATACCGCCCGCGGAATGCGTCACCAGCGCGAACGTCACGGTCCGCCAACGGATATCGATGTCCGGGTGGTGGTCCTTGGCTTCGGCGTGCTCGGCGACCCGGCGCACCGCGTCGATGCCGGCGAGAAACGAAGGAAACGTGACCGATCGTCGCAGCGCGCCGTCGGCGCGCTGCCAGCCGTCGAGTTCGGGCAGTACGGCGTCCACTTGCTCATCGGTTAACACAGCCATGCCCTGACGGTATAGCGTCTCGACGTGCCGAACCAGATCGTGGTGGCCGCAGCCGTCATCGTCGACTCGGCGGTTCTGGCAGCGCAACGGCGACGCCCACCGGAATTGGCCGGCCGCTGGGAACTGCCCGGCGGCAAGGTCGCACCCGGCGAAACCGAGCCCAAGGCGCTGGCCCGCGAGCTGGCCGAAGAGCTGGGCGTAGACGTCAGCGCCGTCGAGGTCGGCGAACGGCTGGGCGACGACGTCGAACTCGACACAACGGCCACGCTGCGGGCTTACCGCGTGCGCTTGCTCCGCGGCGAACCCCGTCCGCACGACCACCGAGCGCTGCGCTGGGTGACGGCGGCGCAGCTGCATGAACTTGACTGGGTGCCGGCCGACCGGGGCTGGTTGCCGGCGCTGGCCCGCGCCCTCGAAGGCCGGTGACGCAGGCCGCGCCGGACCGACCGCGAAGTCCACAGCAACTTGGTAGGCAAGTCGCAGCAGTATCCCGGAGAACTGCCGTCAGGTTGTCCCGCCGGCCCCTTCGCGGCGTCGGCCTCGTGTTTTCGCCGGTGTTCGCCGTCCGGAGGGTCCTCGGAGCACCGCGGTGATGACAACGCGGTGAACTGCCGGGCATACCGACGTGGAATTTAGGCGACGGCTGTGACAACCGCGCCCACAGAAGCTTGGTCGCGCCGCTCGCGGACGCCTATGATTGGCGTCGCCTGCTGAGCAGCGTGCGGGCTTCCGGCGACGGTGGCCGCGCCGAATCTGGTCGGACAGCTCGGCGAGGTCGCCGAGTCGGAGTCCGCGGCCGGATAAAGCCCGGACGACGGAGTCCGCGTGCGGCCGGCAACGAAACTGCGACGCAGCCCGCCAGGAGGTCCCACCGTTGACTGTCACCCCGCACGTCGGAGGTCCACTGGAGGAGCTGCTGGAGCGCAGCGGCCGATTCTTCACCCCCGGTGAGTTCTCCCAGGACCTGCGGACGGTCACCCGCCGCGGCGGGCGCGAGGCCGACGTGTTCTACCGCGACCGGTGGAGCCACGACAAGGTGGTCCGCTCCACGCACGGCGTCAACTGCACCGGGTCGTGCTCGTGGAAGATCTACGTCAAAGACGGGATCATCACCTGGGAGACCCAGCAGACCGACTACCCCTCGGTGGGCCCGGACCGGCCGGAGTACGAGCCCCGCGGGTGCCCCCGCGGCGCGTCGTTCTCCTGGTACAGCTACTCCCCGACCCGGGTGCGCTACCCGTACGCCCGCGGTGTGCTGATCGAGATGTACCGCGAAGCCAAGGCCCGGCTCAGCGACCCGGTGCTGGCCTGGGCCGACATCCAGGCCGACCCGCAGCGCCGTCGCCGCTACCAGCAAGCCCGCGGCAAGGGCGGGCTGGTGCGGGTCAGCTGGGCCGAGGCCACCGAGATGATCGCCGCGGCGCACGTGCACACCATCAAGACCTACGGCCCGGACCGGATTGCCGGCTTCTCGCCGATCCCGGCCATGTCGATGGTCTCCTACGTTGCCGGTTCGCGGTTCTTCGAGCTGATCGGCGGCGCCATGACGTCGTTCTACGACTGGTACGCCGACCTGCCGGTCGCCTCGCCGCAGGTGTTCGGCGACCAGACCGACGTGCCGGAGTCCGGAGACTGGTGGGACGCGGCGTATCTGTTGATGTGGGGCTCCAACGTGCCGATCACCCGGACCCCCGACGCGCACTGGATGGCCGAGGTGCGCTACCGCGGCACCAAGGTGGTGGCCGTCAGCCCCGACTACGCCGACAACACCAAGTTCGCCGACGAGTGGATGCCCTGCGCCGCCGGCGCCGACGGCGCGCTGGCCATGGCGATGGGCCACGTCATTCTCTCGGAATGCTTTGTGCAACAACAAGTGCCGTTCTTCACCGACTACGTGCGCCGCTACACCGACCTGCCGTTTTTGATCAAGCTGGAAGAGCGCGGCGAGATGCTGGTGCCCGGGAAGAACCTCACCGCCGCAGACATCGGCGAGGCCGGGGAAAACTCGGCGCTCAAGCCCGCGCTGCTCGACGAGGTCACCGACACGCTCGTTGTGCCGCACGGTTCACTGGGGTTCCGTTACGGCGAGGACGGTGTCGGCAAGTGGAACCTGGATCTCGGTAACGTGACCCCGGCGCTCAGCGTGGCGGGCGCCGGCGGCGACACCGCGCTGGTCCACCTGCCCAGCTTCGACACCGTCACCGGCGCAGGTGCCACCGTGGCGCGCGGTGTTCCGGTGCGCCGCGTCGGTAAGCACTGGGTGTGCACGGTATTCGACCTGATGCTGGCCCAGTACGGGGTGGCGCGTCCCGGGCTGCCCGGCCAGTGGCCGACAGGTTACGACGACGGCACCCAGCCCAACACGCCCGCCTGGCAGGAGCCCATCACCGGGGTGTCGGCCGCCCAAGCCATCCGGGTGGCCCGCGAGTTCGCCCGCAGCGCCGAGGAATCCGGCGGGCGGTCGATGATCATCATGGGCAGCGGAATCAACCAATGGTTTCACGGCGACGCCATTTATCGGGCGGTGCTGGCGCTGGTGATGCTGACCGGGTCGATGGGCCGCAACGGCGGCGGCTGGGCCCACTACGTCGGGCAGGAGAAAGTGCGCCCGCTCGGCGGATTTCAGACCATGTCGATGGCCACCGACTGGGTCCGGCCGCCGCGGCAGGTGCCCGGCGCCTCGTACTGGTATGCCCACACCGACCAGTGGCGCTACGACGGGTACGCGGCCGACAAGCTGGCCAGCCCGGTGGGCCGGGGGAGGTTCGAGGGCAAGCACACGATGGACCTGCTGGCGTCCGCGACGGCGATGGGGTGGAGCCCGTTCTATCCGCAGTTCGACCGCTCCAGCCTCGACGTCGCCGACGAGGCGCGCGCCGCCGGCCGCGACGTCGCCGAGTATGTGGCCGAGCAACTCGGTCAGCGCAAGCTCAAGCTCGCGGTGACCGATCCCGACAATCCCGTCAACTGGCCGCGGGTGCTGACGGTCTGGCGGGCCAACCTGATCGGCTCGTCGGGCAAGGGCGGCGAGTACTTCCTGCAATACCTGCTGGGCACCGATGCCAACGTGCAGGGAAAGCCGCCGGAGGGTGGGACCAAGCCGGTCGACGTGACCTGCGACGGCGACATCCCGGAAGGCAAGCTCGACTTGATGATGTCGATCGACTTCCGGATGACGTCGACGACATTGGTGTCGGATCTGGTGCTGCCGGCGGCCACCTGGTACGAGAAGGCCGACATCTCCAGCACCGACATGCATCCCTTCGTCCACGCGTTCAGCGCCGCGACCGACCCGCCCTGGGAAACCCGCAGCGACTTCGACGCTTTCGGCGCGATCGCGAAAGCCTTCAGCGCCATGGCCAAGCGTCACCTGGGCACCCGCACCGACGTGGTGCTCACCGCGCTGGCCCACGACACCCCGGACGCGATGGTCTATCCCGACGGCACCGAAGCCGATTGGCTGCACTCGGGACAGACGCCGGTACCTGGCCGGACCATGTCCAAGCTCACCGTGGTGGAGCGTGACTACGGCGCCGTCTACGACAAATGGTTGACGTTGGGTCCGTTGGTGGACACCTTCGGGGTGACCACCAAGGGTGTCACGGTGCACCCGTTCCGCGAGGTCGAGGAACTGTCCGCGAAATTCGGGGTGCTGAACTCCGGTGTCGCGGCAGGCCGTCCGGCTATCACCACCGCGGCGCGGATGGCTGACGTGCTGCTGTCCCTGTCGGGGACGTGCAACGGCCGGCTCGCGGTAGAGGGTTTCCGCGAGCTGGAGAAACGCACCGGTCAGCGGCTGGCCTATCTGGCCGAAGGCAGCGAAGAACGGCGCATTACCTACGCCGACACCCAGGCGCGACCCGTCCAGGTGATCACCAGCCCGGAATGGTCCGGCAGTGAAACCGGCGGGCGCCGCTACGCCCCGTTCACCGTCAACATCGAGAACCTCAAACCGTTCCACACGCTGACCGGGCGCATGCACTTCTACCTGGCCCACGACTGGGTCGAGGAGATCGGCGAGCAGCTGCCGGTGTTCCGTCCGCCGCTGGACATGACCCGACTGTTTGACGCGCCGCCGCTCGGGGACACCGAGGACGGGATCGGGCTCACTGTGCGGTATCTGACGCCGCACTCGAAGTGGTCGTTCCACTCGACGTATCAGGACAACCTGTACATGCTGTCGTTGTCGCGGGGCGGTCCGACCATGTGGATGAGCCCGAGCGACGCGGCGAAAATCAAAGTGCGCGACAATGATTGGGTCGAGGCAGTCAACGCCAACGGCATCTACGTGTGCCGGGCGATCGTCAGCCACCGGATGCCCGACGGTGTGGTGTTCGTCTACCACGTCCAGGAACGCACGGTGGACACGCCGCGCTCTGAGATCAACAACAAGCGCGGGGGCAACCACAACGCGCTGACCCGGGTGCGGATCAAGCCCAGCCATCTGGCCGGCGGCTACGGCCAGCACGCGTTCGCGTTCAACTACATGGGACCGACCGGCAACCAACGCGACGAGGTGACTGTGGTGCGCCGCCGCAGCCAGGAAGTGCGGTACTGAGGCAATGAAAGTCATGGCGCAGATGGCGATGGTGATGAACCTCGACAAATGCATCGGCTGCCACACCTGTTCGGTGACGTGCAAACAGGCGTGGACCAATCGTCCTGGCACCGAATACGTGTGGTTCAACAACGTCGAAACGCGTCCGGGTGTGGGCTATCCGCGCACCTATGAGGACCAGGACCGCTGGCGCGGTGGCTGGATGCGCGACAAGAAGGGCCGGCTGCGGCTGCGCGACGGCGGCCGGATCCACAAACTGTTGCGGATCTTCGCCAACCCGAAGCTGCCGGGCATCGACGACTACTACGAGCCGTGGACCTACGACTACGAGAACCTGACCTCGGCGCCGCTGGGGGATACGTTTCCGACGGCCGCGCCGAGAAGCCTGATCAGCGGCAAGCCGATGAAGATCGAATGGGGACCGAACTGGGACGACAACCTCGCCGGGTCGACGGAGACGTTGCGCGACGACCCGGTGCTGCGGAAGGTGAGCGACGAGGTCAAGCTCACCCTCGAAGAGACCTTCATGTTCTATCTGCCGCGGATCTGCGAACACTGTCTCAATCCGTCCTGCGTGGCGTCGTGCCCGTCGGGCGCGATGTACAAGCGCACCGAGGACGGCATCGTGCTCGTCGACCAGGACCGCTGCCGCGGCTGGCGGATGTGCGTGTCGGGATGTCCTTACAAGAAGGTGTATTTCAACCACAAGACCGGCAAGGCCGAGAAGTGCACGCTGTGCTATCCGCGCATCGAAGTCGGCCTGCCGACGATCTGCTCGGAAACCTGCGTGGGTCGGCTGCGCTACCTGGGGCTGGTGCTTTACGACGCCGACCGGGTGCTCGAGGCGGCGTCGGCGGAGAAGGACACCGACCTGTATGCGGCGCAGTGCCAAATCCTGTTGGACCCAGAAGACCCCGAGGTGATCGACGCGGCGCGGGCCGAAGGTATTTCCGACGAGTGGATCGAGGCGGCACAGCGGTCTCCGGTCTACGCGTTGATCAACACCTACAAAGTGGCGCTGCCGCTGCACCCGGAATACCGGACCATGCCGATGGTGTGGTACGTCCCGCCGCTGTCGCCGGTGGTCGACGCGGTCAGCCGCGACGGCCACGACGGCGAAGACGTCGGCAACCTGTTCGGCGCCATCGAGGCGCTGCGCATCCCGATTCAGTACCTGGCGGAACTGTTCACCGCCGGCGACACCGAGGTGGTCGACGGTGTGCTGCGCCGGCTGGCCGCAATGCGCTCCTACATGCGCGACATCAACCTGGGCCGCGAGACCCAGCCGCACATACCGGCGTCGGTCGGGATGACCGAGGCGCAGATCTACGAGATGTACCGGCTGTTGGCCATCGCGAAATACGAAGAGCGCTACGTCATCCCGACCGCCTACACCGGCGAGATCCCCGCGGCGGCGGCCGACGCGGAGTGCTCGCTGTCGCACGACGGCGGCCCGGGCATGTACGAGGCGGGGCCGTTCGCGCACCCCAGCGAGGGGCCGGTGCCCGTGGCGGTGGAAAGCTTCCACGCGACACACCAGCACAACCTCGCGGGGGAGTCGGCAGTCGGCGGGGGCCGGCCGGCGCGGGTGAACTTGTTGGACTGGGGTGGCGGGGAGGTGCCGTCGGGGATGTTTCCTCCCGACAGTGAGCAATGAAAGTGCTTTCCAGACAACGCGGTCCCGCGCTGGTCGACCGTCTGGTCTGGCAGGCCGCGTCGCTGCTGTTGGCCTACCCCGATGAGCAGCACGAGCAGCGGCTCGACACCGTCGAGACAATGCTGACCCACATCGACGGACCCCCGGCGGAGTTGCTGGGGCGAACCGTCGCCGCGCTGCGACGCACCGACCCGCTGGCCGCCGCCACCGAGTACGTCGAGACCTTCGACATGCGTCGCCGCTCCACCATGTATCTCACCTACTGGACCGCAGGGGACACCCGCAACCGCGGTCGCGAGATGCTGGCGTTCGCCACCGCCTATCGCGACGCGGGTGTCGAGCCGCCGAAAAGCGAAGCGCCCGACTACTTGCCGGTTGTGCTCGAGTTCGCGGCCACC
Source organism: Mycobacterium sp. (assembly GCF_039583805.1). Classification (GTDB taxonomy): domain Bacteria; phylum Actinomycetota; class Actinomycetes; order Mycobacteriales; family Mycobacteriaceae; genus Mycobacterium. The sequence goes on along the minus strand of NZ_JAVKSH010000074.1, from coordinate 7,079 downwards.
GTCGATCCGGACGCCGGGCGACGGCTGCTGGTCGAACATCGGATTCCCATCGACGTGCTGCTGCAGGCATTGACCCCGGCGCGCTCGCCCTATGCGCACACCATCGCCGCGGTGTGCGAAACGCTGCCCCCGGTCACCGACCAGGAAGTGCAGCGGGCGCGGCGGCTCGCCGAAGCCGGCCCGCCCGCCGAAGCCGTTGGGCTGCAACCATTCACCTTGACCGTGCCACCGAGACGCTAGAGAGGCGACTGACATGGACCGCGCCGCAATCTTCTGGGACATCTTCCCCTACGTCACGCTGGCGATGCTGATCGCCGGTTCCTGGTGGCGTTATCGCTACGACAAGTTCGGATGGACGTCACGCTCGTCGCAGCTCTACGAGTCGCGGCTGCTGCAGATCGCCAGCCCGATTTTCCATTTCGGGATCCTGGCGGTCCTCTTCGGGCACATCATGGGCTTGGTCGTGCCGCCGCGTGCGACCGCGGCGATCGGGATCAGCTCGGAGGCCTACCACGTGCAGGCGGTGCTGCTCGGGACCATCGCCGGGACCGCCACGCTGCTGGGAATCGGGTTGCTGATCTACCGGCGGATGACCCGCGGACCGGTCCGGATGGCCACCACGCGGTCCGACACGGTGATGTATGTGGTGTTGCTGCTGGCGATCGTCGTCGGCCTGTACTGCACACTGCTCAGCTCGGGCCTCGACGGCCCGTCGCACGTCTACCACTACCGGCGAACGGTCGGTGTGTGGTTCCGGGGAATCTTCATCCTGCGGCCGGGCGGGCAGAACATGGTCGGCGCCCCGCTGGACTACCAGCTGCACGCGGCGATCGGCATGGTGCTGTTCTGCCTGTTGCCGTTCACCCGGCTGGTGCACGCGTTCAGCGCCCCGATCGCCTACCTGTTCCGGCCCTACATCGTCTACCGCAGCCGGGAGTCGGTGCGCAGCCGGGACAAGGGCGGACCGAACGAACTCGTAGGCTCGGCGCCGCGCAAGCGCGGCTGGTAGCGGCCGTCGGCGTCTACGGTGTGACGGCTCGTTTTCGTAAACAGCCCCCCGCACTGCCAGAATCACCCGGTGCAGTTTCGTAACGTCGCCATCGTCGCGCACGTCGACCACGGCAAGACCACGCTGGTCGACGCGATGCTGCGGCAGTCCGGCGCGCTGCACGAGCGCGGCGAGGTGACCGAGCGCGTTCTGGACAGCGGCGACCTGGAGCGCGAAAAAGGCATCACGATCCTGGCCAAGAACACCGCCGTGCACCGCCGGAATCCCGATGGCAGCCTCACGGTGATCAACGTGATCGACACCCCGGGACACGCCGACTTCGGCGGCGAGGTGGAACGCGGACTGTCGATGGTCGACGGGGTGCTGCTGCTGGTCGACGCGTCCGAAGGCCCGCTGCCGCAGACCCGGTTCGTGCTGCGCAAGGCGCTGGCCGCGCACCTGCCGGTGATCCTCGTCGTCAACAAAACCGACCGGCCCGACGCCCGCATCGCCGAGGTCGTCGACGCCAGCCACGACCTGCTGCTCGACGTCGCGTCCGACCTGGACGACGAAGCGGCCAAAGCCGCCGAAGACGCCCTGGGGCTGCCCACCCTCTACGCGTCGGGGCGCGCCGGGATCGCCAGCACCGTGGCGCCCGAGAACGGCCACATGCCAGCAGGAAACAACCTCGATCCGCTGTTCGACGTTCTGCTGCACCACATTCCACCGCCCGGCGGCGACCCCGACGCGCCGCTGCAGGCGCTGGTCGCCAACCTGGACGCGTCGGCGTTTCTGGGCCGGCTCGCGCTGGTCCGGGTCTACAACGGCCGGCTGCGCAAGGGGCAGCAGGTGGCGTGGCTGCGCGAGGTCGACGGCCAAGAAGTCGTCGCCTCCGCGAAGATCACCGAATTACTGGTGACCGAGGGCGTCGAGCGCTCACCGACCGAAGAAGCCATCGCCGGCGACATCGTCGCGGTTGCGGGCATCGGCGAGATCATGATCGGCGACACGCTGGCCGACCCCGCCAACCCGAAAGCGTTGCCGCGGATCAGCGTCGACGAGCCGGCGATCTCGGTGACCATCGGCACCAACACCTCGCCGCTGGCCGGCAAGGTGCCCGGGCACAAGCTGACCGCGCGGATGGTCAAGTCGCGGCTGGACACCGAGCTGGTGGGCAACGTGTCGATCCGGGTGCTCGACATCGGCCGGCCCGACGCCTGGGAGGTCCAGGGCCGCGGCGAGCTGGCGCTGGCCGTGCTGGTCGAGCAGATGCGCCGGGAGGGATTCGAGCTGACCGTCGGCAAGCCGCAGGTGGTGACCAAGACCATCGACGGCGCACTGCACGAGCCGTTCGAGGCGATGACCATCGACTGCCCGGAGGAATACCTCGGCGCGATCACCCAGCTGATGGCCGCCCGCAAGGGCCGCATGGTCGAGATGGCCAACCACGCCACCGGCTGGGTGCGGATGGAGTTCGTGGTGCCCAGCCGCGGGCTGATCGGCTGGCGCACAGAATTTTTGACCGAGACCCGCGGCACCGGCATCGGCAACGCGGTGTTCGACGGCTACCGGCCCTGGGCCGGGGAGATCCGGTCGCGCCACACCGGGTCGCTGGTATCCGACCGGTCCGGCACCATCACGCCGTTCGCGCTGATCCAGCTGGCCGACCGCGGGCAGTTCTTCGTCGAGCCCGGGCAGGACACCTACCAGGGCATGGTCGTCGGGGTCAACCCGCGCCCGGAGGATCTCGACGTCAACGTCACCCGGGAGAAAAAGCTGACTAACATGCGCTCGTCGACCGCCGACGTCATCGAGACGCTGGCCAAGCCGCTCGAACTGGACCTGGAGCGGGCCATGGAGTTCTGCGCGCCCGACGAGTGCGTGGAGGTGACGCCCGAGGTGGTGCGGGTGCGCAAGGCGGAACTCGACGCCACGGCGCGGGCGCGTAGCCGCGCGCGGGCCAAGGCCCGCGGCTGAGCCAGGGCGGCACCGTCGCATCGCCCTGGAGAACTGATCACGCGCACGGTGCCGGCACCCCGCGACGGCACAATGGGTTAGCGTGATGTCGAGTGGATAACGCAGCGAAGGAGCGTGACGGTGGAATCGGGTTTATGGGGCTTGCTGACGTTGATCGCTTTCGCCTTGATATTGGTATTGGCCACCATTGCCTCGTTCTACGTACAGCGGTTGCTCAATCGAGCGCCCCTCCCGATCAGTGACGAGATTGGTAGCGCATTTGCAATAGTCAAGAAATTGCGCAAGCGCCAACCCCTGTCAGCCGATGAGCTGGTTTATGCGAAGCAAATCGTTGCTGATCGCAGTTCTCCGATGGCGTTCTGTATCCCCGGTACTTTGTTCATGCTGGGATGTTTTTATGTGTTCGGCAGCCTCTACCATTTGCATGGGGCGACACCCTCCGAGCGGACATTCCTCGGGGTTATCCCCATGGTGACGTCGGCGAACCTGGCCCTTCGGCTGGTCAGCAGTGCGAGGTTGAGAAAGCGTCTGCGGAACGCCTATTGAGACAACGCCTATTGAGACAACGCCTATTGAGACAACGCCTATTGAGACAGGGACAGGCATCGTGGTGTCACTGAACTCCGGTGGATCGGGCCCCGTTGCGTCCGTGCTGCGTCTCGTCCGTGCTGCCGAGCAGCCGCGGCAAGCGTTCGCGTCCGCAGACCTGGTGTTCGCGGCGCCGCTGCGGGCTGGTAGTGTCCGGTTGGCACTATCTCAACCTAGTTGATATCTAGCCCCGGGTCTTGCCCGTGCGCGGCGAGACGCGATGCCCGAGAACGGCTTCGAAGAAGGTGATCGAGTGAGCCCCCGTTCGGTCGGTAGAACTGTACTGGCGCGAACCTGGATGCCGCTGGTTGCCGTCGTGGCGATCGGCCTGGGTCTGCTGGGCATGTGGAAGGTGCACCAGCTCTCCGCTCCGGAGCCGGTTATCACGGTCAACGGCCCGCAGGCGCCCGAGGAGTTCAATCCCAAACGGCTCACCTATGAGGTGTTCGGTTCCGCGGGGGCCGGCGGGAAGCTCGTCTACGTCGACATCGACGGCCATCCGCATCAGGTCGAGGTCACGACGTTGCCGTGGTCGCACACAGAGACGACCACCCTCACGGTGATTTCCGGCAGCGTCTCGGTGCACGTTCACGGCGGGCAGGTGGGCTGCCGGATGTTGGTGGACGGCGTTGTCCGCGATGAACATTCGACCAGCCATCAGGACGCGGACGTCGAGTGCAGAGTGAAGTCCGCATGAGTGAGCATCGCACGGAGCATCTGAAACGCCCCGTCATCCCCAGAATGGTCCGTGCTCTCGCGATACCGATCATCGTCTTCTGGGGCCTGCTCGCCGTGAGCACAAACGCCTTCATGCCCAAGGTGGAAGACGTCGCTGAAGAGCTGGCGGGGCCGATGGTCCCGCACTACGCGCCCTCACAGCGCGCGATGTTGGCTATCGGCGCGAAGTTCCACGAGTCGGACTCAACCAGCCTGACCATGATCGTGTTCGAGGCAAACCGCCCGTTGGTCATCGCGGACCACGAGTACTACGACGATCTGATGCGCCGGCTCGAGCACGACACCAAGCACGTGCAATACGTGATGGATCTGTGGGGCAAACCGTTCACCGCGGCAGGGGCGCAAAGCCTGGACGGGGAGTCCGCTTATGTGCTGCTGCGTCTCGCCGGCGACATCGGCCAGATCCAAGCCAACCGGTCGGTAAATGCCGTCCGCGATATCGTCGCCAAGGACACCCCGCCACCCGGGCTCAAGGTCTACGTCAGCGGCGCGGCTCCGCTTGCCTCCGACACGCTCGCCATCGCCAATTCCAGCCTGAACAACGTCACGATCGTCACGATCATCCTCATCATCGTGATGCTGCTGGTGGTGTACCGCCGCCCGTCCACCCTGCTGGTGCCATTGCTGGGAGTTCTCATCGAGATGCTGGTTGCCAGAGGGATTGTCGCGACCCTCGGGCATCTCGGGTACATCGAGCTGTCGTCATTCGCCGTGAACATCGTCATCGCGCTGACGCTGGGAGCCGGAACGGATTACGGCATCTTCTTGATGGGCCGCTATCACGAGGCGCGCCACGCCGGCGAAAGCCCGGAGGAGGCCTTCTACACGGCCTACCGGGGCATAGCACCCATCATCATCGGCTCGGGCCTGACGATCGCCGGGGCGTCTTACTGCCTGACTTTCGCGCGGCTCAACTACTTCCACACGATGGGCCCGGCCGTTGCCATCAGCATGCTGTTCACCATCGCCGCAGCGATGACGCTGGGTCCGGCGATGTTGACCGTGGGCAGCCTTTTCGGGATGTTCGAGCCGCGACAGGCCGCCAAAGCCCGCCTGTACCGGCGGATCGGCGCGAGCGTGGTGCGTTGGCCGGTGCCGATCCTGGCAGCCAGTTCGGCTGTCGTGATGATCGGGGCGATCTTCGTTCCGACCTACCAGCAGAACTACGACGATCGTCAATACCAACCGCGCGACGCCCCGGCTAATCTGGGTTTCGCCGCCGCCGATCGACACTTCCCCAAAAGCAAACTCTTCTCCGAGATGTTGATGGTCGAAACCGACCACGACATGCGCAACTCGGCTGATTTCATCACGCTGGACCGGGTCGCCAAAGCTCTCATCCGGCTGCGGGGCGTCGCGATGGTGCAAAGCATTACCCGGCCCCTGGGCCGGGCACTCGAGCATGCCAGCATTCCCTACTTGTTCACCACATTAGGCAGCGGCAGCGGTCAACAGCTCCCGTTCAACAACGAGCAGAACTCCAACACCGACCAGCAAGCGGATATCCAGGCGCATACCGTCGAAGTCCTGCGGAAAGAGATCGCCTTCTTCCAGAAAGTATCGGACGAGCTGCACCAGACCGCTCTCACCGTCGAGGATCTGCAACGGGTCAGCGACGACATCCGAGACAACGTCTCGAACGTCGATGATTTCTTCCGTCCGATCAAGAGCTACCTCTATTGGGAGAAGCACTGCTTCGACATTCCCATCTGCTGGACGTTCAGGTCGTTGTTCGACACGATCGACCAGATCGACAAGTTGGCTGACGACATCGGGGACGCGAAGGTGTCCCTCGTGGAGATCGACAAAACCTTCCCGCAGATCATTGCGCAGCTGAAAGCCACGGCCGACGACACCGAAGCCCTCCGGTCGAAGCTGGTCAACAGCTACGGTTCCGCGGACCTGCAGTCCATCCAGACCGAGCAGACATTCGACGACCAGATCAACGTCGGGAACGACTTCGACAAGTCCCGCAGCGACGACTACTTCTATATCCCGCACGAGGGCTTCGACAACGAAGACCTCAAGACCGGCATGAAGCTGATGATGTCGCCGGACGGCAAAGCGGCGCGGTTCATCGTCACTCACGAGGGCGACGCGATGGGTCCCGAAGGTGTGGAACACGTGGAAAAGTTCCCCGGGGCGATCACCACGATCTTGAAAGAGACCTCGTTGGCCGGCGCGCGGGTCTATATCGGCGGCTCGGGGTCCAACGACAAGGACATCAAGGAATACGCCACCGCCGATCTGCTCATCGCGGCGATCGCCGCCCTGGTGCTGATCTTCTTGATCATGATGTTCATCACCCGAAGTCTGGTGGCGGCCTTGGTCATTCCCGGCACCGTGGCCTTCTCCTACGCCGGCGCGTTCGGACTTTCGATACTCGTCTGGCAGCACCTCATCGGCCTGCATCTGCACTGGCTGGTCCTGCCGCTGACGTTCATCATCCTGGTGGCGGTCGGGTCGGACTACAACCTGCTGCTGATTGCCAGGGTCAAACAGGAGATTCACGCGGGGTTGCACACCGGTCTGATCCGCGCGCTCGGAAGTACCGGGGGGGTGGTGACGTCTGCGGGTCTGGTCTTCGCGTTCACCATGCTGGCGATGCTCACCAGTGATCTGCGAACGATCGGGCAAGTGGGTTCGACCGTCTGCATCGGCCTGCTGCTCGACACGCTGATCGTGCGTTCGTTCGTGGTGCCGTCCATAGTCAGAATCCTCGGCCCGTGGTTCTGGTGGCCGACCCTGGTGCGCAACCGCCCGCTGCCGCAGCGATGACCTGAACGAG
>NZ_JAVKSH010000073.1:0-20309 GCF_039583805.1 Mycobacterium sp. | reverse complement strand
CCCGAGCCCGCCGCCACGCGGCGGAGTACCTCGACGCCGGCTCCGACGTCGATCCGGCCGAACGGGAGAGGACTTTCGCCCGGCTGCTCGCCGACGAGCGACACATCGACGCTTTCCCGGCACGATACCGCTCGGCGGCCCGCGACGAGCTGACCACGCTGATCGAGCGGGCCCATCGGGTGCACGACGCCTAGCCTGTGCGCCGCGAAAGTGCACCTGGCAACGCATTTTCCGACAAGCGGCGCCGCCGAATGCACTTTCGCGGAGTGCACCGTCGCGAGATCGGGGTCAGACTCCCAGTCCGCGCCCGATGATCTCCTTCATGATCTCGGTGGTGCCGCCGTAGATTGTCTGCACCCGGGCGTCGAGATAGGCTCGCGCGACGTCGTATTCGCGCATGTAGCCGTAGCCGCCGTGCAGCTGCAGGCAGCGGTCGATCAGATGCACCTGCTTCTCGGTGGAATACCACTTGGCCATCGCGGCCTGCTCGGCGGTGAGCTTCTCGTCGAGATGCAGCCGGATGAACTCGTCGACCATGATCCGCACCACGGTGGCTTCGGTGGCCAGTTCGGCCAGCAGGAACCGGCTGTTCTGGAAGCTGCCGATCGACTTGCCGAAAGCCTTGCGTTCCTTGGTGTACTGCAGGGTGTCCTCCAGCACTGCCTCCATCGCGGCGGCGGCCATAATGGCGATCGAGATGCGCTCCTGCGGCAGGTTCTGCATCAGGTAGATGAACCCCATGCCCTGCTCGCCGAGCAGGTTCTCCGCCGGAACCGTGACGTCGGTGAACGACAGCTCGGCGGTGTCCTGGGCGTCCAGGCCGATCTTGTCCAGGTGCCGGCCGCGCTCGAAGCCCTCCATGCCGCGCTCGACCACCAGCAGCGAAAAGCCCTGCGCGCCTTTGTCCGGGTCGGTTTGCGCCACCACGATCACCAGGTCGGAGTTGATGCCGTTGGTGATGAACGTCTTGGACCCGTTGAGCACATAGTGGTCGCCGTGTTTGACCGCCCGGGTCTTGATGCCCTGCAGGTCGCTGCCGGTGCCCGGCTCGGTCATGGCGATCGCGGTGATCAGCTCCCCGGTGCAGAACTTGGGCAGCCAGCGCTGCTTCTGCTCCTCGGTGGTCAGCCGCAGCAGGTACGGTGCGATCACGTCGTTGTGCAGCCCGAAGCCGATCCCGCTGTGCCGGCCCGCGGCGGTTTCCTCGGTGATGATCGTGTTGTAGCGGAAGTCGGGGTTGCCGCCGCCGCCGTACTCCTCGGGCACGGCCATGCCGAGGAACCCCTGCTTGCCGGCCTCCAGCCAGACGCCGCGATCGACGATCTTGGCCTTCTCCCACTCCTCGCGGTGGGGGGCGGCGTGGCGGTCCAGGAAGGCCCGGTAGGACTCGCGGAACAGTTCGTGCTCGGGCTCGAAGAGCGTGCGCTGGTATTTGACGGCGTTACCCATGGTGACCTCCGGCGGGGTGGGAACTCTGCCGCCCAAGATATACCAACCGGGTGGTTGGTTGGCGGTACGGGCGGCCGGACGGACGCGGTCAGACCGTGACGCCCTTCTCACTCCGACATGCTGCGCGGGGGTCGATCAAGTCTGTGGATCAACCGACGCATCGAGGCCGGTCCAACGGTAGGCTCGCGATCATGCCGCCAGACGATCTGGAACCCCGGGTGTCCGCGCTGGAAACGCAGGTCCACCAGCTCTCCGAGCGGGTCCGCGCCAGCGAACACGACGCCGCAGCCGCGCGCATCCTGGCCGGCGCCACCGAGCGCGACACCGGTACGCTCAGCGGCGAACTGCGCGACTTCCGCCGCGCCGCCACCGCCGGCTTCAACACCCTCCGGGAGGACCTCACCGACCTACGTGGCAACGTCACGGAGCTACGTGCAGACCTCACCGACCTACGCGGGTACGTCGATGAACAATTCGGCCGGGTCAACAACGGATTCATCGAGATGCGCGGCAAGTTCGATGCCACAGCCGTCGGCCAGCAGCGTATCGTCGAACTCCTCGAAGGACTCATCGCCGGCCAAGGCTGACCGGTCTACGACGTCGCCCCCTGACCATCGACCGAGAACTCGCGCAAACTGGCGGCCAGCGCCACCGGCACCCGCGCGGTGATGCGGGTGCCCTCGCCGATGTGCTCGGTGTGCTGTACCCGGCCCTCGTCGTGCACTCGAGCCACCAAATCTCCTCGGGTGTAGGGGATTACGACGTCGACGGCGGTGTCGGTCGGGCCGGCGAGCTCGGCCATCCGCCGGCGCAGCGCGCCGATCCCGTCGCCGGTGCGCGCCGAGACGAACACCGCGTCCGGCAGCGCGCGCCGCAGCTGAGCCAAGGCCAGGTCGCCGGCAGCGTCGATCTTGTTGACCACCAACAGTTCCGGCGCGGGCCGGCCGTCGTGCTCGGCGATCACCTCGGAGAGCACCTCGCGGACCGCGCTGATCTGCGCCAGCGGGTTGACGTCGGCGCCGTCGACGACGTGCACCAGCAGGTCGGCGTCGACCACCTCCTCCAGCGTGGAACGGAACGCCTCCACCAGCTGGGTGGGCAGATGCCGGACGAACCCGACGGTGTCGCTGAGCACGAACGGCCGCGCCACCCTCGAATCGGGGTCGAATTCCCCACGGCGCGTTGTTGGTTCGAGGGTGGCGAACAGTGCGTCGGCAACCAGCACCCCGGCGCCGGTGAGCGCGTTGAGCAGACTGGACTTGCCGGCGTTGGTGTAGCCGACGATCGCGATGGACACCGCGTCGCTGGCCAGCCGGCGGTGCCGCTGGGTGTCGCGGACCCGCTTCATGGCCGCGATGTCGCGGCGCAGCTTGGCCATTCGCTGCCGGATGCGCCGTCGGTCGGTCTCGATCTTGGTCTCACCCGGGCCGCGCAGACCCACTCCCCCGCCGCTGCCGCCGGCACGCCCGCCGGCCTGCCGCGACATCGACTCGCCCCAGCCGCGCAGCCGCGGCAGCATGTACTCCATCTGCGCCAGCGACACCTGCGCTTTGCCTTCGCGGCTGGTGGCGTGCTGGGCGAAGATGTCCAGGATCAGCGCGGTACGGTCGATCACCTTGACCTTGACGGCCTTCTCCAGTGCCGTCAGCTGCGCCGGGGACAGCTCGCCGTCGCAGATCACGGTGTCGGCGCCGCTGGCCAGCACCGCGTCGCGCAGCTCGGCGGCCTTGCCGGAGCCGATGTAGGTCGACGGGTCGGGTTTGTCGCGGCGCTGGATCAACCCGTCGAGCACCTGCGAACCGGCGGTCTCGGCGAGTGCGGCCAGCTCGGCCAGGCTGGCCGCCGCGTCGGCGGCGCTGCCCTCGGTCCACACCCCGACCAGCACCACCCGCTCCAGGCGCAGCTGGCGGTACTCGACTTCGGAGACGTCGGCGAGCTCGGTGGACAGCCCCGCCACCCGGCGCAGCGCCGAGCGGTCGTCGAGCGCCATTTCGCCTGTGCTGGGCGTCAATTCGGGTTGCGTCAGATCGACCGCCACCATTCGTCGGCCAGTTCGCCGCGCGCCACCAGCACCGACGGCCCACGCAGGTAGCTGGTGGCCTCGGTGACGGTGACGACGACCTCGCCGCCGGGCACCCGCACGGTCAACGTGCCGGTGGTCACGCCGGTGTGCGCAAGGGCGGCGACGGCGGCTGCCACGGTCCCGGTGCCGCAGGAGCGGGTTTCGCCGACACCGCGCTCGTGCACCCGCATCGACACGGCCCCGTCGGCGGGCGCGGTGAGCACTTCGACGTTGGCGCCGTCGGGGAACTGGGTGTGGTCGTAGCTCAGCGGGGCTGAAACATCCAGCGCCGCAAGCTCTTCAAAGGTCAACGCCGGGTCGAGGCAGGCCAGGTGCGGGTTGCCGACGTCGACGGCCACCCCGTCGAATCGCCGGCCGCCGACGACGGCGGTCCCGGCACCCAGCCGGTTGACCTTGCCCATGTCCACGGTGACGTCGGCACGCATCCCGTCGGCGCGGTGCACCACGACCGGCCGCGGCCCGGCCGGTGAGCCGACCACGAACTCGTCACGCGACTCCAGCCCGGCCGCCCGCAGGTAGTGCGCGAACACCCGGGCGCCGTTGCCGCACATCTGCGCCGTCGACCCGTCGGCGTTGCGGTAGTCCATGAACCAGTCCGCCGCGCCGACGCCGTCGGGCAGGCGATCCAGCACCCCGGCGGCCACGGCGGCGCCGGCGGTGGTGACCCGCAGCACCCCGTCCGCACCGAGGCCGCGGCGCCGGTCGCACAGCGCGGCCACCGCCGCCGGCCGCAGAACCAGCGTCGCATCCGGGTCGGGCAGCACCACGAAGTCGTTCTGCGTGCCGTGGCCTTTGGCGAAGATCACCAGCTCAGGATACGCAGCACGTCGTCGACGGTGCAGGTCGCCGCGTCGAGCCAGCGGATCCGGTGGTCGCGGCGAAACCACGACCGCTGCCGTCGCACGTAGCGGCGGGTGGCGCGCAACGTCGGTTCCCGGGCGCCGTCGCCGGTGCCGCCCGCGTCGAGGTCGGCGATCACCTGCGCATAACCCAGCGCCCGGGATGCCGTAACACCGTCGCGCAGCCCGCGGCCCAGTAGCCCGCGCACCTCGTCGACCAGGCCGTGGGAGAACATCGCGTCGGTCCGCCTGGCCAGTCGGTCGTCGAGAAGCTCTGTGGCGCAGTCTAATCCAATGATCGCGGTGTCCCAGCGGGGTGCGCCGACGATCGGTGCCGACGCCGCGAACGGGCGCCCGGTCAGCTCCACCACCTCCAGCGCGCGCACGATACGCCGGGAATCGGTGGGCAGGATCGCGGCCGCGGCGGCCGGATCGCGGCGGGCCAGTTCGGCGTGCAGTGCCGCTACCCCGGCCCCAGCCAGCCGCTGCTCCCAACGAGCGCGCACCGCCGGGTCGGTGGCCGGGAACGACCAGTCGTCGAGCAGCGACTGCACATAGAGCATCGACCCGCCCACCACGATCGGGACGCATCCCCGCGCCGCGATCGCCTCGACGTCGCGGGCAGCGGCCCGCTGATAGCGCGCGACGGTCGCGGTATCGGTGACGGCCAGCACGTCGAGCTGGTGGTGCGGGATACCGCGGCGCCGCGCGAGCGGCAGTTTCGCGGTGCCGATGTCCATGCCGCGGTAGAGCTGCATCGCGTCGGCGTTCACGATCTCGCCGCCGACCCGTTCGGCGACCCGCAGTGCCAGCTCCGACTTGCCGGTGCCGGTCGGACCGACGATCGCCAGCGGCCTCACGGCTGCCAGACGCCGGCGAAGTACCCCACCCCGTAGGGCGCTCCGCGGTAGAGCTCCTCGACTGACCGCGGCCCCGGCCCGGCCAGACCGGCCAGCACCTGATAGGCCACCCGCCCGACAACCTGGTCGGGCAGCGTCGCCAACGCGGCGGTGTCACCGGCCGCCAACGCGTCGTCGAGCGCGAGCTGAACCTCGACGTCCTCGGGGTGGTGGCCGCCGGGCGCGGCCGCGGTCAGGGTGTTTGCGCCGTCGGCGACGACGAGCACGCCGGTCGGCTCGGCGGTCCGGTCGATGTCGGCCCGCAGCTGCCTGCCCTGCGCCAGCGCCGCGTCGACGGTGTGGTCCTGCGCGTAGACGCGGACCTCGGCGCGCGCGCCGGGCGCGGCCTGACCGCGCACCCAGGCCGCGAACACCGCGCACAGCGGCAGGTCGCCGCGCTGGCGATCGCCACAGGACATCGGTGGCGACCCGCTGCGCCCGGCTTCGCCGCGCTGGCGATCGCCACAGGACATCGGTGGCGACCCGCTGCGCCCGGCTTCGCCGCGCTGGCGATCGCCACGGGACATCGGTGGCGACCCGCTGCGCCCGGCTTCGCCGCGCTGGCGATCGCCACGGGACATCGGTCCGAGCCGCACCGTCACGTCGGCTCCGAAGCCGGCGAACGTGCCGACGTGTGCGGGGCTGACGACGGCGTCCGCAAGGCCGACGCCGAGCGCCACCCACCGCGGCGGCAGCGCGGCGGCCGCGGCGATCACGGCCGCCCGCAGGTCGGCCACCTCGGCCACCGCTGCTCCGGCGAGCTCGGGAACCAGCACCGGCGCCGACGGGATGATCGCGATGGCGCCCAACACGCCACCAAACTTAACTACGGTTGCGAGCGCGCTGCCGGCCGGCCGACGTGTGCCACGTCGCGGCCGGTGCGGGCGACCATGGTGGCGGCCTCCCCGCGGGCCAGCGCCACCGTCGCGATGATCACGACCGCGACCGCCCCGATGAGCACGAACACCTCCGGGCCGTCGGCGTCGAGCGTTTCGCCGAGCACCAGAACTCCCAGCGCCGACGCCACCACCGGCTTGGTCACCGTCAACGCGGGCATGGACGCGGTCAATGCTCCCGCCCGGAACGCCGACTGCTGAAAGATCATCCCCACCAGCGCGATCAATATCCAGGCGTAGAACTCCGGCGCGCGCAGCACCGCCCCGAAGCCGCCTTCCAGCACCTCGACGACACCCTTGGTCAGCACCGCGAACACCGCCAACGCCGAGCCGGCCACCACCGCCAGCAGCACCGCGGCGACCGGCCCCGGCCACGTCCGCGCGCCCAGCACGCACAGCACCAGCACCGGGACCATCACGACGCTCACCAGGATCCAGATTTCCAGCGAGGCCCGGGAGTGGCCGGCCGCCGGGTCGCCGACAATGACGACCACGGCCAGGGCAACCGCCAGCAGCGCCGCCCACATCCATTCCCAGCGTGTCACCCGGTGACTGGTCAGCCGTGCGTAGATCGGCAGCGCGAACAGCAGCGCCGCCACCTGCAGCGACGTCACCAACATCACCGATCCCAACGCGAGCGCCGCGGCCTGCAACGTGTAATTGGTGACTGCCCCCGCCGCGCCCATCCACCACCGCGGGTCGCGCAACGACATCAGGAAAAGCTCGATGTGGCCGACCGGGCGGTCGGTGATCTCCTGCGCGGAGCGCTGGCGGATCACATCACCGAACGCGGACGCCAGCGCGGCGCAGAGCGCGATCAACGCCGCGGCGTCGGCTCTCAGCATCCGGCGACCTCCTCACCGACGTCCGGCCTGGGCGCGCTCTTGGCGAACACGGTTACGCCAGTGCGCTGCAGGGCGTCCCGTTGCCCGCCCCGTCGGCGACGCCGCAAGATAGCCGCCAGCCTAACAGCGTGGCCGGTGCATCCGGTGTGCTGACGGGCTATCCGCCGCCGGTGGCGGGGCTCACGACGACGGTGACGTTGCCGGCGCCGCCGTCGGAGGAGACGACCAGCTCGGCGGCGTCGGCGGCCGAGACGACCTGCCCGCCGGTGACGCTCACCTGGTAGCCGTTCGGGTACTCGACGGACGGCACCGAGACGGTGGTCGGCGATCCGGCGGGGAAGCTGCCCACGCCGTCGGCCCGCCCGGTGGAGTAGCTGAACGCGAAGGTGTCGGTGCTGGAGTTGAACGACCAGGAATCCGGGGTGCCCGACACCACCTGCGGGTACGGCTCGGCCAGTGTCACCAGCTTCCCGGCGTCGACGTTGTCACCGACCGGCGGCTGGAACGGGTCGGTCACCAGCCCCTCGGTGTCCGGCGAGCCGGTGATGTCGTCGTAGCCGGTGAAGGCCCAATACGTCCAGCCGAACTGGTGCTCGGCGGCGGCCTGCTCCGTCGCGGCGGTGATGGTGAGGGCGTTGCCGCCGCCGAACTCGGTCATGAACGCCGGGATGCCGAGCGGCCCCGTGTACGCCTCGGCATTGTCGGTGACGAGGTCGAGGAACGGCCCGCACAGCGGGTTCAAGACGCTGCTGATGCTGCTGACGAAGCAGTAGTCGTGGAACGAGAAGACGGTGTTCGCAGCGTCCACCGTGCCCAGGTGGGTAGGCACCCCGTAGTCGAAGAGCACGTTCGGCTCGTAGAAGATCGGTGTGGTGGGGTCGACGGCCCGGATCGCCGACGCCACCTGGTCGTAGAACGGTGTCAGCTCCTGCTGGCCGAAGAAGGAGCTGCCCAGGACGGCCGGCAGCGTCTGCTCGCCCGGCCACGGCTCGTTCATCAGCTCGAAGCCGGCCACATCCGGGTTGGCTTTGAAGTAGTTCGCCACGTACTCCCACATCTGGGCGTAGTCGTTCTCCAGCCCAGCCCCGTTGGGCGTGTCGGCGTTGGCCCAGAACGCGTTCCAGGCGTGGTTCTCCGCAGGGTTGAGGACGTAGGTGTAGGGGAAGCCGACCTGGAAGTTGGGCTGTCCACCGGTCTGCGTCGCCCACGCCGGCGCACCCTCACCGCCGAACGTGCTGCTGTAGAGGTCCTGGTGCATGTCGAGGATGGTGACGATGCCGTGGTTGGCCAGGATCTGCACGGTCTGGTCGATCGACGCCAGGTACGCCTCGTTGAAGACGCCGGGCTGGGGTTCCACCCCGGCCCAGATGACGCCCAGCCGCACCGCATTGAAACCGTTGGCGGCCAGGAACGCCGCGTCCTGGTTGGTGAACCCGCCCGCGGACGGCTCGTAGGGCGCCACCTTGTACACCTCGTTGAGCCCGTGCAGGATGACGACCTGTCCGTCGGTGTCGGTGAGCCACGTGCCGGTGGTGCCGATGGGCAGCGTCAGCCCGTCGGAGCCGGTGGTCGGGGCGGGGCCCGACGGGGCGCCGTCCAGCGCGCCGGGCTGGCCGACCGCGCCGTGGACCCCGAGCAGCCCGGCGTTGCCGCCCGCCCCGCCGAGGGCGGGCAGGTCGAGGGGGTTGTCGCCGTCGCCGCCGGGGCCGCCGGCCCCGCCGCTGCCGAACAGCCCGATGGCGTTGCCGCCGTTACCGCCGCCGTCACCGGTGCCGCCGGCTCCGCCGTTGCCGCCGACGCCGAACAGCACGCCGGGCGCGGCGCCGCCGGAACCGCCGGGGTCGCCCACACCGCCCGGTCCGCCCAGGCCGCCGGCGCCGCCGGCCCCGCCGACACCCATCAGCACACCGCCGGCCCCGCCGTTGCCGCCGGCGACACCGACGCCGCCGGGACCGCCGCCGCCGCCGGCCCCGCCGTCGCCGATCAGCCCTGCTGATCCGCCGCTACCCCCGCCCAGGCCGGCATAGGTGCTGGTCCAGCCCGGCCCGCCGTCGCCGAACAGCCATCCGCCGTCGCCGCCGTCGGGATGTGCCGCGGTCCCGGCCGCGCCGTTGCCGATCAGGTCGCGCCCGGTCAGCAAGGTGAACGGCGTGTTTATCACGTCGTCGACCTGCTGACCGACGGGGCTTGCGATCCAGCCTTGCAGGCCGGCGTGGATCGGGGTGTAGACGACCTGCTGGAACAACGCGGTCGGGTCGGGAATCGACGACCCGGATGCCGCCGGGTCGACCAGGCCGGCCAGGGCGGCATCCCAGTGGGCGGGGTCGAACAACGAGTCCCACGCCGCGGACGTCGACAACGCGGCCGAGTCGAGAGTGCTCGTCGCCGCGCCCACGACCGGCGCGAGGATCGAATCGATCACGCCGTCGACGACGTCGGCCCGCGCCGGCGGTGCGGCCGCCAGCGGAGTCGTCCACAGGGCCAGGAACGCGCCCACTGCTGAGCCGGCGCCGACGGCACGCGCCCGCCGTCTGATGCTGCAGTGACCAGCCACCTGCGATGGGGACCTTCCCTTGGCCGCGCCGGTTGGTGTCCGGCGTCATAGTATCCGGGCGGCATGCGCAAAGTCGGGTCATCGGCGAGTTCAGCGGCCGGCGCGCTGTCTGGGCGTGCCGGCGGCTACGCCGGTTGCCGATCGGCGGGGGCCGCACCGTCGGCCAGGTGCTTCGTCGCGGCCTCGCTGCGCGCCAGCGCCACGGTGGCCGCCACCATCGTCAGCACCGCGGCCGCCAGCACGAACCACCCCGCACCGCGGGTGTGCAGGGTCTCGCCCAGCACGACGACGCCCAGCGCCGCGCCGACGACGGGCTCGCTCACCGTCATGGTGGGCAGCGACGCGGTCAGCGCCCCGGCCCGAAACGCCGACTGCTGCCAGCTGGTGGCGGCCACCGCGACCAGCGCCCAGACGTAGAGCTCCGGGAGCCGCAGCAGCGTCCAGAACCCGTGTCCGAGCTCCCCGACAACGCCCTTGGTGAGCACCGCGAGCAGGCCCCACAGCGCACCCGACACCAGCGCCAGCAGCACCGCCGCGACCCGGCCGCCCGCTATCCGGGCGCCGACCACGCACGCCACCAGGGCCGGGACCATCACCACCGCCACGCCGGTCCAGATCTTCAACGACGCCCGCGATACGCCGGCCTGCGGGTCCCCGATCGTGACGATCAGGGCCACCGCCGCCGCCAGCAGCACCGCCCACACCCACTGTCGGCGGGTCGGCGGCCGGTGCGACAACCGCGCGCTGACCAGCAGCGCGAACAGCAGCGAGCTGACCAGCAGCGCCTGCACCAGCAGCACCGAACCCAGGCCCAGTGCCGCGGCCTGGAACGCGAAGCCGCCGGTTGATGCCAGGCTGCCCAGCCACCAGCGCCGGTCGCGCAGCAACCTGGCGAACAACCCGGCGTTGCCGACCGGTTCGTCGGTCACCTCGTGGGCGCTGCGCTGTTGCATCACGTCGCCGATCGCGATGAACAGCGCCGCAGCCAGCGCAAGCAGGGCGGCGATGTCGGCCCTGGCCATGGACACCCTCCTCGTCGTCAGCCTCTGGCACCCTGTGCGACCTCGCGCGCCACGATGTCGCACGGACCGTTCGGGGCGCAAACGAATGCCGTGCCGCCGGTGCAGCTGTTTGAATACCGGGTGGGGCCGGCGGCCCCGCAGCGCAGCAGACGGCGCCGCGATGCGCGGCAGGTGCGCGGGGCGACCCGTGTGAAGGGCAGGTGACGGTGATGACCCACGACGAGTCCCCGGTTCCCGGGCCGGTTCCCCGTCCGGGACCGCGTCCCGGGGCTCGGCCGGCATCCCGCCCGGTCCCTATGGCGCCGCCGCCGGCCAGCGACCCGCACCGGTTCGGCCGTGTCGACGCGGACGGCACGGTGTGGCTGGTCACCGCGGCCGGCGAGCGTGTCGTCGGGTCGTGGCAGGCCGGCGACACCGAGGCCGCGTTCACCCATTTCGGGCGCCGCTTCGACGACCTGAGCACCGAGGTCGCGCTGATGGAGGAGCGGTTGGCGTCGGGCAGCGGCCACGCCCCCAAGATCAAGGCCGCCGCCGCGGCGTTGGCCGAGGCGTTGCCGACGGCGAGTGTGCTCGGTGACGTCGACGCGCTGGCTGCCCGGCTGGCCGCCGTCGGCGAGCGAGCCGAAGCGGCCGCCGCCGCCGATCGCGCCCGGCGCGACGAACGCCGCGCCGCCCAGACCGCCCGCAAGCAGGCGCTTGCCGCCGAGGCCGAGGAGCTGGCCGCCGCGTCGACGCAGTGGAAAGCCGCCGGCGACCGGCTGCGCGCCATCCTCGACGAGTGGAAGACGATCGGCGGGCTGGACCGCAAGACCGACGACGCGCTGTGGAAGCGGTACGCGGCGGCGCGGGAGACGTTCAACCGGCGGCGCGGAGCGCATTTCGCCGAGCTGGACCGGGAACGCGCCGGCGCCCGCGAGGTCAAGGAACGGCTCTGCGCGCGGGCCGAGGAGCTGGCCGGCTCGACGGACTGGGCCGCCACCAGCGCGGCGTTCCGCGAGCTGCTCGCCGAATGGAAGACGGCAGGGCGGGCGGCGCGCGACGTCGACGACGCGTTGTGGCGCCGTTTCAAAGCCGCCCAGGACAGCTTCTTCGCGGCGCGCAACGCCGTGAGCGCCGACCGTGACGCGGATCTGCGGGCCAACGCCGCCGCCAAGGAGGCGCTGCTGGCCGAGGCCGAGCGGCTGGACCCGGCCAACCACGAGGCCGCCCGTGCCGCGCTGCGGACCATCGTGGCGAAGTGGGACGCCGTCGGCAAGGCGCCCAAGGAGCGGTCGGCCGAGCTGGAGCGGCGGCTGCGCGCCGTCGAGAAGAAGGTGCGTGGGGCCGGCGAGCCGGACCGGACGGACCCGCAGGCGCTGGCCCGCGCCGAGCAGTTCCGCGCCCGCGCCGAGCGGTTCGAGCGCCAAGCCGCCAAAGCCGAGG
Organism: Mycobacterium sp.; assembly: GCF_039583805.1. Classification (GTDB taxonomy): domain Bacteria; phylum Actinomycetota; class Actinomycetes; order Mycobacteriales; family Mycobacteriaceae; genus Mycobacterium. The sequence continues at coordinate 8,300 of NZ_JAVKSH010000073.1, read as the reverse complement.
CCGCGGGCCGCAGCAAGGACGCCGACGAGGCGCGGGCCGGCGCCGAGCAGTGGCGGCAGTGGGCGGACGCCGCCGCCAAGGCGCTGAAGTCCTGACCTCGGCGCCCGCGGGCGACCTTCGCGCGCCGAGTGTGCAGTTTTTCGCGGCGATTTCGCGTTTTCGCAGTCCAAAACCTGCACAGTCGGCGGGTCTAGGGCGACTCGGCGCCGGGCGGCGTCTGGTCGTCGGCGCCAGGCGGCGTCTGGTGGTCGGCGCCAGGCGGCGTCTGGTGGTCGGTGTCCTCCAGCGTTTCCAGCAGCGTGCGTGTCTGCTGCTCGGCGGCGGCGCGGCGGCGCTGCTGCTCGGCGGCCAGTTGCACGACGGTGCGCGACCACACCAGGCGGGCCCAGTGGAAGGTCAGCAGGATCACGCTGACCCACGCCACGAGAAGCCCCACCCCCGGCCCGGGATGCCCCGCGGCCACGGTCTGGCGCGACCAGACGGCCAGCAGGCCGGCGGCGCTGGCCAGCGCCGACCCCGCCAACGCCAGCCAGGCCAGTCCCCAGCGCCGGGTCAGCAGCGCCAGCATCGAAAAGCCGACGCCGAAGACCAGCGCCAGCCAGCCGAACACCCGCGACGGCAGCGCCACGGCCGCCGCGGCGGCGTCGTCGCCGCCGAACAGCACGTCCCAGCCGCGGACGTTGCCGGTGTGCGGCAGGATGAACGAGCCCAACAGCACGAACACCAGAATGGACACCACCACAGCCCTTGCGCCGGGCTCGATTTCGCGAGCGACGCGCCGTTCGGCGGCTTCGATGTCGGCCTTGTACGCGTCGAAGTCGTTCATCGGCTGCACCCGGCGCTGTGCGCGGCGGGCCGCCCGACGCCGGGCATGCCGAGGCCCACGCCGCGGGGGGTTTGCCCGGCCGCGTAGCTGTCACCGGCACGGGTGCGGCGGTGGGTGATGACGCCGGCGTCGGCGACGAGGTGATGCGGTGCGGCGTCGGTGACCGTCGTGGTGACGACGTCGCCGGGCCTGATCTTCCGCTCCCCGGGCGTGACGTGCACCAGCCGGCCGTCGCGCGCGCGTCCGCTCATCCGCGCGGTACGGCTGTCCTTGCGGCCTTCGCCGGCGGCGACGAGCAGCTCGACGGTCTGCCCGATCCGGGCGCGGTTCTCCGCCAGGGAGATCTGCTCCTGCAGCGCGACGAGCCGCTCGTAGCGTTCCTGCACCACGGCTTTGGGCAGCTGCCCGGGCAGCTCGGCGGCGGGTGTGCCGGGCCGCGGGGAGTACTGGAAGGTGAACGCGCCGGCGAACCGGGCCTGCCGCACCACGTCGAGGGTGGCCGCGAAGTCTTCCTCGGTCTCGCCGGGAAAGCCGACGATCACATCGGTGGTGATCGCCGCGTGCGGCATGGCCGCCCGGACCCGGTCGACGATGCCCAGGTAGCGCTCGGCACGGTAGGAGCGCCGCATCGCGCGCAGGATCGCATCCGAGCCGGACTGCAGCGGCATGTGCAGGGCCGGGCACACGTTGGGAGTCTGCGCCATCGCCTCGATGACGTCGTCGGTGAATTCAGCGGGATGCGGGGAGGTGAACCGCACCCGCTCCAGCCCGTCGATACTCCCGCAGGCCCGCAGCAGGTCGGCGAAGGCGCCGCGGTTGCGGGGCAACCGGTTGTCGGCGAATGACACCCCGTAGGCGTTGACGTTCTGGCCGAGCAGCGTGATCTCCAGCACGCCGTCGGCGACCAGCGCCTCGATTTCGGCCAGAATGTCGTCGGGGCTGCGGTCGACCTCCTTGCCCCGCAGCGACGGCACGATGCAGAACGTGCAGCTGTTGTTGCAGCCGACGGAGATGGAAACCCAAGCGGCGTAGGCGGATTCGCGTGCAGTGGGCAGGTCGGACGGGAATTGTGTCAGTGCTTCGGCGATTTCCACCTGGGCCACCCGGTTGTACCGGGCACGCTCGAGCAGGGTGGGCAGCGATCCAATGTTGTGCGTGCCGAACACGACGTCCACCCACGGCGCGCGGTGCAGCACGGCGTCGCGGTCCTTCTGGGCCAGGCAGCCGCCGACGGCGATCTGCATTGCCGGGTTGCTGCGCTTACGCGGCGCCAGATGGCTGAGGTTGCCGTACAGCTTGTTGTCGGCGTTCTCCCGGACCGCGCAGGTGTTGAAGACGACCACGTCGGCGTCGGCGCCGTCGGCTGCCCGCCGATAGCCCGCGGACTCCAACAATCCGGCCAGCCGCTCGGAGTCGTGCACGTTCATCTGGCAGCCGTAGGTGCGGACCTGATAGGTCCGCACCGTCTCTGGTGCCAGCGTCGACGTCACGGCGCCATGGTACGGCGATACGGCCGGGCGGGCGGAATAGGCTGCCGTGATGGCCGCGGCGTTCCAGGACCAGATACCGAACAACTACTGCTGGGGGTGCGGTGCCGACAACCCGGCCGGTTTGCATCTGAAGAGCTATTGGGACGGCGAACGGGCTGTCGCCGAATGGACTCCGCGCGCAGAGTTCGCCGCGGGTCCTCGGCACGTCCTCAACGGCGGGATCATCGCGACGGTGCTGGACTGCCACGGCGTGTGCACCGCGATAGCCGACGCCTACCGGCGAGAGGGGCGCGAGATCGGCAGCGAACCCGAGATCTGGCACGCGACCGTGTCGATGTCTGTCGGCTACCTGCGCCCGACTCCGATCAGCGGGGTGATCCAGCTGAGCGCCCGGGTGGTCGACGCCGGTCATGGTGGCACAACAGTGGAATGCGTTCTCGCCGCAGCAGGCAAGGACCGTGTGCGGGCGACGGTTGCCTCCAAGCGGGTGTCCGACGAGTGGCGGCACGGCTCACCCTCCGGGCGCTCGGGCTAGACCCGGCGGCGCTCCCGTTCGGCGGCCACCTCGACGCTGACCACGTCGTAGGCCATCGTCTGGCTGTAGCCGCGGCGCACCAGCATCGCCACCAGCCGGCGGCTGACCCGCATGCCGTCGCCGTCGTTCAGCGGCTCCCGCCGCAGCTTGGCCCGCACCAGCTGTTCGGCACGGTCGCGTTCGGCGCCGGCGTCGATGCCGTCGAGCACCGCGGTGATCACGCCGTTGTCGACGCCCCTGGTACGAAGCTCGGCGGCCAACGCGCGCTTGCCTTTTCCGGCGTTCGCCCGTCGTGAGCGCACCCATTGTTCGGCGAAGTCGGCGTCATCGACCAGACCGACAGCGGCCAACCGGTCCAGCACTTTCGTGCTGACGTCGTCGGGGTAGCCACGCTTGGCCAGCTGGCCTTGCAGCTCGGCTCGGGTGCGCGCTCGCGCGGTGAGCAGGCGCAGGCACAATGCCCGCGCCTGCTCCTCGCGGGACGCCGCCCCGTCAGAAGTCGACGGGGGCGGGCAGGACGCTGTCATCGGTCAACTCGTCCGTCACCACCGCGCCGATGCCGAGCTTTTCCTTGATCTTCTTCTCGATCTCGTTGGCCACGTCGGTGTTCTCCATCAGGAAGTTGCGGGCGTTCTCCTTGCCCTGGCCGAGCTGCTCGCCCTCGTAGGTGAACCAGGAGCCGGACTTGCGGATGAAGCCCTGATCCACGCCCATGTCGATCAGCGAGCCTTCCTTGCTGATTCCCTTGCCATACAGGATGTCAAACTCGGCCTGTTTGAACGGGGGGGCGCAGTTGTGTACGACAACGCCTTCCGCGACCAGGTTGTGCAGCTCCTCAACCTGGAGGTCGAACGTCCGGACCCGCCGCGTAGGCAGCACTTCCCGGATCACCGAGTACCGGAGTTCTTCCGCCAGCACACCATGCAAAAACTTGTCATCCAAGGCATCCGCGAGCGCCTGTAGACGATCTCTACGGAGCCGGCCGACACCTAACACCTGCTTCATACCGCCACGAGGGTTCCCGGCGCCGGTACCGATCATTGCTGCGGCCTCCTGCGCGGTCACACCACGCTCGGCAAGGTAATTCAGCACCGCATCGGCCACCTCCGCGGCCAGATACGTCGCCTGCGATCCACGCCGCCGCCCCCGCATAGCCTCTGGAATCGCCTGAATAAGGGTGCTGCCACGCGGGCCCCACATGGGAACTGCCTCTGCGAATGCTGTGACGTTCTCCATCCCGGCGATCCGGACCTCGAACACTTGACGCTTGCCCTGAACCCGTCGACCATTGATGATACTCGGCCGCTTCTGCGTCGGATTGTAATCTCGGACCGTGCTCACGATACCGAAACGCATTAGCAGCCAATGAATCTGGCGTGCAAGCTGTTCAGAGGTCGTCGAGAAGCCGACCCGAAGCGCTCCGGTCTGTTCCCGGCTCACCCAGCCGTCGCTTTCCAACAGGCCGAAGAGCAAATTGCCGACAACATCTGCGGCGGTGTCTGACTCGAAGAACCAGTTCGGAATCGTCTTCTCCCAGGCGAGCTTGCCGTAAATACCCGCCCGCCGGCAGAGCTCGAGGACACCGTTGCGCTCACCAGGTCGATGAGCGATCGCAAGTGACATGCGCCCCTGCGGATGAGCCGCACAACCAAGCGTCGCCGCGATTTGCGTCACGTCGTCAATGAGTGACTGCTGAACATTGATGAAGTTGACCGAACCACCCGCATGGCCATCCCCGATGCCATCCCCGATCAGATAGCCAAGCAGCCGTGCCTGATCCGCCGAAATCGGCGCACTGTCACCGAACCCGTCGAAGCGCCGCGGTTGCGCCACCCGGTCTCCCTTGCGCAGTTCCCCGGCCTGGCGCCAGCCGTACTCTGTCAGCACCTTGTGATCGGGTGTCGCCCACACAGTAGTGCCACCGGCGATCCGCAAGCCGATCACATCCTGCGTTCCCTGGTCGAACCAGGACACCACCGGCCGCGCATGCAGCGTTCCGTCCTTGGCCGCGGCCACGACATGGATTTGCTTTCGCCCATCGACAACATCCTCAATGCGATGAGTCGTACCGGTAACTGGATCGAAGATCCGAGTGCCCGCTGCGAGGCACTTGTTCTTGACGATCTTGGCCTTGGTGCGGTTACCGACCGCATCGGTGCCGTCCTTGAGCGTCTCAATTCGCCTGACATCCAGGCGAATTGAGGCATAAAACTTCAAAGCCTTTCCGCCCGTTGTTGTTTCAGGAGAGTTGTGCACCATCACCCCGTCGGCGAAGTAGTTGTGCGAGCCTTCGACCTCGATGTCGAAGCGGCTCATAATCGGGTAATCCATCTTCGGCTCGATCTCAGTGACGCGCGCCGGCATCAGTTGCATCGTGGGTGCAACAAACTGCGGTGCCACGCTGAACTGACCACGGAAGCGCGGCAAGAGCTTGTATGCCATTGACGGATGTATGTACGGCGCGATTAGCTCCTGGAACCTTGCAGTGGCCTGCGTAGAGAAGACCAGTACGGACTTACCTGCAGCACCAGCCTTCCGCAGTCGCACGTCCAGGCCTTGGGTGTCACGTAGATAGTCACGAAGACGCACCTGCGACCCCTCGCTCATTGCCTCAACACAAATCTCGATTCGCCCGCTACCACCTTGAGTGCGCTGCTGTAAGCCCTTGGACCGAAGGCTGAATGAACCGTCATCCATGTACCAAATAGCTAGCGCTAGTGGGGTTAGCGCCTTGAGGTACTCCTCGGAGAGGAACTTTTTGCGATCGTCCAAATACATCGCGCTCATCAGCTCATGGAGCTCGGAGAGTGGAGTGAAGTCTGCGAATACAGCTCCCTTTCCATTACTGGTGCGGCAGTGCGGAATGTTTTCCAGCAAGGAGACTTTCCAGTCGAGATATTCCGACTGCTTTGCTCCGTGCCCCATACGGAGTCGTGCGCTTTCTGAATCTTGTCGAACTGGACGAGATAGGCATCCGTCACCCATCAAGGATCCCAGTACGACTTCCCATTGCTGATCACTAAGCATGCTCGGTTGTGCCAACATCACGCGGTCACCAACGGCGATGTCTTCAGCTTCGCGCCAGCCGCCCCGGGTTCGAATAAGGTGATTTCGAGTCATGGCCAAGCTAGCGTGACCGCGACCTGTCCCACCCCCTGCTCGGTCGACTTTGAAGTGCAGAAACTCTTCGGTCTTGCCGTTGTTGAACCAGTTGGTCACCTTGCGCGGCACGATCCGGCCGGATTCGAAGTCGTACGACAAGACCTCGACATCCATCTTCTGGTTCACGATCTTTCCGAGCTTTTCAGTCGATCCGTCCGCAAGTGTGACGTTGGTATACCAGGATCCACACCCGAACATCACGCCGATCTTCTCCCGCAGCTGGTTGATGAAGATCGCCGTTGTGCCCGAATTGTTCAGCGCACCGGTCATTTTCCGCAGTGCCTGGCTCATCAGCCGGGCCTGCAAACCGACGTGACTGTCACCCATCTCGCCTTCGATCTCGGCCCGTGGCACCAGCGCCGCGACCGAGTCGATGACCAGGATGTCCAGCGCGCCGGAGCGGATCAGCATGTCGGCGATCTCCAGCGCCTGCTCGCCGGTGTCGGGCTGGGACACCAGCAGCGAATCAGTGTCGACGCCGAGCTTCTGGGCGTAATCGGGATCCAGCGCGTGCTCGGCGTCGATGAACGCTGCGATGCCGCCGGCGGCCTGGGCGTTGGCTACCGCGTGCAGGGCGACGGTCGTCTTCCCCGAGGACTCCGGGCCGTAGATCTCCACGATCCGGCCGCGCGGCAGGCCGCCGATGCCCAGGGCGACGTCGAGTGCGATGGACCCGGTCGGGATGACCGAGATCGGCTGACGCACCTCGTCACCGAGGCGCATCACCGAGCCTTTGCCGTAACTCTTCTCGATCTGGGCCATCGCCAGTTCGAGAGCCTTCTCGCGGTCGGGGGTTTGCGCCATGGTGCTACCTCTCGGTGTAGTCGGTGTTCGATCGACCGGTCCTGGTCGGTTGGCTGTGACGTTAGAACAGCCCACCGACAAGTACTCGTCGTCGAACACCGCCCACCCTAGCGAACGTGTGTTCGATGGCAAGCAGGCGCGCCGTCGTGTCGTCGGGAAGTCTGCCGGCACCGTCGCCACCAGCGAGGCGGTCGGCGGCGGATCACAGCGGAATCACCGTCAGCACTGTTTCCAGCCCGGTGAAGTCGTCGGGGTTCCGGGTCGCCAGCGCTGCGTTGTCGGCCACCGCCAGCGCTGCGATCATCACGTCGACTCGGCGCCATCCCCCGGCGGTTCGTCCGGCCGCGGCGATGGTGGCGCAGAGTTCGCGGTAGACATCGGCCTCGGTCTGCGTGAACGGCAGACCGTCGCCGTAGGCCTGGCGGAGCTGGACGAGGTCCACCCGCGCCCGGGCGGCAATCTGTGGGTCCGGGTGGGTGGTGCCCTCGCTGAACTCGGCGAATGCGATTGCGGAGACGAACAATTCGTGCTCACCCGGCGGCAGAAGATCCCACCGTGGGCGTTGGATCAGCAGGTTGGTGTCGAGGTGGATCTTCACGGGACGCCGACGCGCCCAGACTGATTCCGTCCCTGCTCGACCAGCCGCAGCATTTCCTCTTCGTATGTTGGCGGCTTCGGGCTGTCGTAGACGCCCGAATTGATGATCTGCGACGGGCTGGCGCCTGCGCGTTCCTTGACTGCTTGGGGACGGGCGTGCTGCTGTCTGCCGACGAGCACGCCGGTGTCCTTGCCGCGACTGGTGACCCGATAGGTGGCCCCACCCGCTGCTGCTTGGATGATTTGCGACGCGTTCTGACGAAGTTCGCGAATACCGACCTCTTTCACCACGCCAACGTAGCGTCTATGTGAAACATTGTTAGCACCTCAGTGATCCGGTCTCTCGCGGCCCGCAGGCTCCTGGCGGGCACGCGATTCGTCAGCTCGGCACGTCGAACTCCACCCGCAACCGCTGGTAGCTCTCGACGGCCCGCAGGTCCCGGGTCAACAGCGTCGCACCAGCGGCTTCCGCCGTTAATCCGACCAGCGCGCCGTAGCTCGCGCCACCGGTGACGCCGGTCAGGTGCGCATGCACGACGCCGGGGCAACACGATGCGGTGGCGGCAGGCGCGTCAGGACCGAATAGGTTTCCACGGCCGCGTGCGCGATCAGGTGAACGCAGCGGCCGAGCAACGAGCACCGAGCCCTCCCGCACGAGTTCGACGTCGGTCGGCGCTGGTTCGATCTCGACGCGCCCACCACGCTCGGTGATCTCCACCTGCTCGTTTCCGTGCAGGCCCAGGCGGTCCCGAATCCGCTTGGGAATCACCAGCCGTCCCGCCACGTCGATGGTTGTCCGCCTGGCGTGAAATCTGATATGGGGGAAAGTTTGTCAAGAGGGCAGGGTGAAGCGGCGGCCGCAACCGTCGTCGCGGCCGCCGCTTCG
>NZ_JAVKSH010000072.1:15877-20525 GCF_039583805.1 Mycobacterium sp. | reverse complement strand
GTACGCGGCGACCCGGGCCGGGCAACCGTTACCCCGGCACAGTTGGCCAACAATGACCAACTTCAGTTGTAACGGTGACCCGCCGACGTGACCCCGCGCGGGTGCGACGGCCAGACCGTACCCGCGACAAGCACCCCCGGGTGAGTTCGGCAGACGGTCAGTCGCTGATCGAGCCGCTATCCTACGATGCGCACGTCCGCGATACCTCGCGATTGGAGCCTTGCCATGCCGCATCGTTGCCGCACGAACCGCGTGATCGGCGGACGCCGTCGGGCGGGCGCAGCCGTTGCCGGCATCGGTCCGGCTTTGGGTGCCCTGCTGGCCGCGGTGATGGTCCCGACGGCCGCCGCGCCCGCTGCCCGCGCCGACATCGCCGACCTCGTCGACGTGCTCCTCGGTCCCGCGCTGGCCGCCGGCAATCCGGGTGTCGACGCCGCGTCGGCAACGGATGTGGCCGCGGCTGTCGACCCTTCGGCTGCGACTGATCCGAGCGCCGCCGCTGCCGGCTTCAACGTGGGCCTGGGCGACACCGGCATCCTGAATGTGGGCAGCGGCGATCACGGCGGCGACAACCTCGGCAGCGGCGACACCGGCATCCTGAATGTGGGCAGCGGCGATCACGGCGGCGACAACCTCGGCGGCGGCGACACCGGCAACGGCAACCTCGGCAGCGGCAACACCGGCGGTGACAACCTCGGCAACGGCAACACCGGCAACGCGAACGTCGGAAGCGGCAACACCGGCGGCGACAACCTCGGCAACGGCAACACCGGCAACGGCAACGTCGGCAATGGCAACACTGGCAACGGCAACGTCGGCAACGGCAACACCGGCAACGCGAACGTCGGCAACGGCAACCTTGGCAGCGGCAACATCGGCTCCGGAAATTCTGGTAGCGACGATATCGGCTTCGGGAACACCGGTAATCATGACATCGGTATCGGCTGCACGGGCAACGATCAACTCGGCTTCTGCGCCTTGAATTCGGGCTCCGGCGACCTCGGATTCGGGAACTCGGGCTCGGGTGACATCGGCTTCTTCAACTCGGGCAACAGAGACATCGGCGCGGGGAGCTCGGGCACCGGAGTCGGTCCTTTGAGCGTGGAATTCGGCGACTCGGGCAACCTGGACTCCGGCTATGGAGAGTCGGGCTACCTCGACACGGGCATCGGGAACTCGGGCTACCTCAACACCGGCGTCGGAAACTCGGGCGGCCCCAGTTCGGGGACCGCACCGGGCGATATTCCGGGCGGTCTCAACACGGGCTGGTTCAACTCGGGTGCGCATGACACGGGCGTCGGAAACTCCGGCGGTGTCGCCACGGTGATCGAACCCTCGGGTGCTACCGCCACGGTGGTCGGCGACACGGGGTGGTTCAACTCCGGCAGCGGCAACACCGGGTTCTTCAACTCGGGCGACGTAAACTTCGGCAACTTCAATTCCGGCAACACCAACACATTCGGCTTCAACTCCGGCGACGTCAACACCGGCTTCTTCAACTCGGGCAACACCAACACAGGCCTGCTCAACTCGGGCAACCTCAACACGGCGATCGGCAGCTCGACGACCCCGACCGGAGTCGTCAACTCAGGCTGGGACAACACCGGCACCGGTCTTTCCGGCTACGCGAACAACGGCACCGATGACTCTGGTTTCGATGAGGACTACCAGGAGCAGTTCGTCACCGGGTCCTCGGGCCTGGAAAACGAGGGCAGCTACGACTCAGGCATCGTCAACAAGGGCGACTATGACTCGGGCATCAGGAACACGGACACCGACCCACTGGCGGCCCCGTCCCCAGCTACAACTCCGGCATTGGAAACGCAGGCGAGGATCTCTCGGGTCGGTTGAACGCCGGCGGCGACGTCTCGGGCTTCGTGAACTACGGCGAGCAGACGTCGGGGTACATCGACGCGGACGGTCGATCATCTGGTTGGCTGCACTGACAGCCACGGCGTGCCGCGCTAACCGCCCAGGCAGCCCGGGCCCAGCAGCGCCTTGAGGTCGCCCATCAACGCCGGCGACGGCGTCACCCGCAGCGACGCGTCCAGTTCCAGCGTGGTGATTCGGTCCCCGCTGACCAGCCGCAGGTGCACCTGCGAGGTGCCGGGGTGGCGAGCGAGCACCTGCTTGAGCGCGCTGACCTTGTCGACGGTGCACTGACGGGTGGGCAGGCTCACCGCCAGCGGCCGATCGGCCTGTGCGCTGGAAAAGTCCGGCACCACAAGGTCGTGGGCGATCAAGCACACCCGGTCGTCGGAGGCCTTCACCCGCGCGGTGAGCAGCACGACCGCGTCGTCGACGATGTCGGCCCCGTGGGTGGAATACGTCTGCGGGAAGAACATCACCTCGATGCCGCCGGTGAGGTCTTCCAGTTGCGCTGAGGCCCAGGGCATCCCGTTCTTGTTCACCCGCCGGTTGACCGCCGCCAGGATGCCGCCCACCTTGACCGGGGTGTCGTTGGGGATGTCGCCGTCGAGGATCGCCGGGATCGCGGTGTCGACTTGGGCCGCCAGCAGATGCGCCACCCCGTTGAGCGGATGCCCGGACACGTACAAGCCGAGCATCTCGCGCTCCAACGCCAGCTTGTGCTTGTGGTCCCACTCGTCCTCGGGAACCTTGATGGTGAACACCACGTCGCCGCCGCCGTCGCCGGAGCTACCGAACAGGTCGAACTGGCCCATCGCCTCGGCTTTTTTGGTGCCCAGCACCGAGTCGACGGCGTCGGTGTGCACCAGGAACAATCCCTTGCGTGCATGCCCCAGCGAGTCGAACGCCCCGGCCTTGACCAGCGACTCGGTGACCTTCTTGTTGCACGCAGCGATGTCGACCTTGTTCAGGTAGTCGGAGAAGTCGGTGAACTTGCCCTTCGCGGTGCGGGTGTTGATCAGCGACGCGACGACGTTGGCGCCGACGTTGCGTACCGCACCCAGCCCGTAGCGGATGTCGGTGCCGACCGAGGCGAAGTTCAGCCCGGATTCGTTGACATCCGGCGGCAGCACGGTGATGCCCAGCTTGCGGCAGTCGGCGAGATACACGGCGGCCTTGTCCTTGTCGTCACCGACGGAGGTCAAAAGCCCCGCCATGTACTCGGCCGGATAGTTGGCCTTCAGGTAGGCCGTCCAGTACGACAGCATGCCGTACCCCGCGGCGTGGGACTTGTTGAAGGCGTAGTCGGCGAACGGAAGGACGGTGTCCCACAGCGCCTTGATGGCGCCGGCCGAGAATCCGTTGGATTGCATTCCCGCCGAGAAGCTTTCGTACTCGGCGGTCAGCACGTCGGCTTTCTTCTTCCCCATCGCCTTGCGCAGGATGTCGGCTTGGGCCAGCGAGTAGCCGGCCACCTTCTGCGCGATCCGCATGATCTGCTCCTGGTAGACGATCAGGCCGTAGGTCTCGGCGAGGATCTCTGCCAGCGGCTCGGCCAGCTCGGGGTGGATCGGCGTGACGGCCTGCCGGCCGTTCTTGCGGTCGGCGTAGTCGTTGTGCGCGTTCTGTCCCATCGGCCCGGGCCGGTACAGCGCGATCACCGCGACGACGTCCTCGAACTCGGTGGGCTGCATGCGCCGCAGCAGGTCCCGCATCGGCCCGCCGTCAAGCTGGAACACACCGAGGGTGTCGCCGCGGCCCAGCAACGCATACGTCGCCGGATCGTCCAGCGGCACCGACTCCAGGTCGACGGCGATTCCCCTGTTGGCCTTGATGTTGTCGAGCGCGTCGCCGATGATCGTCAGGTTGCGCAGACCCAGGAAGTCCATCTTGAGCAGGCCGATCGCCTCGCACGCCGGGTAGTCCCAGCCGGTGATGATCGCGCCGTCCTGCGGCCGCTTCCACAGCGGGATCACCTCGGTCAACGGCTCGCTGCTCATGATCACCGCGCAGGCGTGCACGCCGGCGTTGCGCACCAAACCCTCCAGGCCGCGAGCGGTCTGGTAGATGGTCCGCACGTCGGGATCGGAGTCGATCAGGCCGCGGACTTCGGCGGCCTCCTTGTAGCGTTCGTGGGTGGGGTCGGTGATGCCGGCCAGCGGGATGTCCTTGGCCATGACGGCCGGCGGCAGCGCCTTGGTGATCCTGTCGGCGATCGCGAAGCCCGGCTGCCCGTAGTGGATCCGCGCCGAATCCTTCAGCGCCGCTTTGGTTTTGATGGTGCCGAAGGTGATGACCTGGGCGACGCGGTCCTGGCCCCACTTCTCGGCGGCGTAGCGCACCATCTCACCGCGGCGGCGGTCGTCGAAGTCGATGTCGATGTCGGGCATCGACGTGCGCTCGGGGTTGAGGAACCGCTCGAAGAGCAGCCCGTGCGGGATCGGGTCGATGTCGGTGATGCCCAGCGCGTAGGAGACCAGCGAACCGGCCGCCGAGCCGCGGCCCGGCCCGACCCGGATGTCGACCGAGCGGGCGTGGTTGATCAGGTCCGCGACGATCAGGAAGTACGACGGAAAACCCTTGTCGCAGATGACCTCGATCTCATAGGCCGCGCGCTGCGCGTATCCGTCAGGCAGCCCTTGGGAGTCACAGTGCCCTTGGGAGTCACAGTGCCTTTGGGAGTCACAGTGAAAGCGTCGCCGCAGCCCGGCATCCACCTCGTGGCGCAGCCACGACGCCTGGTCGTGGCCGTCGGGCACCGGGAACACCGGCATCCGGT
>NZ_JAVKSH010000072.1:0-15777 GCF_039583805.1 Mycobacterium sp. | reverse complement strand
CAGCCCGGCATCCACCTCGTGGCGCAGCCACGACGCCTGGTCGTGGCCGTCGGGCACCGGGAACACCGGCATCCGGTCGCGCGGCGTCCACACGTCGGCGTAGGAGCTCACCCGCTCGGCGATCAGCAGGGTGGCGTCGCAGGCGCCGGGCACCTGATCGTCCCAGATCGCCCGCATCTCGGCGGCCGACTTCAGGTAGTAGCCGTCGCCGTCGAAGCGGAACCGGTTGGGGTCCGACAGCGTCTTGCCGGTCTGCACGCACAGCAGCGCCTCGTGGTTGTGCGCGGCGTCGCGGGTGACGTAGTGGCAGTCGTTGGTGGCCAGCGGCGGGATCCCCAGCGCACGGCCGACTGCCAGCAGCCCGTCACGGACCCGGCGTTCGATGGACAGGCCGTGGTCCATCAGCTCCAGGAAGTAGTTGTCGGCGCCGAAGATCTCCCGCCACCGGCCGGCGGCCTCCAGCGCTTCGCGGTGCTGGCCCAGCCGAAGCCGGGTCTGCACCTCACCGGACGGGCAGCCGGTGGTGGCGATGATTCCGTCGGCGTGCTCGGCGATCAGCTCGGCATCCATGCGTGACCACTTGCCCAGCTGGCCCTCGAAGGAGGCCATCGAGGACAGCTTGAACAGGTTGCGCAGGCCGGTGGCGTTCTCGGCGAGCATCGTCAGGTGGGTGTAGGACCCGCCGCCGGACACGTCGTCGCTCTTCTGTCCCGGATCGCCCCAGAAGATCCGCCGGGTGTCGAAGCGGGAAGCGGGAGCGACGTAGGCCTCGACCCCGATGATCGGCGTGATGCCAACCTTGCTTGCCTCGTGGTAGAACTCGCTGGCGCCGAACATGTTTCCGTGGTCGGTCATCGCGATGGCGGGCATCTGCAGCCGCTGCGCCTCGGCGAGCATCGGGGCGACCTTCGCCGCACCGTCCAGCATCGAGTACTCGCTGTGGTTGTGCAGGTGCACAAACGATCGCGACGAAGAACCGGTCATAGGAACGCCAGTGTAGGGCCGCGCACCGACACCTCCCCGGCGTGTCGCGACGCGTGTCCGAGGTAATCGAAACGATCTGCGGACATGGGGTGTCCCACTGCTCTAGCTTGGGTCCGTGGAAGTCAGGAGGCAGGCATGAGTGTGTACAGGGTCACCGAACTGATCGGGACGAGCCCGACGTCCTGGGAGGACGCCGCGATCGAGGCGGTGCGCCGGGCACGGCAGACCATCGACGACATCCGCGTCGCCCGGGTCCTCGACCAGGACATGGCACTGGACGACGCCGGCGGGATCACCTTCCGCACCAAGCTGCAGGTCTCGTTCAAGATCCGGGAGCCGAAGTCCTCCTCCTCCTGACGCCGCCGGACGGCCGTCCTAGGAGCGCGCTGAATAACCGACTTTCGTCCTCAACCACAACGCTCTGACCTGCTGGTTTGTGGTGCACGATGAGCGAAATCCGCCCTTATTCAGCGCGCTCCTAGCGGCGCCTGACGGCGGCCCCGATCCGCAGCGCGGGCAACAGCAGGCTGCGCGGGGCGAAGCGGCCGCCGATGCTGGCGACCTTCGGCACCACCCCGGGAACGACGCTGCGCTTGCCGGTGAGCATCCCCGCGATCGCGGCCTCGGCGACGTCGTGCGGCGAGACCTGCGCCAGGCCGACGTTCACGTGCTCGGCGTCGGCGATCTGCGCCCACTCGGTCGGCACCGGCCCCGGGCACAGGACGGTGACCGACACCCCGGTTCCGTGCAGCCCCTCGTGGACGGCCTCGGAGAACGTCTGGACGAAGGCCTTGGTGGCCGAGTAGACGGCCATGCCGGGCAACGGCTGGAACGCCGCGATCGAGGCGATGTTGAGCACCGCTCCGGCGCCCCGTTCGATCATCCCGGGCAGCGCCGCATGGGTCAGTTCCATCAGTGCCAGCGCGTTGAGGGTGACCTGCTCGCTTTCGCGATCGACCGGCAACGTGTGGAACGGTCCGCTGGTGCCGAAGCCGGCGCTGTTGCACAGGCCGGCGATCGGCTCGTTGCGCAGCCGGTCGGCCAGCGTCGCCCGGGCTTTCGCGTCGCCGAGGTCGGCGGGCATGACCTCGGCGGCAACCGAGAATGTCCGGCCGACCTCGTCGGCGAGTTCGTCGAGACGTTCGCGCCGGCGCGCGACCAGCAGCAGCGGGAACCCGCGGCGGGCCAATCCGCGCGCGAGTTCGGCGCCGATGCCGGAGGAGGCGCCGGTGATGACGACGGTGGTCTGGTCACCGGGTTGTGGAAGGCTCATCGTGTCACCAATGTATTCCTCGGGTCGCTCGCACGAACGTCTCGCTTCGTTTGTCTAAATCTGTTGTGCCGGTTACGGACTCGCCCTGCGCGGCCGCGGAGTCGTCGAACATGCCGAACGCGCGGTTGCGGACACGGTCCATCACCGTCGGGTTGAGGGCGTCGGCCACCGCCGCGAACTGTCCGAACGGTGAGCTCACCCGCCGCGGACGGTGCACGATCGCGTCGGTGATCACACCCGCAGCCTGGTCCGGCGTCAGCGTCGGGAACCGGTCGTACATCGTGGTGGGGCTGATCATCGGGGTGCGCACCAACGCCATGTGCACGGTGGTGAATCGGACGTTGTCGTTGACGGTCTCGGCCTGCAGCGCGTCGCACAGCGTGTCCAGCGCGGCCTTGCTGGCGATGTAGGCGCCGAACCGCGGTGCGCGGGTCTGCACGCCCGCCGAGGACACGTTCACGATGTGGCCGAAGCGGCGTTCCCGCATGCCCGGGATGAACTTGAGCATCAGCTGCACCGCGCCGAGGTAGTTCAGCTGCATGGTCCGCTGGTAGTCGTGGATGCGGTCGTAGGACAGGGCCAGCGAGCGCCGGATCGACCGGCCCGCGTTGTTGATCAGGATGTCGACGCCGCCGAGGTCGGCGAGGACCTGGTCGGCCATCGCGGCGATGGCGTCCATCTCGGACAGATCGCAGGGGTAGACGTGGGCGGTGCCGCCGGCGGCGCGGATGTCACCGGCGACTCTGTCGAGGTTCTCCCGGGTGCGCGCGACCAACACCACCGCACCGCCGGCGGCGGCGATTTTCTTCGCGGCGGCCTCCCCGATGCCCGAGGACCCGCCGGTGATGGCGGTGACCTTGCCGCCGACGGCGTCGTCGAGCGTGCGGCCCTGCACGGCGTCGAGCACGTTGCGCAGGTAGAACGGGCGGTACCGCCCGGCCGAGTTCGGGGTGTTGACGATGTTGGACACCGCCGCGAGAGGCTTTTCCACCAGGTTGGCGAGGTCGGCCAGGTTGGTGAGGTCGGCGAGCTTCATGGGCGGGCACTCCTGAGGGACGGTCGCGCTCACACTCTGCCAGCCGCGCGCTCCGCCGGTGGCTGATTCTGCCGATTCGTGCGGCGATCACGCACGCAGACGTGGTGGTGCCCGTTCCGTGCGTTCAAGGGGCTGCGCCCCGCTGTGAGCACCTGAAAATCTGTCGAGTGTGCGGTTTCGTACGCGACACGCCGGCGCTGGCGTAGCAAACCGCACACTCGACGAACAACTCTGCTCGACGCGAGCGCCGACCAGGGCTTGTGCGCAATCGTCGAGTGAGCCGGACACCACGACGACGGCCCCGGCCCGGCGTGGTCGACAATGCCGGAATGTCGCGAAGATTCGACGATCTGGTGGCAGCAGCCGCCGCGGCTCCCGTCGACGGCTGGGACTTCTCCTGGCTGAACGGCCGCGCCACCGAGGAACGGCCGTCGTGGGGCTACCAACGGCAGATGAGCGCACGGTTGGCGGGCGCGTCGGCCGCCTGCGACATCGACACCGGCGGCGGCGAGGTGCTGGCCGGCGCACCCCGGTTCCCGCCCACGATGGCCGCGACCGAGTCGTGGCCGCCCAACGCCGCACTGGCCACCACGCTGCTGCATCCCCGTGGTGTGGTCGTGGTCGCGACGCGGGACGGGCCACGGTTGCCGTTCGCCGATGCGGCATTCGACCTGGTGACCAGCCGTCACCCCACGTCGGTGCGCTGGAGCGAGATCGCCCGGGTGCTGCGCCCGGGCGGCACCTACTTCGCCCAGCAGATCGGACCCGCCACGATGTCAGAGCTCGTCGAGTACTTCATCGGGCCGCAACCCGAGAAATGGGCAGAGCATCACCCGGACACCCAGCGCGCGCAGGCACGTGCCGCCGGACTGCAGGTGCTGGACATGCGCATGGAGCGGATGCGGGCCGAGTTCTTCGACATCGGCGCGGTGATCTACTTCCTGCGCAAAGTGGTCTGGGCGGTGCCGGATTTCACCGTCGAACGCTACCGGCAGCGGCTGCGGGAACTGCACGACCGCATCCAGACCGCCGGGGTCTTCGTCGCCCACTCCACGCGCGTGCTCGTCGAGGCCCGCAAACCGGGGTGATCACCCGCGCGCCCGCAGCACGTCGAGCGCATGCTGCAGATCCGGCGGGTAGGAGCTGACGATCTCGACGCGCCGCCCGTCGGCCGGATGGGTGAACGCCAACGAGCGGGCGTGCAGCCATTGGCGTTCCAGGCCAAGCTGTGCGGCCAGTTTCGGGTTGGCGCCGTAGGTCAGGTCGCCGCAGCAGGGGTGGTGCAGCGCGGCGAAGTGCACCCGGATCTGGTGAGTGCGGCCGGTTTCCAGGTGCACGTCGAGCAGGCTGGCGGCGACGAAGGCTTCCAGGGTGTCGTAGTGGGTGAGGCTGTGCCGGCCGTGTGTGGTGACGGCGAATTTCCAGTCGTGGCCGCGGTGGCGGCCGATCGGCGCGTCGATGGTGCCGCTCGACGGGTCCGGATGTCCTTGCACCAGAGCGTGATAGCGCTTGTCGACGGTGCGCGCCTTGAAAGCCCGCTTGAGCACCGTGTAGGCGCGCTCCGAGAGCGCCACCACCATCACCCCTGACGTGCCGGCGTCGAGGCGGTGCACGATGCCCTGCCGCTCGTGGATACCCGAGGTGGTGATCCGGTATCCGGCGGCGGCCAGCCCGCCCAGCACCGTCGGTCCGGTCCAGCCCAGCGTCGCGTGCGCGGCCACCCCGGCGGGTTTGTCGACGGCGACGATGTCCTCGTCGGAGTACAGGATCGTCATGCCCTCGATGTCGACGGGCGTGTTCTGCGGCGGCGGCGGCGTCTCGGGCAGCCGCACCGCCAGCCAGGACCCGGCGGTCAGCCGATCGGACTTGCCGGCGGTCACCCCGTCCAGTTCGACACCGCCGTCCTCGGCCAGCGCCGCCGCCGCGGTGCGGGACACACCCAGCAGCCGGGCCAGCCCGGCGTCGACCCGCATGCCCGCCAACCCCTCCGGGACGAGCATCGACCGGGCTCCGGTCAAGGCCGGCTCCTCCTCACCACTTCGCTTGGCATCGTCGCCTGGGACTGTCAGCGCTCACTGATTTTCCGCCGTCCAACGGTGTCGAAGTCATACCCGAACAACGACAGCACGACCAGCAGGATCGCGCCGCCCACCACCGACGGGTCGGCGACGTTGAACACCGGCCACCAGCCGATCGACAGGAAGTCCACGACGTGCCCGCGCAGCGGGCCCGGCGAACGGAAGAACCGGTCGACCAGATTGCCCGTCGCGCCGCCCAGGATCATGCCCAGCCCGACAGCCCACCACGGTGACACCAGACGGCGTCCCATCCAGAAAATCCCGGCCACGACTCCGGTCGCGATCAGCGTCAACAGCCAGGTGTAGCCGGTGGCCACGGAGAACGCGGCCCCGGAATTGCGCACCAACGTCCAGGTGACGGTGTCACCGATGATCGGCACCGGCTGCCCGGGGGTCAGCAGCTTGACGGCGATCACCTTGCTCACGATGTCGAGTGCCAGGACGACCGCCGCGACCGACACCAGCAGGCGCAACCGGCGCGGCGGCGCCGGGGCGCCGGTGTCGTCCGCCGTCGCGGCCTCATCCACCGGCTCGGCCGATCGTGGTGACTCCTCTGCGCGCACACGCCGCTCCTCTCCCCCGCGAGCGGGAGATACGCCCAGATCGCTGTCGGGCTCTGCGTCGTCGCCGGCGGTCACGGCCCTATCATCCCAGCATGAGTCGCCTGACCGTCATCACCACCGGCGGGACGATCGCGACCAGCACCGATGCCGACGGAGTGCGGCGGCCGACCCGCTCCGGCGCCGCCCTGACAGCCGGTCTCGACGTCGACGTGATCGACGTGCTGGCGGTGGACAGCTCGCAGTTGACACCCGCCGACTGGGATGTGATCGGCGCGGCGGTGCGCGCCGCCGCGAACGGCGACACCACCGGCATCGTCGTCACCCACGGCACCGACACCCTGGAGGAGACGGCGTTGTGGCTGGATCTGGGCTACCGCGGCGCGGTTCCGGTGGTGCTCACCGGCGCGCTGCGCAGCGCCGACGCTCCCGACCCGGACGGCCCGGGCAACCTGCGCGACGCGCTGTCGGTGGCGTCCGACCCCGCCGCCCGCGGTCTGGGGGTGCTGGTGTGCTTGGCCGGCCGGGTGTGGCAGCCGGCGGGCCTGCGGAAGGTGTCGACCGGCTTCACCGGCGAGGTGCTCGGCACGGTCGGCGGCGGGATGACCCGGCTTAAGACCCGGCCCTATCTGGAGACCCGGCCCTATCTGGCCGAGCTGAGCGCGGCCGCCGCGCCGCGGGTGGACATCGTCGCGGTGTTTCCGGGGGCCGACGCGGTGGCTCTGGACGCCTGCGTGGCCGCCGGCGCCCGCGGCGTCGTGCTGGAGGCGCTGGGCTCGGGCAACGCCGGGGCGGCGGTGATCGACGGGGTGCGCCGACAGTGCGCCGACGGTGTAGTGGTCGCGGTGTCCACCCGCGTCCCGGGCGGGTGGGTCGGCCCCGGCTACGGTCCCGGCCGCGACCTGGTCGACGCGGGCGCGGTGATGGTGCCGGGGCTGCCGGCGAGCCAGGTCCGGGTGCTGGTGATGGCGGCGCTGGCCGCCGGCCTACCGGTGCACGACGTCGTCGGCCAGCTGCGCTGACGCCAGCGCGGCGACGTAGTCCGGCCAGGCCAGGCTGTCGACCGGGTTGGCCGCGACCAGGTCGTGGTCCTCGGCGGCGAACGTGCGCGCCGGGCCGGGTCCGGTGCCGCGGGTTTCGAACCGCACGGTCACCACGCCGTGGCCGGCGCCCTGCACCCAGCCGTGCCCGTTGTCGGGGTGGCAGACGTCGTCGCCGATCTGCCACGTCGCGGCGTCCGGCTCGGCCAGAGGTGTGTCGATGCGCGAAGTAGCTTGCGGCAGCGCCAGTTCCAGTTCGGAGAACAACGGCTGTTGACGCACGTCGCTCAGCCCCGAAAACCCGACGCCGAGCAGGCGGACCGGGCCGATCCGGTGGGGATCGAGCAGCAGCCGCCGGGCCAGCGCGGTCAGCGTGGCCGGGTCGGTGGTGGCGTAGGGCAGCGAGGCTGAACGGGTCAGCGTCGTCATGTCGGACTTCTTCAGCTTCACCGTGACGGTGCGGGCGCCCCGGCCGTCGCGCAGCAGCCGCCGGTGCGCAGATTCGGCGATCGGGCCGGCCGCCTCGCGCAGCTCCTCCAGCGTGGTCAGGTCGGCGCCGAAGGTGGATTCGGCGCTGATCTGTTTGGACTCGGCGCGCTCGGCCACCGGTCGGTCGTCGATGCCGCGTGCCAACCGGTGCAGCGCCGGGCCGATCGTCGCGCCGAGGATGCTGGCCGCCTCGACGTCGCTGAGCGCGGCCAGCTGCCCGATCGTGTCGATGCCGAGCCGATGCAGCTTCTGCTCGGCAACCGGCCCGATGCCCCACAGCCGTCGCACCGGCAGGCCGACGAGCAGACGTTGCTCCTCGTCGCGGCCAACCACCCGTATCCCGTCGGGTTTGGCCAGGCCCGACGCGATCTTGGCGAGCTGCTTGCCCGAGCCGGCGCCGACCGAGGCGACCAAGCCGGTCTCCTCGCGCACCCGTCGTCGCAGGTCCTCGCAGAACTGCCCGACGCGGGTCGCCGACGCGCCCGCCAGTCCCGCGGGTTCGGCGAACGCCTCGTCGTAGGACAGCTGTTCGACGACGGGCACCACGTCGCGCACGGCGTCGAAGACCCGGCGGCTGGCCACCCCATAGACCACGCCGCGCGGCGGCAACACCACCGCGTGGATGCCCACCAGCCGGCGCGCCTGGTGCATCGGCATGGCCGAGCGGGCCCCGAACGCGCGCGCCGCATAGCTCGCGCCGGCGACAACCCCGCGCCCGCCCAACCCGCCGACCAGCACCGGGCGGTCCCGCAGCGTGGGCCGGGTGAGCTGCTCGACGGACGCGAAGAACGCATCCATGTCCAGGTGCAGGACCCAGCGGGAAGCCACGGCTAGGACAGGTCGCCGAGCAGGTAGCGCTGAAAGGTCGGGCCCATCGCGTTCACCAGGGAGTCGACGTCCATCGAGTGGATCGGCTCGGCCCGCACCCCGTAGCGCAGGATGCCCAGACCGACCAGCTGCGAGGCGCACAGCGAGGCGCGGAAGCTGACCTGGTCGGCGCCCAGCGCCCGCAGCAGCGGATCGAAAATCGGTATGACGAAGAGGTTCTGCACGGTCTCGGCGGTCTTGACCAGACCGGTGGTGGCGATGGCGCTGGCGGCGAACGGGCCGCCGTCGGCGACGTCCCAGGTCATGATCAGCATGCGCAGGGTCTGGCGGCCCGCTTGGTTCGCCCCGCCGGAGACGATCCGGTTGATGAACTCCGGTGTCCCCAACGGCAGCCGCAACATCCGTGCCACCGGGTCGAGGAACCCGCGCGACGGTTCTTCGCTGCGGGGCACGATGTCAGGATTGCGCCTCCGCGGCCCGGGATCAAGCACCGCCGGCTGGTGTTTCCGGTGTGGCGGGCGGTCAAGCCCCCGTCCGCGTAAGTGCAACTACCGACGGGTCTACCCGAGAAATGCGTCGGCGGTTGCACTTTCGCGGCTAAAGCTTAGCGATGCTCACGCGGACACCGTCACCGATTTCCACAGCATCGGCCGGCTCGCCGAATTCGAGACGGGTGGCCAGGATCTCGCGCGCGATCAGGTCGCGGTGGGTGCGGGCCCACTCGAGACGCCCGTCCGGCACGGCCATCACCACGCTGATCCGGTCGGAGACGTCCAGTCCGGTCGACTTGCGCAGCTCCTGCAGTTCGCGGACGCGGTCTTTGGCCCAGCCTTCGGCTTCCAGCTCGTCGGTGACGGCGGCGTCCAGCACCACCAGTCCGGCGCCGCCGGGCAGCGCGGTGGTGTATTCCGGGTCGGCGGCCACCAGCCGGGAGGTGTACTCGTCGGGTTGCAGCACCGCCGGGCCCGCGGTCAGCGTGCCGTCGGCGTTGACGACGCCCTCCCCCGCCTTGACCGCCGTGATCGCCGCCTGCACGTCCTTGCCGAGCCGCGGCCCGGCCACCCGGGCGTTGACGGTGAGCTCGAACCGCCCGTAGCGGTCGATCGTGTCGGTGAAGTCGACGGCCTTGACGTTGAGCTCGTCGGCGATCAGATCAGCGAACGGCGCCAACTGCGTCGGATCCTGCACCGCCACAGTCAGTTTCGGTAACGGTAGGCGCACCCGCAGCCGGTGCGCCTTGCGCAGCGACGACGCCGCCGAGCACACTTCGCGCACCTGGTCCATGGCGGCCACCAGCGAAGTATCAGCAGGCACGTCACCGGAATCGGGCCAGTCGGTCAGGTGCACCGAACGCTCGCCGGTGACGCCGCGCCAGATCACCTCGGTGGTCAACGGCAGCAACGGCGCCGCCAGCCGCGTCGTCACCTCCAGCACGGTGTGCAGCGTGTCGACGGCGTCGGCGTCCTCCGCCCAGAACCGCGACCGTGACCGCCGCACATACCAGTTCGTCAGCGCCTCGGTGAACTGCCGCAGCTGGTCGCACGCGCCGGAGATGTCGCAGACATCCATCGCCGCGGTCAGGTCGTCGCGCAGCGCCGCCAGCTTGGCCAGGATGTAGCGATCGAGCACATGTGGTGAATCGGTGCGCCAGGTACCGACTTTCGGCGCATAGAGCGCCAGAAAGGTATAGGCGTTCCACAGTGGCAGCATCACCTGGCGCACACCTTCACGGATGCCCGGCTCGGTGACGATCAGGTTGCCGCCCCGCAGGATCGGCGAGGCCATCAGAAACCACCGCATCGCGTCGGAGCCGTCGCGGTCGAACACCTCGGTCACGTCGGGGTAGTTGCGCAGCGACTTGCTCATCTTCTGCCCGTCGGAGCCCAGCACGATCCCGTGCGCCACACAGGTTGTGAACGCGGGCCGGTCGAACAGCGCGGTGGCCAGCACGTGCAGCGTGTAGAACCAGCCGCGGGTCTGCCCGATGTACTCGACGATGAAGTCGCCCGGGTAGTGCGCGTCGACCCGCTTGGCGGGGTCGGCGCTGGTGACCCCGTCGAACCAGTCGGCGTTCTCGAACGGGTAGTGCACCTGCGCATACGGCATCGACCCGGAGTCGAACCACACGTCGAACACGTCGGGGATGCGCCGCATCGTCGAGTGTCCGGTCGGGTCGTCGGGGTTGGGCCGGGTGAGCTCGTCGATGTAGGGCCGGTGCAGGTCGACCGGGCGCACACCGAAGTCGCGCTCCAGCTCGTCGAGGCTGCCGTAGACGTCGATGCGCGGATACGCCGGATCGTCGGACACCCACACCGGGATCGGCGTGCCCCAGTAGCGGTTTCGCGAGATGGACCAGTCGCGGGCGTTCTTCAGCCAGTTGCCGAATATCCCGTCCTTGACGTGTTCGGGATACCAGGTGATCTGCCGGTTGAGTTCGACCATGCGGTCCCGGAAGTCGGCCACGCGGACGAACCACGACGACACCGCCCGGTAGATCAACGGGTTTCGGCAGCGCCAGCAGTGCGGGTAGGGGTGCTCGTAGGTTTCGTGGCGCAGCAGCACCGCGCCGTTGGCCGCCGCGGGTCCGGTGCCGTTCTTCAGGTCGCGGATGATCGCCGTGTTGGCGTCGAACACGTGCCGGCCCGCGTAGTCCGGCACGGTTTCGTCGAAACGGCCCTTGGCGTCGACGGGCGTGACCGGCTCGATGCCTGCCCTGTCCGCGGTCTGCATGTCGTCCTCGCCGTAGGCCGGCGCCATATGCACGATCCCGGTGCCGTCGTCGGTGGTCACGAAGTCGCCGGCGAGCACCTGAAAAGCATTGGCCGAGTTCATGAAATACGGAAACGGCGGCAGGTACCGCATGCCCAGCAGGTCGGCGCCGCGGTAACTGCCCAGCACCTCGGGTTGGTCGCCGAGCTCGCGGGCGTACGCCGACAGCCGTTCCCGCGCCAGCACGTAACGCCGATCTCCCAGGCGCACCTGCACATAGGTGACATCGGGGTTGACGGCGACCGCCTGGTTGGACGGCAGCGTCCACGGTGTCGTCGTCCACACCAACAGGTAAGCGCCGGCCAGTTCACCGTCGGGAACACCGAATCCGACGGTGAGCGCCGGGTCCTGGCGGCTCTGGTAGACGTCGTCGTCCATCCGCAGCTCGTGGTTGGACAGTGGGGTCTCGTCGCGCCAGCAGTACGGCAGCACCCGGTAGCCCTCGTAGGCTAATCCTTTGTCCCACAACTGTTTGAACGCCCAGATCACCGACTCCATGTAAGGCAGGTCCAGCGTCTTGTAGTCGTGTTCGAAGTCCACCCAGCGGGCCTGCCGGGTGACGTAGGCCTGCCATTCACCGGTGTAGCGCAACACCGATTCGCGGCAGGCCTCGTTGAACGCGGCGACGCCCATCGTGTCGATCTGCGACTTGTCGCTGATGCCGAGCTGGCGCTCGGTTTCGAGCTCGGCGGGCAGGCCGTGGGTGTCCCAGCCGAAGCGGCGCTCCACCTTGTAGCCGCGCATGGTCCGGTACCGCGGCACGATGTCCTTGACGTACCCGGTGAGCAGATGCCCGTAGTGCGGCAGCCCGTTGGCGAACGGCGGCCCGTCGTAGAACACGTACTCCGGTGCGTCGGCGCGCCGCGCAATGCTGGCCCGGAAGGTGTCATCGGCGGCCCAATAGTCGAGCACCTCACGCTCAAGGGCCGCAAAGTCGGGTGCCCCGCCGCCCGGCTTGGGATAAGTCACTGCGTCGTCTCCATGCGCCAACCGTCCGGCCCGGGGACGACGGTGCGCCGGTGCGCAATCGCCGCGGTACCACCCCGCTTGCCGCGCTGACGCGCGACCGCTCGATGAGGGCTGTGACGGGCCCGTCCGTTCGGTTCTACTGGGCTGGTTTCACGATGGAAGCCGGCTGTTCTTCCGAAGGCTCCCCGGTGATGGCCGGATCGATGCCGTTGCGCCGATTCTATCGGGCGGCGCAACTCCGGTTCGCGGCACACTTTAGGCTGCCGGCTATGGGTTTCGACGCGTCCTTCGCGCGCGACGTCGTTCTGCCGCTGGCGACGGCGGCCTACACCGTGATGGACGGCAGCGCGGCTGCCCTGCCCGCCGGATACACCCAGACCAGCCTGATCGAGGTTGACGCCACGACACTCGCCGCGATGACCCCGCCCCATCCCATGGTGGTGGCGATGACCAAGGACACCAACATCTTTGGGCTGATGGGCCACGACACGACCAGCGGTATCGCGTTCGTCTCCTTCCGCGGCAGCTCCGACATCGCGGACTGGATCGCGGACTTCGACGCCGTCCCCGAGAGCTACCTCCCGGTCGCCGGGTTCGGTCGGGTGCATGCCGGCTTTCAGGACGTCTACGAGCTGGTTCGCGCGAGCGTCGCCGCGAACCTGGGCGCCGCCACGGCGGGCTGCGATCAGATCCTGCTCACCGGGCACAGTCTGGGTGCGGCGCTGGCCGTGCTCGGCGCGCCCGACATCGCCCGGACCATGCCGCCGAACGCGATCGAACCGCGGCTGATCACCTTCGGCGGACCGCGAGTCGGGTTGAGCGACTTCGCGGACGCGTTCAACGCCGCCATCGACAGCTGTTTTCGGGTGGTGAACTTCCTCGACATCGTGCCGCACGTGCCGCCGGACCCGCCCTATGTGCATGTCGGCGCGGCGATCGCCGTCGACAGCGGCGGGAAGGTCGACATCGGCTGGCGCCACAGCCTGCCTGCCTACCGGCTGGGCTTGTCGGCACTCATAGCTGCTCCCGGGGCCCGAAGCGCAATGCTTTAGGCTCCCGGGAGCAGCTTGTCGGTGTGTCCGGCCTCGCCTCGGGCCATCAACGGCCCGTGTCGTCGCCGGACGGATTCAGGCTCCGACCTCCAACAGGCCGACCCGCCACAGCGCGGCGTAAATCTGCCGCAGCGGAACGCACAGCAGCCACGCGGCGCCGGCGACCAGCGGGTCGCCGTGCGGCGCGGTGTGCAGCCGCCTCGGAGCCGGCCGGGGCGCGGCCGCTGCCGACGGCTTCGGCGCCGGTAGGGCCCTCAGCCGCGGTGCAGGACCGGTCGTCACCACCTCGTCGTACAGAACAGCGGTCATGGTTGCCTCCTAGAGGAAAATCACACGGGCATGACGGGGATTCCGGAAAGTTTTGGGTCCCGTCCCGCCGGTTTTCCGATCGGGGCAGAGCTGGCTTGCGGCTCGATTCAGCCGAAGATCGCGTGCCGGAGATCGGATCGGGACGAAACACAGCCCGGATATCGATCCGGACTATCACTGGAACTCATGGTCCCGACACCTCCTCTCGGTCACGTCCACGTGCGGTCGCACGCGCTGTTTACCAGGAAGCAAGGAGAGCAGATTGCGGCGAATGCCGGTGAATCCGCACCCCACTCGTCAGAGCTTCGGCACTACACGGCGTATCCGGTTGCCCGGAAGCCACTTGGGCTCAACCCTTAAGCCGGGAGGAGCTGTCCTGACCCTGGGCGTCTCTCGACGTTCGGGGTCAGTGGCCTGTATCCATGTAGACGCCTCACCTAACGAGGTGCTTACCCCTGCGATAGTGCACTACCGACGCCCGCGGGTCAATCCACCCGGCGCCGGCGTGTCGGATTCCGAGCACGTTCACCAGCAGCTCACAGCGTCCGGCCAGGCTCGGTGACGCGGATCGGGCAGGTCAGGGGCGGCGCGGCCGCAGCCCGTCGAGCGTCAGCGACACCACGAAGTCGGCGACCTCGGCCGCGGTGACGCCGTCGTCGGTGGACAGTCGCCGAAGCGCCAGCTGGCCGATCAGGGCCGCCAGCGTGTAGGCCACCATGCGCGGCGGGGCGGCCACGACGTCGCCGCGCCGCTGGGCGGCCACGATGACCGTCTCGATGTCGTCGATGAATCGTTCGTAGATGCCGCCGAGGTGCTTCTCGAACCGGTCACCCAGGGCGTAGGCGTCGCGGAACAACAACGTGACGGTGGCCTTGTCGGCCTCGAAGAATTCCAGCGTCGCGGTGACGGCGGTGCGAAACGCGGCGTCGCCGTCATCGGGTCGCTGCCCCTGCGCGGCGAGCGTGGCTGTCAGGTGGGCGCGCAACGCGTCCTCCTCCACCGCCATCAACGTGTGGAACAACTCGTCCTTGGAGGCGAAATACCAGTAGACCGATCCGTACGCCAGGCCCGCCTGCGTGGCGATGTCCGCGATGGTGGTGGCGTGAAATCCCCTGCGCGCGAACACCTTCTTGGCCGCAGCAAGGATTTCGTCGCGACGGGCGGACTTGTCTTCGTCGCTGATCGCGCGCCGGCGCCGCGCCGGCGCGCTCACCGCTCGACCAGCTGATCGAGCCGGTCGACGGCGTCGACGAATTCCGACACCATGTCCAGCACCACCGACCGCGTCGGGCGCACCCTGTCCAGTGCGCCGACGACCTGGCCCACGAAGTAGGTGGCCAGCTCGCGGGCTTGCGACTCGGGTTGGCCGGCGGCCCGGATGATGCGCATCTGTGACTCGCTGACCAGAGCCGTCTGCAGCGGCATGCCCAGCGGGTCGGGGCTGTCGGGGCGTTCCCACTCGTCGGTCCAGGCGGTGCGCAGCATCCGCGCGGGTTTGCCGGTCAGCGAACGCGACCGCACCGTGTCCGACGACGTGGCAGCCAGGAACTTATCCTTGACCACCGGCGGCGTCTCGGCTTCCTCGGTGGTCAGCCACACCGAGCCGCACCAGACTCCCTCGGCGCCCAGCGCCAGCGCCGCGGCGACCTGCCGGCCCCGGGCGATGCCGCCCGCGGCGAGCACGGGGACCGGGGCGACGGCGTCGACTACTTCGGGGACCAGCACCATCGTCGCCACCTCCCCGGTGTGCCCGCCGGCCTCGGTGCCCTGCGCGACGATCAGGTCGACGCCGGCGGCGGCGTGCCGGGTGGCGTGCGCCGTGGTGCCGGCCAGCGCGGCCACCAAGACGTTGTTGTCGTGGGCGCGGGAGACCAGATCGGGTGGCGGTGGGCCGAGCGCGCTGGCGATCAACCGGATGTCGTGGTCGAAGGCCACGTCGAGCAGCGGCTGATAGCCCTTGGGCGAGACGTTGAGCCCGCCGCGCGGCGTGTGGTCGGCGCCGGGCTCGATGCCATAGCGGGCCAGCAGGTCGTCGAGGAATGCGCGGTGCTGCGCGGGCATCAGGTCAGCGAGCTGCGTCGGGTCGATCCCGCCGCGGTCCGCGCCGACGTAGCGGGGCGGCAGCAGCAGGTCGACGCCGTAGGGTTTGCCGCCGGTCTGCTGCTCGATCCAGGTGAGCTCGGTTTCCAGGCGCTGCGGGCTGTGCGCGACCGCACCCAGGACGCCGAACCCGCCCGCGTTGGACACCGCGGCCACCACGTCCCGGCAGTGGCTGAACGCGCAGATCGGAAACTCCACACCGAGCATCTCAGCGACGCTGGTTCGCATTGCCCACACGCTACGAGTTACCGATTGACGTGTCAATCGTTTTAGGTAGGGTGCGTCCATGG
>NZ_JAVKSH010000071.1:0-20594 GCF_039583805.1 Mycobacterium sp. | reverse complement strand
CGTCGGCGTAGAGCTCGGTGAAGTTGGGTTCGCCGGTGTGCGCGGTCAGTCCGCCGTCGGCGACGAGGTTGTGCCCGGTGATGAAGCTGGCGTCGTCGGAGGCCAGAAACGCGATGACGCCGGCGATCTCGTCGGGCCGGCCGACGCGGCCCATCGGGACGTTGTGTTCGTAGACCGGTTTCATGTTCGGATGGTCCATCATCCCGCCGGGATGGGTGTTCACCGGACCCGGGCAGACCGAGTTGACCCGAATGCCTTGTCGCGCATGATCGATGGCCATGTTGCGGGTCAGGTTGACCACGGCGCCCTTGGCCGCGCAGTAGGCGGCCAGCCCGTAGTTGCCCGCCAGCCCGGAGATCGAGGCGGTGTTGACGATGCTGCCGCCGGTGGCCACCAGATGCGGGATCGCCGCGCGGGACCCGAAATACACCGAATCCACGGTCACCGCCATGATGTGACGCCACTGGTCGGGTTCGAGGTCGACGACCGTGCCCATGGTGATCGCGGCGGCATTGTTGACCATGGTGTCCAGCCGCCCGAACGCCGACACCGCATGGTCGACGAGGCCGGCGACCGCGGCCGGGTCGGAGACGTCGACCACCCACGTCGCGAACCTGGGGTCGGCGCCGAATTCGTCGGTCAGGCGTTGCAGCCCTTTGGGGTTGACGTCGGCGGCCAGCACCGACGCGCCCTCGGCGAAAAACCTCCGCACCGTGGCCGCCCCGATCCCGTGGCCGCCGCCGGTGACGACGACCACCCGTCCGCGGTGCCTGGTGCTATCCACCCGCGGCCGCCGACCGTGCGGCGTCGGCGATGTGCCGTGAGGTCATCCCCAGCAGCTCCGCGGTGAAAGCCGGTGAGCCGAAAGGCGGGAACACGTCCGGCACGCCGATCGGGACGACCGGCACACCCAGACCGCGGCGGGCCAGCGCCTCGGCGGTTGCCGAGAACAACCCGCCCACGATCGAATGGTTCTCCGCCGTCACCAGCCGGCGGGTGCGCGCGGCGACGTCGGCCACCGCGTCGCCGTCGAACGGTTTGATGGTGCTCACCCGCAGCACCGTCGCCTGGATGCCCTCGCCGGCCAGCGTCTCGGCCGCGGCCAGCGCCTCGGGCACCCGGTCGCCGCTGGCGACGATGCCGACGTCGCCGCCGTCGCGCAGCGTCGCGGCCTTGCCGAGCTCGAACGGCGGCAACTCCGGTGTGTGGCGCGCGGCCGGCCGGTCGAACGGCTGCCGGCAGTACACCGGCCCGTCGTAGTCCAGCAGCACGGTCAACGCCTGCGCCGCCTCGCAGGCGTCGGCGGGGTCGACGACCACCATGTGCGGTATCGCCCGCCACACGGCGAGGTCGTCGATCGAGGTGTGCGACGGGCCGAAGGTCGCCGAGATGCCCGGCGTCGCACCGATGAGCTTGACGTCGGCGCGCGGCAGCGCGACCTGCATGACCGCGAAGTCGGCGGCGCGTCGGCTCAGGAACGCCGCGAACGAGGTGGCCACCACGGTCAGCCCGGCGCGGGCCAGGCCGGCGGCGGTCAGCACCAGGTTCTGCTCGGCCATCCCCACCGCGATGTAGCGTGCGGGGAATTCCGCCGCGAACGCCGACAGGTCGGTGTACTTCTTCAAGTCCGCTGACAGCGCGACGATCTCGGGCCGGCGCGCCGCGGCGTCCACCAGGGCGCGACCCCAGGGTCCGGCCCTGGCGCGCATACCCATGGCGGCGGCGGCTCCGGTCGCGTCGGCGCTCACCGGCTCTCCTCGATCTCGCGCTGCACCTGCAACCACTGCTCCTCGGTGATCCGCACGAAGTGCGCGTTGCGACGGGCCTGCAGGCTCGCGGCCCGGTTCGCCAGCCGGGTATGCGCGATGACGGCCCGCGGCCGGGCGCCGCCGTCGTTGCGGGCGTCGGCGAAAACGCCGAGCAGCGCGTCGATGTCGTTCCCGTCGACATCGGCCGCCCACCACCCGAACGCGCGGAACTTCTCCGCGAGCGGTTCGACCTCCACGACGAGTTCGCCGTCGGCCTGGGTCCGATTGACGTCCACGACGCAGGTGAGGTTGGCCAGGCCGCGGTCTCCGGCGAACATCGCCGCTTCCCAGGTGGCCCCCTCCTGCGTCTCGCCGTCGGACATGTAGGTGAACACCCGCGCCGGGCTGCCGCGGTGGCGCAGGCCCCAGGCCAGCCCGCCCGCGACGCCGAGGCCCTGCCCCAGCGATCCGCCGGCGAACTCCACACCCGGCACCTGCCCGGGTTCGGCACCCAGCGTCAGCGGACTCCCGTCTACGCCGTAGGTGCTCAGCTGGGCCGCGGAGAGCAGGCCGTGTTCGGCCATCGCGCAGTAGTGCGACAGCGCGTAGTGGCCCACCGACAGCAGCATCCGGTCCCGGCTGTCGTCGTCGAAAGCGGTTGGCGACCAACGCATTTCGTGGAAATACAGAACCGCGAACAGCTCCGCCGTCTGCAGCGCCTGACCGATGTAGCCCTCACCCTTGCCGCGCACGGCGGCCACGGCGTGCAGCCGCAACCGCTGGGCGACGCCTCGCAGCTCGGCTGGACTGCGCTGCCCCGCGCAGAGTTCGGCCATACACCGCATACAACTCGACGCGGTCCCGCTCCGTCAACCGGTCGAGGCGCGGGGTGCTGCGGCCTGGTGATCAGTAAGCTCGAAGCCCCGACCCGACCTCGCCGGCAGCAAAGGACAGCGATGACGCAGTCGATCATCAGCGCCCGCGGCCTGGACTTCACCGTTCGCCACGCCGGGCGGGCGGGCGAGCCGGTGCTGCTGCTGCACGGCTTTCCGGAGACGTCCGCGATGTGGGCCGGCGTGATGGCGACGCTGGCCGGCGCAGGCTACCGGTGCGCCGCCCCGGACCAGCGCGGCTACAGCCCGGGGGCGCGGCCGCGCGACGTCGAGGCCTACCGGCACGAGGAGCTGGTCGAGGACGTCGTGGCGATCGCAGACACGTTGGACTTCAGGCGATTTCACTTGGTGGCCCATGACTGGGGTGCGGCGATCGCCTGGCTCGTCGCAATCGCCGCACCGTCACGGCTGGCGTCGTTGACGGTGATGTCGATCCCGCACTACCACGCGTTCGCGCAGGCGACCTGGGCCGATCCCGACGTCGAGGGCTACCGGGCCTTTCTGGCTCTGGTCCTCGCGCCGGACGGGGCCGCCGAGCGCGTGCTCGGCCGCGACCGGATGGCCGCCTTCCGCGCGACACTGACCCGTCACAACCCCGCGGAGCTGCAGCAGCTGCTCGCCGTGCTCGGCCAGCCGGGCGCGTTGTCGGCCGCGTTGGCGTGGTATCGCGCCGCCGACGGGCACCGCCGGATGCTCTCGGCCACAGCCGAACCGGTGACGGTGCCCACCGTGCTGGTGATCGGCCGCGACGAGCCCTACGCCGGGCGGATGGCGGTGTCGCTGGGTGAGCAGATCCCCACCGCCGACTACCGGCGCATCGACCTCGACGCCGGTCACTGGCTGGTCCAGGAACGTCCCGCCGAGGTCACCCGAGCGATCCTCGACCAGCTGCGCCGCCACCCGATTGCATGATCCGCGGGCAGCAGGGTAACCAGACACCTGCCCACCGAACAGCTATCGGCGCCATCAGCGCCGATCCGGCTGAAGCCGCTGGCCGGGTGCGCCAGCCTCACGAACCTCATGCGCCTCGCCTGTCGCTGGGCCAGGGAGTAGTGCCTTCTCCAACTTGATGGCGTATGCGATATCACATCGCAGCACCATGTCATGGTCAGCTCGTGGTGCTGATGTGACGAAAACAAGCCCGGCCGGGCTACACCGGCGGGTCGTTGGCCCGCACGCCACGGTAGATGCCCCGGCGCACGATCCACGGCTGCAGCACGCGGTCGATCGACCATGCCGGGAAACGGAAACCGTGGCCGCTGGGGGCGAACACTTCCAGCCCGTCGGGCTGCACACCGAGCACCGAACCCCACCGCCGTTCCGGCGCGCGGTAGCTGCGCAGCGGCCGGCCGGCGAACTCCGCGCGGATATTGTGCGCCAGCAGCCCGTCGGCGCGGTTGCGCGCCGAGGACCGCAGCGGGTCGGTCGCCGCGACGTCGCCGACCGCGAAAACGCCACGCTGCCCGGGAACCCGCAACTGCGGCGTGACCCGCACGAAGCCGTGCTCGTCGAGCAGTTCCTCAGGCAGCCAGTCGGTGTTGGGCCGGACCCGCCCGATCGCCCACAGCACCGCCTCGGCGGACGACGGCGGTTCTCCGGTGCTCCAGTGCACCGGCCCGCCGGTGATCTCGTCGCAGCCGAACCCGTCGGGCACCACGGCGCGGTGCCCCGGATGCAGCCCGACGCCGGCGTCGAGCAGCCGTCGCCGCACCCGTCGCCAGATCCGCGGGTGGTGCGACGGCAGCGCGCGCTCCCCCGGGAAGAACAGGTCGACGCGTTTGTCCGGCCAGGTGGTCGCCAGGTTGGCGGCGCTGCTCACCGCGGCGGCGCCGCCGCCGACCACGATCACCGACTCGGCGGCGGCCAGCCGCTCGTGCGCGGCCCGCAGCTCGGCGCCGATCTGCTCGGCGGACTGCAGCGTCGGCCGGCGCCAGAACCCGTTGGTGACGCCGGTCGAGATGACCAGCGCGTCGTACTCCTCGCCGCGCTGCGAGCCGTCGCCGCCGCGCACGAGCACGGTCCGGGCGGCCAGGTCGAGGCCCGTCAACGTGCCGTGCACGGTCGTCACCCGGTCCAGGGCGCGGAACCTGTCGAACGGAATCCAGTAGTCGCGGGCCCACGCGGCGGGCCGCGACAACCGCATGCCCAGCTCCTGCCCGCTCACCAGCGCGGGTTTGGCCGAGATGCCGACGACGTCCGCGTGGCGGGCCAGCCGGATCGCGGTCAGCACGCCGCTGTCGCCGAGTCCGGCGACGACGACCCGTCGTCGGCTCACGCCCCGGCCGCTCCCGGTCGCCGCCGCGGGGGCCGGGGCACGAAGCGCGGCACCCGGTCGATGACGTCCTGGTAGGCCGGTCGCCGCTGCAGGCTGCGCGCCTCCATCATCGGGATGCTGGCACCGCTGAACATGGCCAGGATCGCCAGCGCGCCCAGCAGCAACCACCAGGCGTCCGCCGGCGACACCGCCACGCCGAACAACCCCATCGCGAGCCAGAAACTGAACTCCCCGAAGTAGTTCGGGTGCCGCGACCAGCCCCACAGCCCCCGGTCGAGTGCCTCGCCGGGACGGCGGCGGCGGACGAACCGGTGCAGCTGCACGTCGGCGGCCAGCTCCAAGCCGACCGCCGCCAGCCCCAGCACGAAGGCGACACCGGTCAGCCAGCCGACATCGCCGCCGGTGCGGGTGACCGCAACGTAGGCCGGGATCATGCCAGCGAAAACCAGCACGGTGGGTATCAGGTGAATCGCGAACAGGTCGGCGACGAACTCCCAGCGTCCCGCCCGCTCCCGGAACATCGGATACCGCCAGTCCTCGTGGGGCAAACCCGGAAACGCGTAGATCCAGTTGCCGGTCAGCCGCACCGCCCACAGCACGACCACCACGGCGATCAGCACGCAACGCAGCTGCTGTACTCCCGACTGGCTCCACCAGTAGAACAGCAGCAGCGGCGGCACAACGCTCCAATACGCGTCGTAGAAGCTGGAGTTGTGGTAGACCCGGCTGAACCCGAACACCACCAGGGTGCCCAGCACGTCGGCGACGAAGGTGTCGAGCCAGAGCCGACCGGTGCCGGGCCCCCATCCCAGCCAGGCGGCGACCGCCCCGAGGGCCACCGCGTAGGCGGCGCCCACCAGCGCCAGCGACCTGCCTTTACTCATCGTCATAGTTTGTCGTAGTCACCGCCCGCCCGTCCCGCGCGGTCGGGTCTGAGCGGCCGCAGATGGGCCGGGCGGACTGTCTGCGAAACGGTATTCATATCGAATGATGTTGAGCAACAACTATTTTCGTTGGCTGAGAGCGAACAGGGTTCACCACCAGAGCCTCCCTGGGGTCGCGCCGAGATGCCACCCATCACCCGGCCGAGGCGGGGAAAATGTAACACGTTCTGTTGGCGTCACCGGGGTCCAGCGCACCGCCCGCCGCACAATCCCCCGAACCAGTCCGCGTCCGGGGCACGGCGACTAGATTGACTATGCCGGGAGCGATCCGCCGGTGCATCCGGGTGCGCCGGCCGGCCCGGCCGTCCCGGCAGACGCTGCCGCTACCCGCTACCGGAAAGGCAGTCATGAACGTCGGATCGCATCTGTCCAAGCGGGCCGAGTTGAATCCGGGTCTGGAGGCGCTCGTCGACCATGCCGCCGGGCTGCGGTTCACCTTCGCCGAGCTGGCCTTCATGCTGCGCGACTCGGGATCGACCGTGCTGGTGTTCGACGCCGAGTA
Source organism: Mycobacterium sp. (assembly GCF_039583805.1). Taxonomy (GTDB): domain Bacteria; phylum Actinomycetota; class Actinomycetes; order Mycobacteriales; family Mycobacteriaceae; genus Mycobacterium. The sequence goes on along the minus strand of NZ_JAVKSH010000071.1, from coordinate 14,232 downwards.
CGACGGCGTCGTCGCCGAGATCCGGGCCCTCGCCGGGACCGACGAGGGCACCCCGGTGCGGCACTGGGTGCGCGTCGGCCCCGACGCGCCCGGCGGGACGAGCGACCTCGACGCACTCGTCGACCGTGCCGCGGCGGACCCGGCGCCGGCCGACGCCGACGGGGCCGACCCGCTGTTCATCACGTACACCTCCGGCACCACCGGGCTGCCCAAGGGCGCGGTGCACACCCACGACAGCGTGGAGTGGTCCGTGCTCACCGTGCTGGCCAGCGTCGATGTGCGGTTCGGGGACCTATACCTGATTTCGCTGCCACTGTTTCACGTCGGCGCGCTCAACCCCATGGCCTGTTGTGTCTATCGCGGTGCGCCGATGGTGCTGTTGCGTCACTTCGACCCCCCGCGGATGTGGGAGATATTCCGCGACGAACAGGTCACGATCACACTTGCCGTTCCGGCGATGCTGAACTTCATGCTGCCGACGTATCAGCCCGAGCTGCGCGAGTCGCTGCAGCTGCGCTGGATCATGAGCGGGGCCAGTCCGGTGCCGGCGTCGCTGATCCAGGCCTACGCCCGCCTCGGCTACGAGGTCCACCAGGTCTACGGGCTGACCGAGACGTGCGGGCCGGCCTGCGTGATCAGCCCCGACGACGCGATGAGCCACATCGGGTCGACCGGCAAGGCGTTCTTCCACACCGACGTGCGCCTCGTCGACGACAACGGCGCCGACGTCGGCACCGACGTGCCCGGCGAGGTGCTGGTGCGTGGCCGCCACATCATGGCCGGCTACTGGAACCGTCCCTCGGCCACCGCCGAGACGATCGTCGACGGCTGGCTGCGCACCGGCGACGTCGCGGTTCGCGACGCCGACGGCTTCGTCTACATCCAGGACCGGATCAAGGACATGATCATCTCCGGGGGCGAGAACGTCTACCCCGCCGAGATCGAAGACGTCCTGCTGTCCCACCCCGGCATCGCCGACGTCGCGGTGCTGGGCATGCCGTCGGCCAAGTGGGGCGAGTCGCCGTTGGCGGTGGTGGTGCGCGGCGACCCCGACCTCGACGAGGCCGCGGTGCTGGCGCACTGCGCGGGCAGGCTGGCCCGCTTCAAGCTGCCCAAGCGTGCGGTGTTCACCGACGTCATCCCGCGCACGCAGACCGGTAAGGCGCTCAAACGTGTTCTGCGCGAACAATTCTCCTTCGAAGCGCCCGAGTAGCCGGGCAGCCGTCCGTGAAGCAGCTCACCGGCCTGGATGCCACATTCCTGTATTTGGAGACCCCGACCACGTTCGGGCACGTCAACGGTCTGATGATCTTCGAACGGCCGAGCCCCGACTACGAGCCGTACGCGGCCGTCTACGCCAAGTACGCCTCGCTGGTCGGCGAGGTGGAGCCGCTGCGGCGCCGCCTGGTCGAGGTGCCGTTCGGCCTCGACCACCCCTACTGGGTGTTCGACCCGGCCTTCGAACTGGACTTTCATGTCCGCGAGCTGCACCTGGCCCGGCCCGGCCTGGTCGACCAGCTGGCCGAGCAGGTCTGCCGGCTCGTCGCACGGCCGATGGACCGCACCCGCCCGCTGTGGGAGGTCTACGTCATCGACGGCCTGCACGACGGGCGGTGGGCACTGCTGACCAAGTACCACCACGCCACCGTCGACGGCGCGTCCGGGCAGCTGATGTTGAAGATCGTCACCGACACCGAGCCCGACGCCCCGGCCCCGGGGCCCGGCCCGTCCTGGGAGCCCGAGCCGCTGCCGTCGAGCCTCGAACTGCTCCGCCTGACGATGGGTCACCTGGTCCGCAACCCGTTCCGGGCGATGCGGACACAGGCCCGCATCGTCGGTCAGCTCGCCGACACCGCCGGTATCCACGGGCTGAGCAGCGCAGCCGGCCGGGCGGGGGACGCGGTCAAGTGGATGGCCAAACTCGGCGGCGGTGAGCGGCCGAACATCTCGCTGCCCACCACCGCGGCGCCGCCGACGCCGTGGAACAAGACGATCACCGGCCACCGGCGCTTCGCCATGCGCACCGCGTCCCTGGACAACGTCAAGCGGCTCAAACAGGCCACCGGCGGCACGGTCAACGACATCGTCATGGCGATCTGCGCGGGCGGGCTGCGCGAGTATCTGCTGGCCCACGATGCCCTGCCCGACCGGCCGCTGCGCGCGATGGTGCCGGTGTCGATCCGCACCGGCGACGAGGCCGACCCGTGGACCAACCGGGTGTCGGCCATCGTCGCCGAATTGCCCACCGACTGCGACGATCCCCTCGAACGGGTCGCGCGCTGCCGCGACGCCATGCAGCGCGCCAAGCGTACCCACGACCTGGTGCCGGCGGCCGAACTCGTCGACCTCACCCGATACTCGACGCCCGTGCTGGCCACCGCGGCGGTGCGGCTGGCGTCGCGGCTGCGGCTGGCCGACCGGGTGGCGTTGCCGTTCAACGTGGTGATCTCCAACGTCCCCGGAACCCGCCAGCCGGTGTACTTCGCGGGGGCGAAACTGTGCCACCAGTTCCCGGTGTCGATCGTCACCGACGGGCAGGGCCTCAACATCACCGTGGTCAGCTACCTCGACCGGCTCGACTTCGGGTTCATCGCCGACCGCGAACTGGTGCCCGACGTCTGGGACCTCGCCGACATGCACATCGCCGAGATCACCCGGCTGTTCGAGGCCTCCGGCGCCGAGTGGGCCGAGCCCCCGCGGCAGCCCGCCCCGCGACGCGGACCGGTCACCACCCCGAGCACCTGAGGGTCGCGGGTCAGCCGGTCAGCGCGCGGCCTTCTTGCGTTCGATGTCGGCCAGCGCCGCCGCCAACTCCGTACGTTGGGCGGTCGACGTCTCCCAGGCCAGCTGCCGGTTCTTGACCACCTTGGCCGGCGCTCCCACCGCGATCGAGTAGTCCGGGATGTCGCCGCGGACCACGGCATGCGACCCCAGCACGCAGCCGCGGCCGACCGTGGTGCCGCGCAGCACCGTCACCTTCACCCCGACCCAGGTGTCCGGTCCGATCCGCACCGGGCTCTTGACGATGCCCTGGTCTTTGATCGGCAGCGTGATGTCGTCCATGCGGTGGTCGAAGTCGCAAACGTAGCACCAGTCGGCCATCAGCACCGAGTCGCCGATCTCGACGTCGAGGTAGGTGTTGATGACGTTGTCGCGGCCCAGCACCACCTTGTCGCCGAACCGCAGCGAGCCCTCGTGGGCGCGGATGGTGTTCTTGTCGCCGATGTGCACCCAGCGGCCGATCTCCAGCTGCGCCAGCTCCGGCGTGCAGTGGATCTCCACGCCCTTGCCGAGGAACACCATGCCGCGGGTGATGATGTGCGGGTTGGCCAGCTTGAACTTCAGCAGCCGCCAGTAGCGGACCAAATACCATGGCGTGTAGGCGCGGTTGGCCAGCACCCACTTCAGCGAGGCCGGCGTGAGGAACCTGGCCTGGCGCGGGTCACGCAGCATCGACCCCCGCCAGCGACGGTGCAGCGGAGCGCCCCACATGGTCGTCATGGCCGGTCAGCCTAGCCCGGCCCCCGCGAGGCCGTAGCGGTTACCCTCAGCTGTGCGATTCACCCGCCGTCCGTCGCCGAGTGTGCGGGTTTTCGCGTCGAAAGGCCCGATTTTTCGTCACAAGCTACACACTCGGCGCGCGGCGGCGGCGCTGCTGGCCCTGGTGCTGGCCGGCTGCGGCGACACCGACTCGTGGGTCGACGCCGCGCCGGCCCCGGGATGGCCCGCGCAGTACGGCGACGCGGCCAACAGCAGCTACACCGCCACCGCCGGCGCCGCCACGCTGTCGCTGGCATGGACCCGCTCGGTCAAGGGCAGCCTGGGCGCGGGGCCGGCGCTCGGCCGCCGCGGCTGGATGGCGCTCAACGCGCAGACACCGGGCGGCTGCTCGCTGATGGAGTGGGAGACAGACAACGGCGGCCGGCAGCGCTGGTGCGTACGGTTGGTCCAGGGCGGCGGCTTCGCCGGTCCGCTGTTCGACGGCTTCGACAACGTCTACGTCGGACAACCGGGGGCGATCATCTCCTTTCCCCCGACGCAATGGACCCGATGGCGCGCACCGGTGATCGGAATGCCCTTGACCCCCCGGCTGCTCGGGTCGGGCCTGCTGTTGGTCGTCACCCATCTGGGCCAGGTGCTGGTGTTCGACGCCCATCGCGGCACGGTGGTCGGCAGCCCGCTGGACCTGGTCGACGGCGTCGACCCGACCGACGCCGTCCGGGGCCTGGCCGACTGTGCCCCGGCCCGGGCGGGCTGCCCGGTCGCCGCCGCGCCAGCGTTCTCGGCGACCAACGGGATGGTGGTGCTGGGTCTGTGGCAGCCGGATGCGCCCGGGGCGGTGCTGGTCGGCCTGAAATACCACCCGGGGCAGAATCCGCTGCTCACCCGGGACTGGACCAGCGACGCCGTCGGCGGCGGGACGCTGGCCAGCCCGGTGTTGTCCGCCGACGGCTCGACGGTGTACGTCAACGGCCGCGACGAACACCTGTGGGCGCTGCGCACCGCGGACGGGAAGCCGAAATGGTCGGTGCCGCTGAGGTTTCTGGCGCAGACGCCGCCCACCGTCTCGCCGGAGGGCCTGATCGTGTCCGGCGGCGGACCCGACACCCGGCTGGTGGCGTTCCGGGATGCCGGCGACCGCGCCGAGCAGGTCTGGCGCCGCGACGACGTCACCCCGCTGTCGACGTCGAGCCTGGCCGGAAACGTCGGTTACACGGTGACCGGCGCCGAATTGTCGTTGCTTGTCTTCGATCCCGCCGACGGGCACACCCTGAACAGCTATCCGCTGCCGGACGCCGGCGGCTACCCCGTCGGGGTGTCGATCGGTCACGACCACCGGGTGGTCACCGCCACCAGCGACGGACAGGTGTACAGCTTCGCCCCGGCCTAGCCGCGTCCAGGTTTCGCCGCGGCAGGGCAGCTACACCGTCAGCGGCGGGATGGCGTTGCGGGGCACCTGGGCTTGGGTCGGGCCCGCGAGCGGCGGCAGCAGCTCGCCCGGAGCGAAGTAGAAGATCACGTCGTCGTCGGTGATGCAGAAGTTCTGGTAGTGCGACGAGTCCAGGCCGGCACTGGGCGGAATCGCAGCACCCAGCCCGGTCTTGCGACCCACTTCGCGCTGCACGATGGGATAGATGGCGTCCAGCGGTTTGCTGTTCGCCGCGAAGAGCGAGTCGAACGTGATCGGCTGACGCCGCCCGAGGTCGTAGTTGAAGCCCTTGTAGAAGGTGGACGGCCGCGGGCCGCCGAGGTCCTCGAATACCTTGAGAACCACGCTGCGGGTGCCGGGCGGGGGCTGGCCGGACCGGTACTGCTCGGAAGTCACCTCCATCTGATACGGCATCTCGCGCGGGCCGGACGTCTGAGCCACGCTGATGAAACCGTCGCGGTTCTGGGTCAGGTAGTCGCCGAGCGCCTGCTGGTCGGGATAGTCGACCGGAAACGTGATGTCCAGCGTGTAGGTGGCGTTCGACACGTGCACGTGACACAGCTGTGCGCTGTCGACGGTGCCGCCCATGCCGGTGCATGCCGTGTCTGCGGCCGCCCCGCCCGGCAACGCCACCGGCAACGCCACCAGGGTGCCGGCAGCCACCAGCGTAGCCAGGATCACAGTGCGCATCGTCGAGTCTCCGCAGACAGAGGAAACGGCGCAAACGCCGCCCCGCTAGCCTACCTGCGCCGCGATCGCGACGGACGGCAAACGAACACCGTCGCGCGAGCGGCGCCGCCGGAGCCGATCCGGGTGAGCACCACCGACAGCGGCTGGGTACCGCGCGGCCGCAGCCGTCGCCGCAGGGCATCGGGGTCCGCGTCGACGCCGCGGACCAGGATCTCCAGCGCCCCGCAGTCCAGCGCCGCCAGTTCCCGGCGCAGCCGGCGCTCGTCGAACGGCAGTTGCCGCAGCACCTCGAAACCGCGCAGCCCGGGCGGCAGCCGGTCGCCGGACAGGTAGGCGATGTCGGGGTCGAGTTGCCACAGCCCGTGCCGTGCGCCGTAGTGCCGCACCAGCCCGGCGCGAACCACGGCGCCGTCGGGGTCGACGATCCAGCGCCCCGCCGGCCGCACCGGGCAGTCGGAAGGCTCGGCGTCGGTGATCTGCTCACCGCGGTCGAGGATGCTGGCCCGGCGGCGCACCCCCGGCTGCGCCAGCCCGGCCGACCACAGGCACGCCTCCCGCACCGCGCCGCCGTGGCAGGTGACCTCGATCTCGCCGTCGAACCCCAGACGCCTGACGAGACCGAAATCGATTCCGGGAGAGCACTTGACGACGAGGTTCCGGTCGCGGTAGACGTCCAGCAGCCGGTCCAGCGCGGGCCGGTAGTCGCGCGGGTCGAAGCGGCGCCGTCCACCCCGTCGCCGCCCCGGGTCGGCGACGACGACCGCGTCGCGGGTCACCGGGCGCAGCGCGTCGGCGCGGCACAGGTCGGCGGCAGCACCCAGGTTGTGCCGCGCCATGGCCAGGCGCACCGGGTCGATGTCGCTGCCCACCACCCGGGCGGCGGTGCCGCGCAGCGCGGCCACCTCGGTGCCGATCGAGCAGGTGGCGTCATGCACCACCAGGCCAGCCAGCCGCCGCGCCCGATGCTGCGCCACGGCCGCGGCGGTCGCCTGCTGCAGCGCCTCGTCGGTGAACAGCCAGCCGTCGGCGCCGGTCAGCCCGGACAGCTTGGCGGCGGCGCGCCGCCGCAGCAGCACCGTCTCCACCAGCACCGGCGTGCGATCCCGGAAGCGGGCCCGCACCGCGGCGATGCCGGCGACCCGGTCGGCCAGCGGCAACCCGGCGACCTCGGCCAGCGCCGCCGACCCCGCCTGCGACGTCAGGTAGGCGACGTCGTCGAGCCCGAAGTTCAGGACGGCTTGACCCCGGTGAGCATCACGTTGTAGAACCAGCCCTTCGGCACCACGCGGCGCCACAGGGTGGCGTCCACCCAGCTCAGCGCCTTCCAGCTGGTGAACGCGAAGCGCGCCCAGCCCCAGCCCAGCCGGCCCGGCGGCACCGTGGCCTCGAAGGTGCGCAACGGCCAGCCCAGCATGGCGGCGGTGAACTCGACGGTGGCCGTCGCGACGTCCGCGGCGCCGGCCCGCGTGGCCATCTGCTCCACGTCGCGCGGGGTGAAGGTGTGCAGGTCGACGAGGGCCTCCAAGGCGGCGGCGCGGGAGGAGTCGTCGAGTTCGGCCTGCGGGCGCCGCCAGCCGCCCAGGCCGGGCAGCTTGACGGCGGCGGTGGTGATCCGCCAGGTCAGCGTGGACAGCGTGCGCGCGTAGCGGTCGCCGACGGTGGTCGGCTCGCCGGCGAACACGAACCGCCCGCCGGGCCGCAGCACCCGCAGCACCTCCCGCAACGCCTGCTCGACGTCGGGGATGTGGTGCAGCACGGCGTGCCCGACGACCAGGTCGAAGGTGCCGTCGTCGTACGGGATGGTTTCGGCGTCGGCGACCCGGCCGTCGACGTCGAGGCCCAGCGACTGCCCGTTGCGGACCGCGACCTTGACCATGCCCGGTGACAGATCGGTGACCGAACCCCGCCGCGCAACCCCCGACTGGATCAGGTTGAGCAGGAAAAATCCTGTGCCGCATCCTAATTCGAGAGCGCGGTCATAGGGCAGCCGGTGGGTCTCGGCGGCGGGGACGATGCTGTCGAAACATGAACGGGCATAGTCGATGCAACGCTGGTCGTAGGAGATCGACCACTTCTCGTCGTAGGTTTCGGCCTCCCAGTCGTGGTAGAGCACCTGCGCGAGCTTGCTGTCGTGGCGCGCGGCCTCCACCTGGTCGGCGCTGGCCCGCGGGTTGGGCGCCGGATCGGTACTGGTCATGGTGGGCCCAGCTTATCGGCCTGGGCCGGGTCAGATCGACGCGAGGGCAGGGTCCACCAACGAGCCGACCATCGCGCTCACATCGCCCGGCAGGCCGGCCAGGGAGGCCGGCACGTCGCCCAGGCTGAGAGAGCCCGGCAGGGCGTCGCGGACGGCGTCGACGATGTCCCGGGCCACCGCGACGGGGAAATTGAGCGTCGCCGCGCCGACGTCGTAGGCACCGGTCCGGATCGCGCTCACGATCGTCGTCGGGTCACCGGTGGCGATGGCCTGCCCAATGTTGTAGCCCGCCAGTTGCGGCGCCACGATGACGTCACGAAAGTCGACGAACAGCTCCGTCGGCAACGACGCCGGGCCGATGGGCGTTCCGTTCCAGCTGACCAGCGTCCAGCCTTCCTCGGGACTGCCCTGCACCACGGCCTGGCCGGTGTTGGGCAGCATGTCCGTCACGTAGAGCAGCGGATCGGGGTTGTTGACGTTCATCAGCGTCCAGACCGAGATCGCCGCGTCGTGGGAGAACACCACGTCGGTGATCTTGCCGTCCGGGCTCACGACCGGGTTGCTCACGTCGAAGTCGTTGTTGTAGATCGTTTGAATCGCGTCGCTGTAGCGCTCGTCGAACGCGATCCCGTTGGGGTCGGTGGACCCCAGAATCGGCACAAAGTCCAACCCGAATATCCAGGAGATCTGGGGCAGCACGTAGAGGAGGCCGGCGAGGCTGATCGTCGGCTGGCCCTCGAAAATGCCGTCATCGATCTCGTCGAGCCCGGGCAAGATCTGCAATGACGCGTGCAGCATGTCCAGCAACGGCTGTGCGGTCTCCTGTGTCCGGATCATCGCCGACTCGTAGATCCCGGCGTACGGCGCCCCCGGCGCAAGGACCTTGGCGACGGCTTCGGCCTGCTCCTCGCCAAGCTGAGTGAGTTCGGGACCGGGCACCACCGTGTTGAGCGTGCCCTTGTCGAACAAGCCGCCCACGTTGGCTGTCGACTGCCCGTGCCGCACGAAGTCCAGCACGATCGACTCGTCAGCCCAGGCGTGCGCCGATCCGATGACCGGCAGGACCGCCGACAGCAGCGCGGCGCCAACAAGGCAGCATCGCGTGCTCAACTCAGGGTGCGCGAACCGGTCTTGGCGGGAATGGGGCATCACGTCATCTATCCGCAGCAGGGTGAATCACCTCGGCGGCGCCGCGGCTCAGAACATCGCCAGAGCCTGACCGGCCATCGCGCTCACATCGCCTGGCAGGCTGGCCAGGTCGGCCGGCACGTCGCCCAGGCTGAGGGCGCCCGGGAGAGCGTCGCGCACCGCGTCGACGATGTCTCGGATCACCGCGACAGGGAAATTGAGCGTCGCCGCGCCGACGTCGTAGGCGCCGGTCTGGAGCGCGCTCACGATCGTCGTCGGGTCACCGGTGGCGACGGCCTGCCCAATGTTGTAGGCCGCCAGTTGCGGCGCCATGATGAAGTTGCGGGTGTCGACGAACAGCTCCACCGGCAAAGACGCCGGCGGGACGGGCTCGCCGTTCCAACTGACCAGCGTCCAACCGACCTCCGGATTACCCTGCAGCACAACAATGCCGGTGTTGGGCAGAAAACTGCGGGTGTGGAGAAACTCGTCGAAGACGAGCGGGAAGTCCGGGTTGCCGACGTTCAGCAGCGTCCAGGTCGTGATCGCAACCTCGTGGGAAAACGCCACGTCGGTCAGGTCGCCCTGGCTGTTCACGGCGCCGCCCGCGTTGTAGATCGTGTCAATGGCGGCGGTGTAACGCTCGTCGAACGCGATACCGTTCGGGTCGGTGGACCCGAGCTCGGGCACGAACTCCAATCCGAGCGTCCACGCCAGCGGGGCTGCGCCGTAGAGCAGCTCGACGATTGGTATGCCGTGCACGCTTAGGGGTAAGCCCTCGTAAATGCCGGAGTTGACTTCGTCGAGCCCGGCCAAATCCGTCACTGACACGTGCAGCATCTCAGCCAGCGGCGCGGCGGTCTCCTGCGTCCGGATCATGTCCGACGCGTAGATGCCGTCGTAGGGGGCACCCGGCGCAAGGACCTTGGCGACGGCGTCGGCCTGTTCATGGCCCAGCTCAGTCAACTCAGGACCGGGCACCAGGGTGTTGAGGATGCCCGTCACATTGGCTACCGATTGCCCGTGCCGCACCAGGTCGAGGACCATGTCCTCCTCGTCGGCCCACGCCGTCGCCGCTGCGACGAACGGGAGGACCGCCGACATCGCCGCGACGGCGACGTAGCAGAAACGTTTCTTCGAAGAATTCGCAAACCAACCCGAATTGGGCATCGCTTCTCCATCCGCGGCGAGGGCTGTCGGCTTAACGCAACGTGTGGGTCAGCTTAACGGATGTGTGCGCTACACCACCACCGTCCGTCGTCGTGCACGTTGCTTACCGGCCCTCGCCGTCGGCGCCCGGGCCGGCCGCGAACACCTCGGCGTAGCGGCGGCGTTCGGCGGCCAGCCGCTCGGATGGCGCCAGCTCGAACACCTCCCCGATGCCGGCTTTGGCCGCCGCCAGCGCCTGCCGCGGCCCGCCGACGAACCGGCCCGCCCACGCCGCGGCCGCCTCGTAGACGTCGTCGGGAGCCACCAGCTCGTCGACCACGCCCAGCGCCAGCGCCTCCTCGGCGTCGACGAACCGGCCGCTATACACCAGTTCCTTGGCGCGGCTGGGCCCGACCGCCCGGGTCAGCCAGGCCATGCCGGCGCCATCGGGGATCAAACCGGCCAAGATCTCCGTCGCACCGAAGCGGACGTTGTCGCCGGCGACGCGCCAGTCGGCGGCCAGCGCCAACGTCAGGCCGGCGCCCAGCGCGTACCCGGTGACCGCGGCCACGGTCGGCTTGGGGATCGCCGCGACGGCGTCGACGGCGCCGCGCCGGACCCGGGCTGCAGTCTGCGCTTCCGGCGCGGTCAGCGTCCACAGCTGCGGCACGTCGTCGCCGGCGCAGAAGATCTCGTGCCCGCCGAACAGGATCACCGCGGCGACGTCGTCGCGGCGCGACAGTTCTTCGGCAGCCGTGGTGATCTCCCTGTAGACCTGGCGGGTCAGGGCGTTGACGGGCGGGCGCGAGAGCACCAGGGTGCCGACGCCGGGGTGCTCGGCACCGGCGTGGACGGCGACGAACTCGCTCACGAGGACCGCCCCAGACGGGCCCGGTTGTAGCGGTCGGAGTCGAAGAACTCGATGGCCCAGTTGTCGCCGTCGTGGGTCAGTTCCGGTTGCACCGCCGTGATCCGGCGGTCCACCCCCAGCACCTCGGCGACGGAGCGGCCGGCCAGCGAATCGAGCTGCGTCCAGGTCGGCGGCAGCAGGAAGCTGCGCCCGGCGGCGAAGTCGGCCAGGGCGGCCTGCGGTGTCGTCCAGCCGGCGCGGTCGGATTCGGTGTTCTCGCCGTCGGCGCGCTGGCCCTCCGGCAACGCACCGACGAAGAAGTAGGTGTCGTAGCGGCGTGTGCGTTCGGCCTCGGGCGTCACCCAGTTCGCCCACGGCCGCAGCAGGTCGGCCCGCAGCACCAGCTTTTCGGCGCGCAGGAAGTCGGCGAACGACAGCGTGCCCGCGGCCAGCGCCCGCCGGTGGTCGCCGTACACCGACGCGTCGCCGACGATGCCGTCCGGTGCCGAAAGCGACTGGCCGGCCGGCCCGGCGAACAGCACCCCGGATTCCTCGAAGGTCTCCCGGGCGGCGGCGCACACCAGCGACTCGGCCAGGTCGGTGTCCGTGCCGAACCGCTGCGCCCACCACGACGGCGGCGGGCCCGCCCAGGCCCCCCACCGCGCCAAGCCGGCGTTGCGGTCGCGGTCGTCGACGCCGCCGCCGGGGAACACCATCACCCCGGCGGCGAACTCCATGCCCGGATGCCGCCGCATCAGGAACACGGAGATGCCGCCGGGGCTGTGCGGGGTGTCGCGGACGAGCATCACCGTCGCGGCCGGCCTCGGTGTCAGAGGAGGCGTCACGCGCGTCTCCGGTGGGCGGCGCGGGTGCGGGCACGGCGGGCGAAGTACCGCCCGTCGATGATGTCCACGGCGATCGACTGGCCGAACGCCGCGGACACGTTCTCAGCGGTCAGCACGTCGGCCAGCAAACCCGCCGCGACGACTTGGCCCGCCGACAACAGCATGGCGTGGCTGAAGCCCAACGGAATCTCCTCCACGTGGTGGGTGACCAGCACCAGCGCCGGCGCGTCAGGGTCGGCGGCCAGATCGGTCAGCCGGGCCACCAGCTCCTCGCGGCCACCCAGGTCCAGGCCGGCGGCCGGCTCGTCGAGCAGCAGCAGCTCCGGGTCGGTCATCAGCGCGCGAGCGATCAGCACCCGCTTGCGCTCGCCCTCCGAGAGCGTCCCGTAGGTCCGGTCCGCCAGGTGCTCGGCGCCGAGGCTCTCCAGCATGTCGACCGCCCGCTCGTAGTCGACGTCCTCATAGCTCTCCCGCCACCGGCCCAGCACCGCGTAGCCGGCCGAGACGACCAGGTCGCGGACGAGTTCGTCGCCGGGAACCCGCTGCGCCAGAGCCGCGGAACTCAGTCCGATCCGCGACCGCAACTCCGACACGTCGACGCGGCCCAGCCGCTCGCCGAGCACGTAGGCCACCCCCGAGGAGGGGTGCTCGGCCGCGGCGGCGATGCGCAGCAGCGACGTCTTGCCGGCGCCGTTGGGCCCGATGACCACCCACCGCTCGTCCAGCTCGACCGACCAGCTCACCGGCCCGACCAGGACACGGCCGTCGCGGCGCAGCGACACGTCCCGCAGGTCGATCAGCAGGTCGGGGTCGGCTGCGTCGCCTGGAGTTTCGAGCATCCGACCATCGTGCCTCACCGGGTGGATGCTCAGTTGCCCGACCCGGCGGTGGTTGCCTGCCGCGAAAGTGCAGCTATCGACGTTGCTACTCGAAAAACGCGTCAGTAGTTGCACTTTCGCGGGTCTTGGGCTATTCAGGCGGGATCTCGACGCGGCGCAGCACCCCATCGACGGCGTCGGCGGCCTCGATCTCGCCGCGCGTGACACCGAGCAGAAACAGCACGGTGTCCAGGTACGGGTAAGTCAACGACGCGTCGGCGACCTCGCGCACCGCCGGCTTGGCGTTGAACGCCACCCCCAGCCCCGCTTCGGCCAGCATGTCGATGTCGTTGGCGCCGTCGCCGACCGCCACTGTCTGCTCCAGCGGCACACCGGCCTGCTGCGCGAAATCCCTCAGCGCCTTGGCTTTTCCGGCCCGGTCGACGATCGGGCCGACGACCCGGCCGGTGAGCTTGCCGTCGACGATCTCCAGCTCGTTGGCGGCGACGAAGTCCAGCATCAGCTCGTGCGCGAGAGGCTCGATTACCTGCCGGAAGCCGCCGGACACCACGCCCACGTGAAAACCCAAGCGCCGCAACGTGCGCAGCGTGGTCCGCGCGCCCGGCATCAGCTCGAGGCCGGCGGCGACGTCGTCGAGAACCCCGAGCGGGAGCCCCGCCAGTGTCGCGACCCGCTGGTGCAGGGACGCGGCGAAGTCGAGTTCGCCGCGCATCGCGGACTCGGTGATCGCGGCGACCACGTCCTGGGCACCTACCCGGGCGGCCAGCATCTCGATCACCTCACCCTGGATCAGTGTCGAGTCGACGTCGAACACGATGAGCCGTTTGGCCCGCCGGGACAGGCTGTAGTCCTCCACCGCGATGTCGACGTTCGCGTCGGCGGCCACCCCGGTCAGCGCGGCCTGCAGCCGACCGCCGGTGCCGGGCGGCACCGAGACCCGCAATTCCAGGCCGGTGACCGGATAGTCGGAGACACCCCGGATGACGTCGATGTTGACACCCAGGGCGGCCACCTCGCGGGCGACCGTGCCGAACGCGGCGGCGGTGATCGGCCGGCCCAGCACGACGATGGTGTGGGTCGACGGTTCGCGGATGATGGGCAGGTCGTCGCTGCGCTCGATCGCGACGTCCAGGCCGACCCGGTGGATCGCCGCCTCGACGTCCTCGCGAAAGGTCCGACCACTGGCCACGCTCGGCGGCGCCGACACCAGCACCCCCAGCGTCAGCCGGCCCCGGATCACCACCTGTTCGACGTTGAGCAGCTCGACCCGGTGCGCCGCGAGCACCTCGAAAAGCGCGGACGTGACCCCCGGCTGGTCGAGTCCGGTGACGGTGATCAGCACCGACACCTTCGGGACGGTGCTCACCCGCGGCTGATGTCCCACCGCGCCGGGCACCGGCGCATGCGGTTCGGCGCCACCATCAGTGCGCCTCGGCAAGCTCCTCGGTGTGGCTGCGGCCGACACGCGCCTCGGCCCGCATGCGTTCGACCATGTGCGGGTAGTGCAGCTCGAAGGCGGGGCGCTCGGAGCGGATGCGCGGCAGCTCGGTGAAGTTGTGCCGCGGCGGCGGGCAGCTGGTGGCCCACTCCAGCGAGTTGCCGTA
>NZ_JAVKSH010000070.1:0-20719 GCF_039583805.1 Mycobacterium sp. | reverse complement strand
CGCATTCACCTGCGGCGAGGTCGACCCGCCCGGCGGCGGCAGCGCCGACATCGACACCCAGGTGTCCCAGTCCACCGACCAGTCCCAGATGTCGCCGTCGGCGTAGGACAGCTGGATCGGGCTGCCGGTAACCTCGACCGGGTCGCCGTAGATCGCGCTGTAGTAGTACTGCTCGGCATCCGACGTCGACAGGTTGACGCACCCGTTGGTGACGTTGGTGTTGCCCTGCGCGCCGGAGCTGGACGGGTTGGCGTGGATGAACTCGCCGTTGTTGGAGATCCGCACCGCCCAGCGCTCGTGGATGTTGCTGTAGCCCGCGGCCGGGTTGGACATGTAGAAGTCGGAGTACTTCTCGCTGACGACGTGGATGCCGTTGCGGGTGACGTTGCGGGCCTTGTCGCCCGAACCGTAGCTGCACGGGAAGTCCATGATGACGCCCTCGTCGCGGAACACCTGGATGCGGTGCGAGAAGACTTCGGCCTTGACGACCTGGCGCCGGCCGATCTCGAAGGCCAGGCTCATGTCCTGCTTGCCGTAGGCGCCGTCGCCGAACGCCAGCCCGTAGAGCTTGGCGTCGACGTCGACCTTGGTGCCGGCCGGGTAGTACTCGCGGGTGCGCCAGTGCACGCGGGCGCCCTGCGCCTCGTCGGGCAGCCAGGCCCAGCTGCCCTCCACCGGCGGGTCGGTGGTCACGGTCAGCGCCCGCTCCACGGCGGCCTTGTCGGCGATCGGCGCGTCGAACTGGATGATGATCGGCGCCGCCACCCCGACGGCCTGCCCGTCGGCCAGCTGGAACCCGCCGTCGATCACCCTGGTGGGGATGACCGTGGTGAGCTCGCCGGCGACCGGGACGGCTTTACCGTCGTGGCCGACCACCGACCCGCGCCAGGTGTAGGTCGCGTCGTAGCCGAGCGGCTCGGTGACGGTGTAGAGCGTGCGGTCCCGGTTGAGCGTCCCGGCCACCGCCTTGCCCGCGGAATTTGTCAGCGCCACCTTCTGGAACCAGCCGTCGCGAACCTCGACGCCGATCGGCGCGGTGGGCACCACACCGGTGGCCTTGTCGGCCGGCCGGAACGTCACGTTCGGCGGTGCCTGCGGTGGGGGTTGCCCGAATTTTCCGGGTGATCCCCCGAGACAGGCGGCCAGCACGTTCGGCGCCGCCAGCCCGGCCACCAGCGTCGTCAAAGCCCGGCGCCGGGTGACCGGCGACAGGCCGCGCGCTGTGTCCACGACAGGTAAAGATACCGGTGGTAACGGGCAACCTCGCCCCGGCGCGGCTACAGAGCGCAGCCGACCAGCACCGGCTCGGGGGCCAGTGTGATGCCGAACACGTCGCGCACGCCGTCACGCACGGTGCGCGCCAGCGCCAGCACGTCCGCGGCCGTCGCTCCCCCGCGGTTCGTCACGGCGAGGGCATGCTTGGTGGACAGCCGGCACCGGGCGCCGTCGGTGCCGGGATAGCCCTTGCCGAAGCCGGCGTGTTCGACCAGCCAGCCGGCGGCAAGCTTGACCCCGTCGGGACCCGTCCAGTGTGGCACCGCGTCGCCGAACCGTTCCGCTAGTTGATGGTAAACCGCCTGGGCAACAACAGGATTGGTAAAAAAGGAGCCTACGCTCCAGGTGTCGTGGTCCGCCGCGTCGAGCACCATGCCCTTGCCGGCACGCAGACGCAGCACCGCCTTTCGCACGTCGGCCGGGTCGGCCCGCCCGCCGGTCGTCGCACCCAGCGCGGCGGCCAGCTCGCCGTAACGCAGCGGTGCGCTGCGGCCCGACGCGTCCAGCGCGAACTCGACCTCCACCACGACGGCCGCCCCGGAGTGCTTCAGCGCGCTGGTGCGGTACCCGAAACGCAGCTCGGCCGCCGCCACCCAGCGCACCTTGCCGCTGCGCCGGTCCAGCAGCCGCACCCGGGTGATGGTGTCGGCCACCTCCGCGCCGTAGGCGCCGACGTTTTGCACCGGGGTGGCGCCGGTGCAGCCGGGGATGCCGGACAGACACTCCAGCCCGCCAAGGCCGTGGGCGATGCTCGCGGCCACCACGTCGTCCCACACCGCGCCGGCCTGCGCTCGCACCAGGTTGCCGTCGAACTCGATGCCGTCGTTGGCCAACCGCACCACGGTCAGGTCGGTCAGCGTGTCGGCGATGACCACATTGGAGCCGCCGGCGAGCACCAGCAGCGGCCGACAGTTCGCCGCGTCGAGCTGCCGCAGCGCGGAAACCACCTGGTCGGTGCTGACGCACGTGATGACCCGCTGCGCGACCGGCCCGACCCGCAAGGTCGTCAGCTGCGCCAGCGGCACGTCGGCGGCGACGCGCGCACCGGCGAACAGCGTCCTGGTCACGGACCGTAACGGTAGCCTGACCTGCTATGGCGCGTTCATTCGACATGTCCGCCGACTACCGGGCCACCGTCGAACAGGTGCTCGAGGCGTTCCGCCGGGAGGACTACTGGCTGGCCCGCCTGGCCGATTCCGGCGCGGACGACGCCACCCTGGACATGATGCGGGTCGGCGGGCCGTCTGGAGCCGACGGCAGCATCGACGTGGTCACCACCCAGGTGCTGCGTCGCGAACGGCTTCCGGGCGTGGTCACGCAGTTCCATCGGGGTGACCTGTGTGTGCAGCGCGAGGAGAAATGGGATCCGGTCAGCGGCTGCAGCTCCCATGCCACGGTCGCCGGATCGATCCTGGATGCGCCCGCGTCGCTGACCGGTGCCGCCGTGCTCGCCCCGGTCGAGTCGGCCGGTGCCCGGCTGACGCTGCGCGCCACCGTGGAGGTGCGCATCCCGCTGGTTGGCGGCAAGCTGGAGAACTTCATCGGCAGCCAGTTGGTGGAGCTGCTGATCGCCGAGCAGCGGTTCACCACCATGTGGATCGACGCGACGACCTGACCCGGTTCTAGGCTGGCGCTGTGCGGATCGCGTTGGCGCAGATAATCAGCGGAACCGACCCGGCGGCGAACCTCGCGGTGGTGCGCGAGTACACCGGCCTGGCGGCCGATGCGGGCGCGACGCTGGTGGTGTTCCCCGAGGCGACGATGTGCCGGTTCGGCGTCCCGCTGGCGCCGCTCGCCCAGCCGCTCGACGGGCCGTGGGCCGACGGTGTGCGCGGGATCGCCGCTCACGCCGGCATCACGGTGATCGCCGGGATGTTCACCCCCGCCGGCGACGGGCGGGTCACCAACACGCTGATCGCCTCCGGGCCGGGCACCGACGCCGCCTATCACAAGATCCACCTCTACGACGCGTTCGGCTTCACCGAGTCGCGCACGGTCGCGCCGGGCCACGACCCGGTGGTGATCACCGTCGACGGCGTCGGGGTGGGCATGACCGTCTGCTACGACATCCGCTTCCCGGCGCTCTACACCGAGCTGGCCCGCCGCGGCGCCCGGCTGATCACCGTCAGCGCGTCCTGGGGCTCGGGGCACGGGAAGCTGGAGCAGTGGACGCTGCTGGCGAGGGCGCGGGCGCTGGACTGCACCAGCTACCTGGCCGCCGTCGGGCAGGCCCACCCGGGGGGCCCACTGTCGGCGGCCGGCGCGCCGACCGGAGTGGGCGGCAGCCTGGTGGCGTCACCGCTGGGCGAGGTGGTGGCCTCCGCCGGTCCGGACCCGCGGCTGCTGGTCGCCGACATCGAGCCCGGCGACGTCGACGCGGCCCGCGACACCATCGCCGTGCTGCGCAACCAGGCTGACTTTCCGCACGTCGATAAGGCAGAATCGCCCGGGTGACGAATCCGCAGGGACCGCCGCCGCAGGATCCGGCGGTCTGGTCCCGCGCCGCCGGCCAGGAGCCGGTCCACCCGGCCGCTCCGCCGACCGGCCCGCCGACCTTCGAGGACACCCCTCCGCCCGTGAACCCGCCCCTGAACCCGCCCGTGAAAACGAGACTCCGCATCCTGCGCGACCCGCTGTCGGTGGCCCTGGTCGCCGTCATCGCGGTGGCGTTGGCCCTCGGCGGCATGATCGGCGCCGAGCTCTACGCCCGCCATCGGGCCGACGGCGTCGTCGCCGCGGCGGTCGAATGCGTCGTGCATGACAAGGTCAGCGTGTCGTTCGGCCCGACCCCCTTCCTTCTGCAGCACCTCCGCGGCGACTACAGCGACATCTCGGTCCGCACCGCCGGCAACCAGATCCGCAGCCTCAAGGGCATGCAGGCCGACATCACCATCAACAATGTCGACCTGCACGGCGACGCTGACTCGAAGGGAACGATCGGCGAGCTGGACGCCGCCATCACCTGGACATCGGCCGGCATCAAGGAGACGGTGGCCGATGCGGTCCCGTTCGTGGGAGGCCTGGTCAACAGCGTCACCACCAACCCCGCGGCCGGCACGCTCGAACTCAAGGGGGCACTCGGTCTGGGCACTGTCACCGTCAAGCCGCAGGTGGCCGACAAGGAGCTGACGCTGCAGGTGGTCCAGGTGACCGCGATGGGCGCCGTGGTGCCGCACGAGACCGCGCAGGCGGCGCTGGACGTCTTCACCTCGAGATTGGTCAACGACTACCCGCTGGGCATCCACGCCGACAGCGTGCAGGTCACCAATGCGGGTGTTTCAGCACACTTCTCGACCCGTAACGCCTCGATCCCGGCCAGCCCGACGGACCCGTGTTTCGCCGGCCTGTAACGACGGTCCCCGGCTCGGTCCCACGCGATGGGGCACAATCGGGCTGATGACGACGCCGCAAGGACCCGCCGGCGGCGGCCCGCCGCGACCGGCACACCCGTCCGGGCCGCCCGCCCGGCCTCGGCCCGGCCCACCGTCGGAATCTGCGACGCGGCAGATTCCGGTGGGCGGCCGTGCGCAGGATCCGCGCACAGATCGCATTTCCCCGCCGCCGCAGCCCGCCCGCCCACCGGCTCCCCCGCAGCAGGCGCCACCGGCGAAGTCCGGACGCCGTTTCTCCCGAAACCCGGTATCGGTGGCCCTGGTCGCCCTGATCGTTGTGCTCCTGGTGGTCGCCGCGCTGATCGGCGCCGAGCTGTATGCTCGCCACTTCGCCGCGAGCAAAGTCGCCAGCGCGGTCGGGTGCGAGGTTCAGGACCGCGCGACGGTGTCGTTCGCCGCGATGCCGCCGCTGCTGTGGCAGTTCATCACCGGTGACTACCCCAACATCTCGGTGCAGACGGCGGGCAACCAAGTGCGCAGCGCCAAGGGCATGGCGGTCAGTATCGACATCCACGACGTCCGGCTGCACAAAACCACCGGCTCCGCCGGCACGATCGGGTCGCTGACCGGCACCATCACCTGGTCGGCGGACGGCATCAGGAAGTCCATCGAGGACGCCATCCCGGTGCTGGGCGGCTTCGTCACCGGCCAGGTCACCGCCGACCCCACCGACGGGACCCTCCGACTGGCGGGCCTGCTGGACAGCGCCACCGTCAAGCCGGAGATCGTCAACAACGGACTGTCGCTGCGGGTGGTCGAGTTGACTGCGCTGGGCTCGAAGATGTCGACGGACACCGTCCAGAAGAACCTCGACGACTTCACCGCCAAAGCGACCCACGACTACCCGCTGGGCATCCACGCCGACACCGTGAAGGTCACCGACAGCGGCGTGCAGGCCACCTTCTCGACCCGCAACGCCACCATCCCGGCCGGCGGCGACGGCGGGCAGGACCCGTGTTTCACCAACCTCTGACGCTCAGGCCATCTGACGCTCAGGCCATCTGACGCTCAGCCCATCTGACGCTCAGGCCAGCCCGTCGAGCACCGCACGCGTCCCGGACAGCCCCAGCCGGGTGGCGCCGGCGTCGAGCATGGCGATCGCGTCGGCGGCGGTGCGGATGCCGCCGCTGGCCTTGACGCCGAGCCGCCCCCCGACCGCGCCGGCCATCAGCGCGACGGCGGCTACCGTGGCCCCGCCGGCGGGATGAAAACCGGTCGAGGTCTTGACGAAGTCGGCGCCGGCGTCCTCGGCGGCGCGGCACACGTCAGCCAGGGTGGTGCCGGCGGGCAGCAACACCGCCGACTCGACGATCACCTTGAGCACCGCAGCGGGCACCGCGGCGCGCACCGCGGCGATGTCGGACCGCACGGCGTCGACGTCGCCGGCCAGCGCGGCACCGATGTCGATCACCATGTCGATCTCGCTGGCGCCGTCGGCAACCGCCAGCGCCGCTTCGCGCGCCTTGATCTGCGGGCGGTGCTTGCCCGACGGGAAGCCAGCCACCGCCGCGACCCGCACCCCGCCGGCGCCGACGGCGGCCGGCACCATCGACGGCGAGACGCAGACGGCGCAGACGCCGAGTTCACGGGCTTCGGCGACGACGGCGGACACGTCGGCGGGCGTCGCTTCGGGAGTCAGCAGCGTGTGATCGACCAGCGCCGCCACCTGGTCGCGGGTCGGCCGGCCCGGCATCAGAGCGGTTCTTGCCGGCCGCCGGGGTTGCAGCCGGACGCGATCATCTCGCCGGCGTCGACGACGGGCCGCCACGGCTCGAGGTTCCAGCTGACCTTGCCGGGCTGCACGAACTCAGCCATCTGCCAATGGCACCAGAACTGTTCGCGCATCCCGGGGTTTGCGGCATCGGGCGCCGTGGCGAGCACCTCGGCCCACGCCTCGGCGGCGTCCGCGTCGGTTCCGAGGTCACGAGCGGCCAAGCGCGCCGACGGCGTCGGGTACACCCGCAGGCTGGACAACCGGCCCCACTGCACCCACTGGGTGTGGTCGACGAAAGGCGCGGCGTAGGGAGCAGCGCCCGGTCCGTCCGCACCCGGATCGGCGGTCGCGGCGGGAACACCCAACAGCGCGACGGGGAGCGCCGCCGCCGCGATCAGAGCTCGCATACCGCTAGCGCGACTTGCCCTGTATTTCCAGCAGCCTGGGCCGGACGTCCACCAGGTAGACGCCCGCCGCGCAGGCGGCGACCGCCATACCGAGCACGCCGAGCACGCACGCCAGCAGCAGGGCGGCGCCCAGAATCACCAGCCACACCGGCTTGGTCAGCTTTTCAGCGGCGGTGTACGCGTCGGGCCGCTGCAGCGCCGCGTGCACGAACGCGTACAGCGTCGTCAGCATGACGCCGACCATCAAGACCAGCATGACGGAATCCACAAGGTTCACGCCGCTAAGACTATGCGGGCATCGCCGCACACGTCGACTCCGTGTTGCCCGGTCGGGCAACACGGAGTCGGGTGAGGTGAGCGAGCGGACTTACTTCTGGGTGACCTTCTTGCCCGGCGATTTCTTCGCCGGCGACTTCTTGGCCGTCGTCTTCTTGGCCGGTGACTTCTTGGCCGGCGCCTTCTTGGCGCTGGCCTTCTTGGGCAGCTCGATACCGACCAGCTTGGCGGCGCGCTCGCCGACCGCGCGGGTCTGCGACGCCACGGTGCCCAGCGCCTCCTGGGTCAACTCAACCGCCTGGTCGACGTAGACCTCGGCGCGCGCCGACGCGTCCTCGAAGCCGGACTGGCTGCGCAGCCGCTCCAGGGCGGCCTCGCCGCGCACGACGAGCTCGTTGTAGCGGGTGGTCGCGGCCTCCAGGTAGCCTTCGGCGGCCTTGCGCAGCTCGTCGGAGGTGAAGCGCTCGCGCAGGTCACGCATCTGCTCGGGCAGGTCCTCCTGCAGCTTGACCAGGCGCGCACGGCTCTCCTCGACCCGGCTGCGGGTGTCGGTCCGGGTCTCGCCGGCGCGGTCGCGCAGATCGGTGAGCAAGTCGTTCACCGTGGCCAGCGCCAGGTCGGCCGCACCCAGTGCGGCCAGCAACGGGGCCTTCAGCTCGTCGATCGTCGGGTTGTCGGGCATGGTGTTTCCTTTCGTAGCGGGTTTTCGTTCTCGGATGTGGTTTTCGTTCTCGGGTGTTGCGTGGTCGAGAGCCAGGCAAGGTTACGCGGGGGTGCTCTCCTCATGGTTCAGTTCGTTTTGCTGTACGAACGACGCATAGATGTCGAGCAGCACCTGTTTTTGCCGCTCGGTGATCGCCGTGTCGGTGATCACCGCGTCGCGGACCTGGCTGCCCTCGCTGGGCTCGAGGATGCCGGCCCGCACGTAGAGGACCTCGGCGGAGACCCGCAGCGCCTTGGCGATCTGGCTGAGCACGTCGGCGGACGGTTTGCGCAACCCTCGCTCGATCTGGCTGAGGTAGGGGTTGCTGACGCCGGCCCTGTCCGCCAGCTGCCGTACCGACACGTGCGCGGCCTCCCGCTGTGCGCGGATGAAGCTGCCGATGTCCGACGCGGCGCTGGACACGACTGCGGCAAGCTTCTCGTCCTGGGGCATTGGCGGCTCCTCGGGTGGGGTCGTCAGGGGTGGACGCGCACCACGCTACGCGGTAGTGCTAACTTTTGCAAGCACTTGTTAGCGCAGCTCAGAACAACAGTTGCGCGATCGCGTAGATGGCCAACCCGGCCAGCGAGCCCACCACCGTACCGTTGATCCGAATGAACTGCAGGTCACGGCCCACGTGCAGTTCGATGCGCCGGCTGGCTTCGGCGGCGTCCCAGCGCTCGATCGTCTCGGTGATGATCGCGGTGATCTCCACGCCGTACTGCGACACGAGATGCTGGGCGGCCCGCACGATCCAGTTGTCCACCTTGTCGCGCAGGTCGGCGTCGTCGCGCAGCGACTCGCCCACCCGCACCACCGCGTCGGTGATGCGGACGCGCAACGCGCTGGACGGGTCGTCGACACCCTCCAGGACCAGATGTTTCGCGGTTTTCCAGGCGGTGGCCGCGGCATTGGTGATCTCGTCGCGGGCCATCAGCTGCTCCTTGACCGCCTCGGCCCGGGCGATCGTGGCCTCGTCATGCTGCAGGTCGGCGGCGAAGTCGAACAGGAAACGGGTTGCCGACCGGCGCAGCTCGTGGTGCCGATCGCGGCGCACCTTGTCGGTGAAGTCCATCAGCTCCCGGTGAATGCGGTCGCCGACCAAGTGGTCGACGAAACGCGGCGACCAGGCCGGCGAATCCCGCTCAACCACCCGCTGGATGACCTCGCCTGCGTTCAGCGACCACTGGAAGGCCCGGTCGGCCAGCAACTGGATCAGGGCCTCCTGGCGATTCTCGGCCAGCAGCGTGGCCAGCACCCGGCCCACGGGCGGACCCCACTTCGGCTCCGCGATGCGCCGCACAAACATCCGGTCGATGACCTGCTGGACGTCCTCGTCGCGCAGCAGTTCCACCCCGACCCGCAGCACCGTCGCCGTTTCGGCGGCCACCCGTCGGGCGTGCGAGTAGTCCGAAAGCCACTTGCCCAGCCGGCCGGCGACCTGCGCGTCCCAGATTTTGGTCTCCACCACCGGCGCCGCGAGGAAGTTTTCCCGCACGAAGGTGCCCAGGCCCTGGCCGAGCTGGTCTTTCTTGCGTTTGACGATCGCGGTGTGCGGAATCGGGATGCCCAGCGGGTGGGTGAACAACGCGGTGACGGCGAACCAATCCGCCAGCGCACCCACCATGCCGGCCTCCGCCGCAGCGCCGACATACCCGACCCAGGCCGCGGTCACCCCGTCGGCCCGCAGCCACCGGCAGCCGAGAAAAACTGCGGTGGCACCGACCAGGAAACCCAGCGCCACCACCTTCATGCGGCGCAGCCCGCGGCGTCGCTGGGCGTCGGCAACCGGGTCGGCGCCGACGAAGGATTCCGCGAACGACACCCGCGCCCGGGTTGCCGCCGGGTCCGGACGCAGCCGGTGAGTCACCTCACCATCATCCGCTATCGCCGCAAGCAGTTACTGTTACCGCCCTGCGCCCGGAAGCGCAAGACGTGATCGGCCCGAGTGCTCAATCCGTAGTATTGACGGCATCTAGTGGATGGGATCGCGCGATAGTGGCAGAGCTAGCCCGGGCTGGGACCGTCAAGACCGACGGCCGGAAGCGGCGTTGGCACCGGCACAAGGTGGAGCGCCGAAACGAGCTGATCGACGGCACGATCGACGCGATCCGGCGGCGGGGCCGCGACGTGAGCATGGACGAGATCGCCGGCGAGATCGGGGTCTCCAAGACCGTGCTGTACCGCTACTTCGTGGACAAGAACGACCTCACGACCGCTGTGGCGATGCGCTTCGCGCAGATCACGCTGATCCCCAACATGGCGGCGGCGCTGTCGTCGAACCTGGACGGTTTCGACCTGACCCGCGATCTCATCCGGGTGTATGTGGAAACCGTGGCGGCCGAGCCCGAGCCCTACCGGTTCGTGATGGCCAACAGCTCGGCCAGCAAGAGCAAGGTGATCGCCGACTCCGAGCGGATCATCGCCCGGATGCTCGCGGTGATGCTGCGCCGCCGCATGAACGCCGTGGGGATGGACGTCGGCGGGGTGGAGCCGTGGGCCTACATGATCGTCGGCGGCGTCCAGCTGGCCACCCACTCGTGGCTGCTCGACCCGCGGATCGCCGCCGACGAGCTGATCGACTACCTGACGATGCTCAGCTGGAATGCTCTGTGCGGGATCGTCGAGGTCGGCGGGTCGCTGGAGAAGTTCCGGGGCGAGCCGCATCCCCAACCGATCGTCCCGCCGCGATCCGGCTAGCCGAGCGGACCCGCGGTCTACAATCCGGGTTATGGCCCCGGTCACGGCCCGCTCCCGGTTTAAGTCGTGGATGTACGCCCTGAGCACCACCAACCCGCCGCCGGACGGGCCGGTCGACGTCGTCACTCGCTGGCTGGTCGTCACGCGCGCGGCGGTCGTGCCGATGACGCTGATGTCCGGCCTGGTCGCCGCGCTGCTGGCAATCGGCCAACCCGGCCTGGACTGGCGCTGGCTGGCGCTGTCCGTCGCCGGAATCACGTTGGCGCACATCGCAAACAACCTGATGAACGACCTCTACGACACGCAGACCGGTACCGACTCCGCCGACTATCCGCGGGCCCTCTACGCGCCGCATCCAGTGCTGGCCGGGCTGGTCAGCCGCCGCACCCTGGCACTCGCGGTGGTCGCGGTCAACCTGGCCGACCTGCTCATCCTCGTCGTGCTGACCTGGGCGCGCGGCTGGCCGGTGGTGGCGTTCGCGCTGTCGGGGTTCGTGCTCAGCGTCGCCTACACCGCTCCGCCGGTGCGGCTGAAGAAGCGCGGCCTCGGTGAGCCGGACGTCTTCGTGGTCTGGGGCCCGCTGATGGTGTGCGGCACCTACTACAGCGCGGTCGGCGCGCTGAACTGGGGTGTCGTGCTGGCGTCGCTGCCGTATGGACTGTTGTGCACGACGGTGCTGATGGGCAAGCACATCGACAAGATTCCCTACGACCAGCCCCTCGGTATCCGGACGCTGCCGGTGCTTCTCGGCGAGACCCGGGCTCGGGCCGTCACGCTGGCAATGATGCTGGGCTTCTACGTGCTGGTCGCGGTGGCGATGCTGGCGGGTGCGATGCCGTGGCCGGCGCTGCTGGTCGGGTTGGCGCTGCCGCGGCTGGTCGCCGTGTGGCCGCATTTTCGCCGCCCGCCGCCCGCGCAGCCGCCGGACGGATTCCCGGTGTGGCCGCTGTGGTACGCCGCGCTGGCCTGGGTGCATGTCCGTCAGGCGGGCGCGTTGCTGGTGGGGGGTCTGGCGATCGGCGCGGTGCTGACGGCGTTCTGAGGCCGCGCCCGGGACGCCGCCGTCGGCGCCGGACAGGGCCCGAGCCGGGCCGATGGCCGCTCTGCGGACCGGCGTATCGGGCCGGGCGCTATGACGCCCGGGGAGCACCCTTCCGCCACCACCCGTCTGCAGCCGAACTTAAAGAACGTCGCGTCGCACTAGGCCCGGTCCAACGATTTCTGCCGGCTCCGGCTGGACCCGACGATGAGCTACAGCGGCGCGTACTTCGAGCGTGACGACATGACGCTGCTCGACATCGGCTGCGGCTGGGGCTCGACCTTGCCTGAATTTAGACAGAACGGGAGCTACACCGCCGTCGGATCACGAAATAGACGGTTGATAGCGCACCGGAGTTGTCGTGCGTCGATCAGGCACCGGTGCAGAGTCACCCCCACGCCCCGCGCATGGTCGTGGTGCTGCGTCAGGCGAGGTTGGTCTCAACTTCGAAGTCGGCTGATCTCCCCTTCACCGGTCGCCGCCAGTGAAGGACGACACGTTCGCCGCCGCCCACGCCGAATATGGTGTGCGCTCACCTCCTGGGCCGGGATCTGGACAGTCGACGATCGACTGTGGTGCCGTAGCGAGCATCGCGGCTTTTTGATGGGCGATCGGCTCGGGCAGCGCCCTGGCCAGCAGCGCCCGATAGTCGGCGGGAGAAATCTGGCGCACCGCGACCGGCCGTCCTCGGGTGGCGGCAATAATCGCCGCCCGCTCGCGGGCGCACAGCCATTGCGGTCCCAGCACATATCGCGGTGATGTCGCGCTGACAGATCCGCTGGTCAGCGCCTCGACGGCGTGTGCCGCGATATCGACCGGCGCGACCGGCAGCTGCAGCGACTCCGGAAACGCGGTCAGGATCTCGTCGCGGCACCGGATTGAGGGCGCCCATTCGGTGATGTCGTTGTCCATGAACATCCCCGGCCGCAGACTCACCAGTCCGTTCCCGAAAATCTCCCCGAGCACGTTCTCCTCGCGCTCGTGCGGCGCGGCCATCACCGAGCCCGGATACAACCCCACCAGATCCGAGGACAACAGCACCACCGTGGCGATCCCGGATGCCCGGATCTCGCCCGCCACCTTGCGAAGGTCCTCCACTGTGAGCAGCGGCGGCAGGTTGAGAAAGATGCCCGTGGCGCCGCGCAGTACCGGCCGCAGGGCCCCCGTATCGCGAACGTCGGCGGCGTGTGGCGTGACCCCAGGCCCGCCCGACCCCGGGTTTCGCGCAACCGCGCGCACTCGCTGTCCGGCTGCGACCAGCCCCTCGACCACCAGCCCGCCGACCCGGCCAGAGGAGCCCACCACCACAAACTCTTCTCTTTCTTTTAGTGACACAAAAATTAGGCTAACACAAACTTAGCGTTAGGATCAAAGGTTGTGGGCAACGGATTGAGACACCGCAAAAAACAGGCCACCCGGCGCGCGATCAGCGACGCGGCGACCGAGTTGTTCATGCGCAACGGCTTCGACAACACCACGCTGGCCCAGGTCGCCGACGCGGTTGGCGTGTCCGCGCAGACCGTGCTGAACTACTTTCCAACCAAGACCGACCTGTTTTTCGACGAGGAGGATTGGCTGGCCGGGCCGCCGGCGGCGATCCGGCAGCGCTGCCCGCACGATTCGCCCTGCGACGCGGTCCTGGGCTGGTATATCGCCGACCTTCGCCGTCGCCACGCCGAAGGGCACCTGCAGGGGCTCGCGGACTATTTGGCTACCATCGCCGACAGCGAGACCCTACGGCGGCGGCGCCTTGACGACTTCGCCGCTCTCACCGAGGCCCTGCAAGCCGCCCTCGATGAACTACAGCCGGGCCGAGCCTGGGAGGTGGCGTTGACCGCCGCGGTACTGACCAGCGCGATCGACGTCTGCGAAACCGAAGTCGCGCGCCTGTCGACGACGAGCACTGACACCGAAAACCTCCTCGACACCGCCGAACACGCCGCCACCACGATATTCAACCGGGTCAGCGTTATCACCAGTCCCAGGGGTCGGCATCAAGGCGATCCTGACCCTTCACTTGCGGCCGTCATGTCACCGGCGCACAGGTCGGGAAGTGCCGAGGTCACCAGTGAGCGACGCTGACACGTGGTGGACCGCCCCCACCCGCCGCTTGCGTCGCGCGTCCGATCTCGCCAACACCGGGCTGTGGAGGATGCACAGGTGACCGTTGAGAGTCCGTGGACCGGCGCGGACTTTGGCTTGGCGCAGATGTGGCGCAACGTCGCTGGTACAGCGCCGGCCTGGCGCCAGCCGATCGCCGGGCTGTCCGCGATGCAATAGCGGCGAGCGGTCGAGCGCTACGACGTCAGCGTGGTCGGGCTGACGCTGAGCGAGAATCAGCTGGCCCACGACCAGCAGAAGTTCGCTGCGATGGACAGCCCGCGGTCCATGCAGGTGCGGCTGCACGGCTGGGAGGAGTTCGACGAACCGGTGGAACGCATCGTCTCGCTGGGCGCGTTCGAGCACTTCGCCGACGGCGTCGGCACCTACGAGTGTTACGCCGACTTCTTCACGATGTGACACCACGTGCCGCCCGGCGACGGCGTGATGCTGCGGCATTCGATCGTGGTGCCCGCTGCCGAGGGGGCCGAGAAGCTCGGGCTGAAGCGGACGATGTCGCTGATGCGGTTCACCTTCCTGCGGCACCTCACCGGTTGCCGGGAGCTGTTCCGCGACGGCTACCCGAACGTGTGCCAGTGCACCATGGTCGAGCGGGCCGCCTGGCCTTCAGCCGGCCGGCGGGCCGTCGGGCCGAACTCACGCGGGCGGGTGCCCGCCTACTTGCTCAGCGTGAACTGGGCCACGTTGGTGATCCCCCGGCGGAAGAAGTCGGCGCACCCCGTCTGGGACCGCATGAAGCGGTCGTCGACCTCTTCGGGCTGCGCGGCGACGGCCCTGTCACGATTGGCCTGCAGATTGGCTGCCCAGGTGTCCAGCGGCCGCGCGTGATGCGGACGCAGCGACAATAGTCACTTCAGTACGAATGGAAACCCTGACCGGATTTCTTTCCCAGCAAACCCGCCTCCACCATCCGCAGCAACAGGGGCGGCGGCCCGTAGTGCGGCTCCTTGAACTCCTCGTACATCTTGTCGGCGATCAGCTTCAACGTGTCGAGGCCGACCAGGTCGCACAGCTTCAGCGGCCCCATCGGATGCGACAAACCGGCAACCACCGCCTTGTCGACGTCCTCGACCGTGGCGAACCCTGCCTCGACCATGCGGATGGCTGAAAGCAGGTAGGGCACCAGCAACGCGTTGACGACGAAGCCCGACCGGTCGGCGCACACCACCACCTGCTTGCCCAGCACGGCGCCGGCGAACTCCTCGGCTGTGGCCGCGGCCGCGGGGTCGGTGACCAGCGTGCTGACCAGCTCCACCAACGGCAGCACCGGAACAGGGTTGAAGAAGTGCAGACCCAGGACGCGCTGGGGGTTCTTGGTGGCCGCGGCCAGCTTCATGATGGGGATGCTCGACGTGTTGGACGCCAGCACCCCGTCCGGATCGGTGACGACGCGGTCGAGCTCGGCGAAGATACCGGTTTTGACGTCCTCGTCCTCGATCACCGCCTCGATCACCAGCTGCCGGTCGGCCAGGTCGGCCATGTCGGTAGTGAATGTCAGCCTGGCGAGGGCGGCGTCGTGCTCGTGCTCGGTGATCTTGCCGGCGCTCACGCCGCGGTCCACGGAGCGGACGATGCGGTTGCGGCCCGCGCTGACCAGGGCGTCGGTGGTCTCGAAGACCAGGACGTCGACACCTGCGCGGGCTGACACCTCAGCGATTCCGGCGCCCATCTGCCCGGCCCCGATCACACCCACTCGTTCGATCGACACGTCACTCCTTCCGCCGGCGCCGCCACTGTCGCCGGCGCCGCCACTGTCGCCGGCGCCGCCACTGTCGCCGGCGCCGAGCGTGAAACTGTTGCGAAAAATCGGCTCAGATCTCGCAACAGTTTCACACTCGATGGGACGAGCTCGAAACTGGCCCTCTTCGGTCGACCCGGCCAGCGCCGTCGTCGACGACGTCGGGTCGACGGTAGTGGCGATCCGGTCGAATCAGCCGGCGCCGACCTCACGCTGGTGCTTGGTCGCGGTGTACCAACGCTCCTCGGCCGCGAACTCGCGCTCCTGCAGCTCGACGTAGGCGCTCATCTGGTTGCGGGCATAGCCGCAGGCCAGGTCGAACATCGAGTAGTTCAGCGGTGGGGAAGCCCGCCACCGTGCTGAACTGGAACTTGAATCCCATGGCGCCCAACTCTTTTTGGAACTTGGCGATGGTCGCGTCGTCGAGGCGTTTGCGCCAGTTGAACGACGGCGAGCAGTTGTAGGCCAGCATCTGGTCGGGGAACTCGGCCTTGACACCCTCGGCGAACTTCGCGGCCAGCTCGAGGTCGGGGTGCCGGTCTCCATCCCGATCGGATCGGCGTACGGCGCATAGGCCCTGGCCCGGGCGATGCACGGCTGCAGGCCGCCCGACATCCGGTAGAAGCCTTCCTTGCTGCGCTCACCGGTGACGAACGGCTGGTCGCGCTCGTAGACGTTGGAGATGAGCAGGGTCGCCGACTCGGCGTCGGTGCGCGCGATGACGACGGTCGGCGCGTCGCACACGCCGGCGGCCAGCCGCGCCGAGGTCAGCGTGCGAATGTGCTGGCCGGTCGGGATCAGCACCTTGGCGCCCTGGTGGCCGCACTTCTTTTCCGACGCCAGCTGGTCCTGCCAGTGGGTGCCCGCGACGCCGGCCGCGATCATCGCCTTCTGCAGCTCGAAGACGTTTTGCCAACTCCCGCTACGGGTTTCGCGGATTTTGCAAATATTGCAAAGAATCACCCGGGCGCGGTCCGCTCAGGTGTCGCCGCGGTCAGCCGGGTAACCGCAGTTCAGCGCACAGCAGGCACGAGCTGCCCGATGGCGACGGCGCGGCTACCGGGTGAAGATCGCCGCGACCGCCTTGGTCTCGTCGCCGACGGCATATGTGAGCGTCGTAACAGTGCGATCCGTCAGCCCGGGACCGAATTTCTCGGTCGAGCCGGGCGGGTAGACGTGGGAGATGACCTCGAGCTTGTCGCCCAGCGCCACCGGCGCCTCGTGCTCGATGGTCACCCGCAGCGGCGCCGCGAGCAGTTCCGGGCGGGACGACAGGTAGTCCTCGACGACCCCCCAGTACACGGAGTTGTTCATGTGGTCGAACATGTCGATGTCGGTGACCCGAACCGGATACTCGTGGATCTCCTGCGCATCCTCGCGACCGCCGGGAGTCAGATATGCCTTCCACCGCAGCCGGTCGACGTCCGTGGTCCGGTGCAGACCTTCCAGGAAGTCGTCGGCGATCCGCGCCGGCCCCTGGGTCTCCCGGTTGATGTTGATCCAGAACGCCTCGGACTCCATCAGCCCGCCCGTGCGCATCCCATCGACACGGACCCGCATCTCGCACCATCGGTTGGAGGTCCCCGAGCACCAGCGACGCAGGCGCAGCATGTCCTGGGACTCGATGGGCCGGATCAAGTCGATCATGGTGCGGCGGACGATCCACAGCGGGTGGGTTTCCTCGAACCCCATCTCGCGCAGCTGATCCTGACCGATGTCCTGAATGTGGCGGGTGGCGGCATCGAAGCGCAGACGGCCGTCGCGGTCGAGGTCGGCAAACCGCACCGGCCATTGCTGATCGAAGACGTCGGGATGGCCGTCGGGCACCGCCATCATCACTTTGTCCAGGCTCACGACGGCACTCCTCGGTTGATCGCCACTCTGGGCCAAATTCCTGCCAGGGTCAATTCCTGCCAGGGTCAATTCCTGCCAGGGTCAAATCATGCCAAACGGTGGGCCGTGGGGCGAAACACCCGGCGTGCCAAATCTGCGAATCGGACCTTCGCAGCGCGGGTCCGCTGGACCGGATGCCCAAGACGTTCGTCGGCTCCCGCGTGCGCCGGCTGCGCGGCGAGCGCGTTGACGATGGACCGCGACCTCGACGTCGACCTGACCGAGATTGCCGACATGGTCAGCGCCCACCCCAGGCTGGCCCGTGCGATGGTCAACCTGCACCGGCGTCACCGGATCACCACCGCCCAACTGGCCGCCGCGACCGAAGAGCGCCACTCCGACGGCAGCGGCACCGGGTCGATCACCATGCCGCACGAAGAGGTGCACGGCGTACACGTCGGCAAGCGCATCGACCTGGGCGACACGGTGTTGCACCGCGACGACCCGAAAACCAAGACCCTGGAGATCAGCACCCACCTTGCGGTGGGCCTGCGGGTGTTCAAGGTGGCCGCCGAGCTGGCGTACCTGGAGTTCGGCGACATGATCGACGCCATGGTCGACGAGCGCAAGTACACCTCCGAGGAGTCGCGCACCCTGGCCCGGCTGGGGCTTGCTAATTACTTCGCCGCCGCAGTGGTGCTGCCCTACCGGCAATTTCACGACGTAGCGGAGAACTTCGGCTACGACATCGAGCGGCTCTCGGCGTTCTACTCGGTGAGCTACGAGACCATAGGGCACCGGCTTTCTACCCTGCAGCGACCGTCGCTGCGCGGCGTGCCGTTCTCGTTCGTCCGCGTCGACCGGGCCGGGAACATGTCAAAGCGTCAGTCCGCCAAGGGTTTTCACTTCTCGCCGAGCGGCGGGACCTGCCCTCTGTGGAACGTCTACGAGACGTTCGCCAACCCGGGCAAGATCTGTGTGCAGATCGCCGAGATGCCCGACGGGCGCAGCTACCTGTGGGTCGCCCGCACCGTCGAGCGACGGGCCTCGCGGTATGGTCAGCCCGGTAGAACCTTCGCTATCGGCCTGGGCTGCGAACTGCGTCACGCCCACCGGCTGGTCTACTCGGAAGGACTGGATTTGTCAGGCAACCCGAACATTGCGGCCACCCCGATCGGCGCGGGCTGCCGGGTCTGCGAACGCGACAACTGTCCGCAGCGGGCCTTCCCCACGTTGGGCCGCGCCCTCGACATCGACGAGCACCGCAGCACGGTGTCGCCGTATCTGGTGAGGCAGCCATGAGCCGCATTCCCGCCTCGGGGCGGCTGCGCGAGCTGGGAGTGGTCAACTGGGTGGTGGCCAAGCTTGCAGCGCGCGCCGTCCGCGCCCCGCAGATGCACCTGTTCACCACACTGGGCCAGCACAAGCGGCTGTTCTGGATGTGGCTGCCCTACTCCGGCGCGCTGCTGCGGGGCCGGCTGCCGCGAGCCGACACCGAACTGGTGATCCTGCGGGTCGCGCATCTGCGCAACTGCGAATACGAGTTGCAGTACCACCGCAGGATGGCGCGTCGCCACGGGCTGGACGGGCAGACGCAAGAGACTATTTTCGCGTGGCCCGAGCGTGCCGACGGGCTCACCGAGCGACAACAAGCGTTGTTGCGGGCCGCCGACGAGTTCGTCACCAACCGCTCGATCAGCGCCGAGGTCTGGCAGCAGCTGTCTGCTCACCTCGATCGGCGTCAGCTCATCGAATTCTGCATGCTCGCAGGGCAATACGACGGTCTGGCGGCGACGATGTCGGCGCTGGCGATCCCGATGGACCGCCCCGGTCACAAGTAGAGGTCAGCCAGCACGCCCAGGGTCAGCAGGACGGGGGCGACCGGCAGCGCAAACGCGAACGACGCCAACGGATACCGTCGCCGCCGCCGCAGCAGCCACCCCCACGACGCAGCCCCCAGCCCCAGCACCAGCGAGACGGCCAGCACGATCGGACTCCATCGACTGACCGTGGTGACCGCAGCCCCGACCGAGATCGCGACCAGCCACCCCAGGTAGCCGGCAACTGCGCCGCCAACGGCGCCGGTGACGGTATCGGTATCGGTACGCATCGCGCTAGAAGTTGATCATGTGCCCGGTTAGGCCGTGGAAGCATTCCTGCAGCGCCTCCGACATGGTCGGGTGGGTATGGACGTTGCGCGCCAACTCGTTTACGGTCAGGTCCCACTTCTGTGCCAGGGTGAGTTCGGGCAACAACTCGGACACGTCGTGCCCGATCAGGTGCCCGCCGAGCAGCTCGCCGTGGCTGACGTCGGCGACG
This sequence comes from Mycobacterium sp., assembly GCF_039583805.1. Classification (GTDB taxonomy): domain Bacteria; phylum Actinomycetota; class Actinomycetes; order Mycobacteriales; family Mycobacteriaceae; genus Mycobacterium. The sequence continues at coordinate 1,202 of NZ_JAVKSH010000070.1, read as the reverse complement.
AGTTTCACGAAACCGCTGGGGTCGCCGACGCCGTGCGCCTTGCCGTTTGCGGTGAAGGGGAACTTGGCGACCCGCACGTCGTAGCCCTCGGCGCGGGCCTGTTCTTCGGTGAGCCCGAAGCTGGCGACCTGCGGCTGACAGAACGTGGCGCGCGGCATCATCCGGTAGTCGCCGAGCGGCATCGTCTCTGCGCCGGCGATGGTTTCGGCGGCCACCACACCTTGCGCCTCGGCGACGTGGGCGAGCTGCAGCAGCCCGGTGACATCACCGATCGCGTAGATGTGGCTCACGCTGGTGCGCATGTGGTCGTCGATGCCGATCGCCTTGCGATCGGTCAGCGCCACCCCGGCCCTGTCGAGTCCATACCCGTCGACGTTGGGGACAAACCCGATGGCCTGCAACACCTTATCGGCTTTGAGCTGCTCGGTGTCACCGTCCTTGCTGACCGTAACGGTCACCTGCGCGCCGTCGTCGGACATCGACTCGACCTTGGTGCCGGTGCGGATGTTGACGCCGAGCTTCTTGAACTGCTTCTCGATCTCCTTGGACACCTCGGCGTCTTCGTTGGGCAGTGCCCGGGGCAGGAACTCCACGATCGTGACGTCGACGCCGTAGTTGGCCATGACGTAGCCGAACTCCATGCCGATGGCGCCCGCGCCGGCGATCACGATCGAGGCCGGCAGCTCCCGGGACAGGATCTGCTCCTCGTAGGTGACGACGTTGGCCGACAACGAGGTGCCCGGCACCAGCCGGGTGGTGGCACCGGTGGCGACGATCGCGTTGTCGAAGCTCACTTGGTCGGTGCCACCGTCGTTGAGCTCGATCGAGAGCGTGTGGGCGTCGGCGAACCGGCCGTAGCCGTGGATCTCGGTGATCTTGTTCTTCTTCATCAGGAAGTGCACACCGGCCACGCGGCCCTCGGCTACCTTGCGGCTGCGGTCGTAGGCGATGCCGAAGTCGACGGTGGCCTCGCCGCCGATCCCGAAGGTCTCGGCTTCCCTGGTGAGGATATGCGCCAGTTCGGCGTTGCGCAGCAACGCCTTGGACGGGATGCAGCCGACGTTGAGGCACACGCCGCCCCAGTACTTGGGTTCGACGATTGCGGTGTCGAGGCCCAGCTGGGCGGCGCGGATCGCGGCGACGTAACCGCCGGGGCCGGCTCCGAGGACGACGACGTCGTAGTGAGTCACGAACTAACCCTA
>NZ_JAVKSH010000069.1:0-20773 GCF_039583805.1 Mycobacterium sp. | reverse complement strand
GTCCGCCGCCGTCGATCGCGGGACTCCGGCATCGAGTGTGCGCTCAGGGATTTCAGTGTGCGCACAGGGCGGAGCTCATCGGCGTGTCGTCGCCCTGGACGCACACTCGACGCACCGGGCCGCCATGGATGCACAGTCGACGCACAGGACGCCCAGTCGACCGTCACGCCACCCGTCGGATGTGGTTTTCAGCTGCCGCCAGCAAGGGGGTCGATTGCCGGTTGCTAACAAAAGCGTCAGTCGTCGTCCCACGGGTCGTCCGGGAACCGGTCGTCGCCGTCGAGGAGGCCGTCGTCGCCCCCCGAGCCGGAAAGCTCGCGCTGAAGCCGGTCGAAATCGGTCTGCGGGGAGCTGTACTTCAGTTCTCGGGCAACTTTGGTCTGCTTCGCCTTAGCCCGGCCGCGGCCCATGGGGGAACCCCCTCGCGCAATAACGGAGCGGCCCAACAAGTAGGCGGCTCCGATCAGTCGTGTCGTTATTTTCCTGGCGACAGCTTACCGTGCCGCCTGGTCGGGCGGTGGCGCCCCCTGCCCGCCGTCGGCACCCCCATCGGGCCTCTCATCGGGCCTCTCATCTGGCCCCTCATCTGGAGAAGCCGCGCAACCGCTCGACGGCCACCCGCCCGGCGCCAGCCTCATCGGGCGCCGGCAGCGAGTCGGCGTCGATGACCGCCGCCACCTGGCCATCGTGGCCTGTCACCAGCGCAGTGTCGGCCGGCAATCCCCGCTTGAGCAGAGCCAGCGCCACCGGACCCAGCTCGACGTGGTCGACCACGGTTCCGAGCCGCCCCACCCTGCGGCCGCCGGCCAGCACCGCGTCGGCTGTCGACGGCCGGTCCGTGGAGCCGTCCAGATGCACCAGCACCAGCATCCGCGGCGGCTTGCCCAGGTTGTGCACCCGCGCGACGGTTTCCTGCCCGCGATAGCAGCCCTTGTCCAAGTGCACCGCACCCTGGCCGGGCCCACCGATCCAGCCCACCTCGTGCGGGATCGTGCGCTCGTCGGTGTCCACGCCCAACCGCGCCCGCACGGCCGCCACCCGGTGCGCTTCGTAGGCCCACACCCCCGCCGGCCGCACCCCGGCCTGCGCCAGCCGGCGCTGCCAGTCGGCCGACTCGCCGCGCGGCACCACCAGGTCCAGCTCGACCCGATCCGGTCGGGCGCCGGGCCTGCGCCGCAGGAAGCCGCCGGCCACCGCTGAGGCAGCATCACCCGGCAGGGCGCCGACACCCAGCGCGTCGAGCACACGGCGCTCACCGAGCCGCGGACCGAGCAGCGAGAGCACCGCCAGGTCGGCGGAGCCGGGCGTCACGTCCGACCAGAACACCATCGAGCGCAGGTAGTCCAGCAGCGGCCGGCCCCGCCACGGCTCGGTGTCGAGGTAGGTGACGCCGCCGAGCTCGGTCTGGATCCAGTGATCTTCGACCCGCCCCTGCCCGTCGAGGCTGAGGTTTTCGGTGCTCGCGCCGTCGGAGAGCGCGCTGACGTGCTGCGTGGAGATGCTGTGCAGCCAGGTCTGCCGGTCCCCGCCGGTCAGCGTGAGGACACCCCGGTGCGAGCGGTCGACCAGCACGGCGTCGGTCTCGGCCGCGCGCTGTTCACCCAGCGGGTCGCCGTAATGCCAGGGCACGCCGGCATCGGGTCCGAAGTCGGGGGCGGGAACCGCGGTCACACACCAACTCTACGGGCCTGTCGCGCTACGGAACTGACGCCAGCGCGCCGACGGCGCTGAGAGCGGCCGCCGGCCCGCAGCGGATTAGGCTTCTGGTCCATGACAGGTCACCCGAGCGTGGTCGTCACGCTCGACGGCGACCTGCGTGAACCCGGGACGCCGTTACTGTTCGCCGACGACCTGGCCGCCGTACGCGGCGACGGCGTCTTCGAGACGCTGCTGGTCCGCGACGGCGGCCCCTGCCTGGTCGAGGCCCATCTGGGACGGTTGGCCAACTCCGCCAGGCTGATGGACCTGCCCGAGCCGGACCTGCCGGCGTGGCGGCACACGGTCGACGTCGCGGCGCGGCGATGGACGGCGGACACCGCCGACGAGGGCGCCATGCGGCTGGTGTACAGCCGCGGTCGGGAAGGCGGCTCGGCGCCGACCGCCTACGTCACCGTCAGCCCGGTCGCCGATCGGGTGGCTGCCGCCCGCCGCGACGGCGTGGCCGCGCTGACACTGCCCCGCGGGCTGCCCGCCACCGGGGTCGAGACCATGCCTTGGCTGCTGCCCGGCGCCAAGACGCTGTCCTACGCCGTCAACATGGCGGCGCTGCGCCACGCGGCACGACACGGCGCCGGCGACGTCATCTTCGTCAGCTCGGACGGCTACATCCTGGAGGGGCCGCGCTCGACGGTGGTGATCGCGACCGGCCGTCCGGGAGAGGCCGGCGACAATCTGTGTCTGCTGACGCCGCCGCCCTGGTACCCCATCCTGCGCGGCACCACACAGCAGGCCCTCTTCGCGGTCGCCCGCGCCAAGGGTCACGACTGCGACTACCGCGCCCTGCGCGTTACCGATCTCATTGCCGCCCAGGGGATTTGGTTGGTATCGGCGATGACTCTGGCGGCTCGTGTGCACACCCTCGACGGCCGGGCGTTGCCGCCGGCGCCGATGGCCGCGGAGTTCGCCGGACTGGTCGACGCCGCGGTTGTCAGCGACCGCTGAATTCGGTTGTCGACGCGCCGCCGACGCGAGTACGGTCAGCCGTACACAGGAAAGGAGGTGGTCCGCGACATTGATAGCGCTATGGACATGTGAGGTGGCTGCGCGCTAAGCAGCGCCAGGCTGGAAAGAACCGGCAGCATCTGCTGGCGAATTCCCCGCAGCCACCCGGCCCCCGAGCCTCCGGTTTGTCCAACCGGCACGCACGGCTCGGGGGCCGCTCCATCTGCGTGCCGTGTCCCCGCTATGTCCGCTCCGTATCGAGGGCCGGTTACCCCGCGAAGCGAGACAGCCGCGCCGACAGATGCGGCACCAGCCCGCCGTCGGCGTCCACGCGTTCCTCGACATAGGCCAGATCCCCGCCCTCGACGATGCCGTAGAGCCGCTTCGCGCCGCCGACCAGCATGCCGGACTTGCTGCGCGCCAGTGCGTCGGTGACCAACTCCCACGACGACTGAGTGCGCGGCCGCCCGTAGAACAGCTCGACGTAGCCGGCCGAGTTCGCCAGCAGCAGCTCGATAGCCTGCGACTCGGTCGGGTCGGTCGGGTCGTCGACGAAGCGCCAGAACCCCGTCTCGCGCAGGCCAAGTCCCAGGTATCCGCCCGACTCGGTCAGCCGCCACGACCGGGCCTCCCAGTTCAGGTAATCGCCGCCGTCATGGGAGACGACGATCTGCTGACCGAACCGGTAGTCGCTGTGCGGTCCGCGGCCTTCGCCCTCACCGCGCCACACCCCCACCAGGGGCAGCAGCGCCAACAGCGCGTCGTGCAGGTTGGCGCCTTCGCGCAGGTTCGCGGTGTCGGGCGGGACGGGAAGATCGTCGAAAACCGGGATGTTGCGGGCCGCGGTCGTCTTCGCGCGCTCCGCCGCCGCGGCCACTGCGCGGTCACTCCGCCCGCCGGGCTCCCCGCCCGAGGTCACGACTCGTCGGTGATCAGCCGGTACAGCGCATACAGCGCGAACCCCGTGATCACCACGACGGCTGCGACCAGCATGAACTCGAAGAACAGCGCCATGGCGACGAGTCTAGTTCGTCGCCGGGCCGCGCCCGGGGCGAAGCGGTCAGGCGACCTTGATGTCGACCTCGTGGATTCCGGCACCCGACGGCGTCACCACCGCGTCGCCGTTTCCGATCGACGACAGCGCGCGCACCGTCCACGACCCGGGTGCGGCGAAGAACCGGAAGTCGCCGGTGGCCGACGCGACGACCTCGGCGGTGAACTCGCCGGTGGAGTCCAACAGCCGCACGAACGCGCCGCCCACCGCCTGGCCGGAGCCGTCCACGACCCGGCCGGTTATCACCGTCTCCTTCTCCAGGTCGACGCCGGCCGGCAAGGTCTGTCCTTGCTTTGGTGCAGAGCACATTTCAGCTTCCCAACTCAATCGGGGCGCCCACCAGGGAGCCGTATTCCGTCCAACTGCCGTCGTAGTTCTTGACGTTGTGGTGCCCGAGCAGCTCGCGCAGCACGAACCAGGTGTGCGATGAGCGTTCGCCGATGCGGCAGTAGGCGATGGTCTCTTTCGACCCGTCCAGACCGGCGTCGGCGTACAGCGTGGCCAGCTCCTCGTCGGACTTGAAGGTGCCGTCCTCGTTGGCGGACTTGCTCCACGGCACGTTGATCGCGCCGGGAATGTGACCGGGGCGCTGGCTCTGCTCCTGCGGCAGATGCGCCGGCGCCAGGATCTTGCCGGAGAACTCGTCCGGGGAGCGGACGTCGACCAGGTTCGCGACGTTGATCGCCGCCAGCACCTCGTCGCGGAACGCCCGGATCGAGTTGTCGGGTGCCTTGGCCGAGTACGACGTCGCGGGGCGCTTCACGGTGTCGCCGGACAGCGGCCGGCCGTCCAGCTCCCACTTCTTGCGGCCGCCGTCGAGCAGCGTGACCTTCTCGTGGCCGTACAGCGTGAAGTACCAGTACGCGTACGCGGCGAACCAGTTGTTGTTGCCGCCGTAGAGGACCACGGTGTCGTCGTTGGCGATGCCGCGGTCGCTGAGCAGCTTGGAGAACTGTGCGGCGTCGACGAAGTCACGCCGCACCGGCTCCTGCAAATCGGTGCGCCAGTCCAGCTTGACCGCGCCGCGGATGTGGCCGCCGTCGTAGGCGCCGGTGTCCTCGTCCACCTCGACGAAGACGACGCCGGGTGCGTCGAGATTGCTCTCGGCCCAGTCGGCGGAGACTAGGACGTCGGAGCGTGCCATGGTGTGGATCCTTTCGGTTGGTTACGCACGTGCGTCACAAGCGGGTAGAGCTGACAGCCCAGGCAGATGCCGAAGGCCGCGTTGAGGACGGCCGCCGCCAGCGCGGTCGCGGCGGCTGTCACGCCGACGAGGTCAAGGCCGGCGGCGAACCCCGCCACGCCGGCGACGGCGAAGACCAACCCGACCAGCTGGGCGAACTTCAGCGGCGGCACCGGCTCCCGCTCGGCGACCGGACCCAGCCGGGGTGCCACGACCCTGGCGAAAACCAGGCCGTACGGGTGGCGTCGCGGCCCGGCCGCGGCACCGATCGCAAAGACAGCGGCCTGCAGACTCAGCAGCACGGCCGCCGCTGCGGTGTTGTAGGCGGACACAATCACGGTGACCACCAGCACGGCGGTGGTGACCCAGGCGACGAACCGCGGCCCGCGGACGTCCACCTGCTCGGTGGTGCTGGTTTGCGGTGATGGAGTGGACACGGAGCTGCTCCTGGTGTCGACGGGCGTAGGACGGGCATAGCTGGAGGCACGCCAGAACGGCTGCTCCGAGCGCGGTGCGAGAAGACGCCGCTACTCAGCAGCTAGGACAACAGCAAGAACCCGCGGTGCGGCACAGATCGACTGCGCGGCGCTTGGTGAGCACAAGCTCCAAGCGGGCGGACACGCCGCCCAGCGTACCCAATCGTGCCGGGGTCAAGCCAACAGCGGGGTCAGCGCCGATCGCAGGTCGTCCGGCCTGGGCACACCCGCGGTGCGGTACCGCTGTTGGCCCTCGGCGTCGAAGATGAACGTCGTCGGCAACGACAGGACGGAAAGACGCCGCGCAGCAGCCGGATTCGCGTCGATGTCGATTTCCACGTGCGCCGCGCCGAGGCCGTCGCAGACCTCGGCCACCACGCGGCGCACCCGGTCGCACGGCGCGCACCAGCTCGCGCTGAAATGCACGACGGTCGGCCCGGCGTGGGACAGGCCGAGGTCGCTGGTGTCAAGGTCGGCGGCCGACCCGCGCTCGGTTGCCCGGACGATCCCGTCCCGGCGGGTCAGCAGCCACCCGGTGACGGCCGCCAGTATCAGGGCGGCGCCGATCGCGACGAATGCCGTCGTCACGGCTGGTTGAACCCGTCGAGCGTGATCGTTACTCCGTGGGTGATGCCTTCGACGATGACGTCCGAACCCCGCGCGCCCTGAATGGTCGGCGCCACCCCGAACGGGAGCCTCTGGTGCGGCAGCCGGCTGGTGAAAGCGGCCAGCACCGCGCCTCGCCTGTCGTCGGGAACCTGCTGGTTGGCGGTGTCCGGCCCGGTCAACACATCGGTGGCGGTGAGCACCAGGGTGGTGCGGTCGTCGCCGGCCATAACGAGGTCCACCGCTACGCTGACCCGCTTGTCGAAATGGGCCGATTTCGGCGTGCCGGTGAACACCAGACCGTGGCTGCCGGAAATCCCGGACTCGGTGGTTCCGCCGGTTGCGTCGTTGGTCTCGTCCGGCGGCGCCTCGACCATGAGATCCGTGATGCCCAGGTAGCGGCCGAGGTGTAGCGAGTCGATGATGACGCGGCTTTCCAGCATGCCGACCGACAGCGTCGCATCCGGCCCGATCAGCCACGATGCCCCGGACAGGTCGATCGCGTGCATGGTGGCCTCGAGGGTGGCCTTGCCGACGACGGGGTGGTCGACCGCGTTGGCCTTGATCTCCAGTTCGTCGTAGTGACCGCGGATCGCCTGCGGGATCACCGGGAAGCCCAGGATCGCGACGAACGGATCCGAACCCAGGCCGGCGGCAGCCCGCACGGAGCGTGACAGCCGGTACTCGGCGTAGATGGTGGCCCCGAAGTCGGCGCCGACAGCTCCGACGAACACGACCACGGTGGTCAGCATCAGTCCCGCCACACCGATCAGCACCCTGCGCACCCGCATATTGTGGCCCACCGCGCCGCCGGCGGCCGCCTCGTCGGCGCGCGAAACACCTGGTGGCACGTTATCGTTAGATGTCCTGGTCGCTAACTCCACATGTCGCCGTGATGCGCGGAGATGCCTTTCGATGCCGGAGGGGCTCATTTGGATCTGCTGCTGCTGACCGCGGAGCCACACCCCGACGCGGTCCTGCCGTCGTTGTCGCTGCTCGCCCACACCGTGCGCACAGCGCCTGCAGACGTGTCGTCGCTGCTGGAGGCCGGCAGCGCCGACGTCGTGGTCATCGACGCGCGCACCGACCTGTCGTCGGCGCGCGGCCTGTGCCGGGTGCTGGGCACCGCCGGCCGGGCGATCCCGCTGGTGGCGGTGGTGAGCGAAGGCGGGCTGGTCGCGATCACCACCGACTGGGGGATCGACGAGATTCTGCTGCCCAACACCGGGCCCGCCGAGATCGATGCCCGGCTGCGACTGGTCGTCGGCCGGCGGGGCGGTCGCAGCGACCCGGACAACGCGGGCAAGATCAGCCTGGGCGAGCTGGTGATCGAGGAAGCGACCTACACCGCCCGGCTGCGGGGACGTCCGCTGGACCTGACCTACAAAGAATTCGAGTTGCTGAAATACCTGGCGCAGCACGCCGGTCGGGTTTTCACCCGCGCGCAGTTGCTGCACGAGGTGTGGGGATACGACTTCTTCGGCGGCACCCGGACCGTGGACGTGCACGTGCGCCGGCTGCGGGCCAAACTCGGGCCCGAGTACGAGTCGATGATCGGCACGGTGCGCAACGTGGGCTACAAAGCGATCCGGCCGGTGCGCGGCCGGGCGCCCGGTGGCGACGAGGATGCCGTCGAGGACGCCGAGCCTGAGCCGGACATCAGCCCGCCACTGGTCGATCCGCTGCGACAGTGACCGGCTGGCGCTCGGCACTGACCGCGGACGAGCAGCAGAAAGTGCATGAACTCGTCTGCGCGGCAGGCGAATTCGATGGTGTGGCACCGGTCGGCGAACAGGTGCTGCGCGAGCTGGCCCTCCCTCGTACCGAGCACCTGGTGGTCGCCCAGCCGGACCGCGGCGGCGCCGTCGTCGGTTACCTGAACCTCGCCGCAGCCCACGGCGACGAGCGCGGCACGGCGGAACTGGTGGTGCATCCCCGGGCCCGCCGACGAGGTATCGGTGCTGCAATGGCCCGCGCTGCACTGTCGAAAACCGTTGGTAAAAACTATTTTTGGGCACATGGAACGCTGGGGCCGGCGCAGGCCACGGCGTCGGCACTGGGTTTGCGCCCGGTACGCGAGCTGATCCAGATGCGGCGTTCGCTGACCAGCGTCGCCGAACCGGCGATTCCCGCCGGGGTGGTCATCCGCAGCTACGCCGGGCCCGCCGACGACGCCGACCTGGTGCGGGTCAACAACGCGGCATTCGCCGGTCACCCGGAACAGGGCGGCTGGACACCGTCCGACGTGGCCGAGCGGCGCGGTGAGCGCTGGTTCGAGCCGCAGGGCCTGTTCCTGGCCTTCGACGAGGCCGGCACGCTGCTCGGATTCCACTGGACCAAAGTGCATTCCGAGCAGCCCGGGTTGGGCGAGGTCTACGTCGTGGGCGTCGATCCGTCGGCGCAGGGCCGCGGCCTGGGCGCCGCCCTGACCGCGTTCGGTGTCGCACACCTTGCGCGACGGCTGGCGTGTGCCGCCCAGCCCACGGTGATGCTGTACGTGGAGTCCGACAATGCGGCGGCGCTGCACACCTATCGGCGTCTGGGTTTCAGCGAGTACAGCGTCGACACCGCCTATGCGAGCGCTGCCGTCACGGCCCCACAGCCGGCGGACGCGGATCGGGAAGCGAGAAACGGGTGAACCTCCCGACGGTGGTGATCCCGTTCATCGCCGGCACGGTGATCGCCGGCTGGGTGCCGACGGCCTGCGGCAGCGACAGCAACATCCCCGGAGCCCCGGGAAATCCGGCCGTCGACTGCGGCGGCAGCAACGACCTGACCGCCGAGGGCTCGACCGCCCAGCAGAACGCGATCGGGTTGTTCAACCAGGCATGGGGCCGGCTGTGCCCGGGCAAAAACCTGTCCTACAACCCGACCGGCTCCGGCGCCGGCCGTGAGCAGTTCATCGCCGGCCACGTTGAGTTCGCCGGCTCGGACACACCACTGGCCGCCGGGCAGACCGAGCCGGCGGCCAAGCGCTGCGACGGCAACCCCGCGTGGAACCTGCCGCTGGTGTTCGGCCCGGTCGCCCTGATCTACAACCTGGCCGACGTCGGCACGCTCGTCGTCAGCGGTGACGTGCTGGCCAAGGTCTTCAGCGGGGTGATCACCGCCTGGAACGACCCCGCGATCGCCGCGCTCAACACGGGCGCCGTCCTGCCCGCGCTCAAGATCACGCCGATCTACCGCGCAGACTCGTCGGGCACCACCGACAACTTCCAGAGATATCTGGCCGCCGCCGCCCCGCACAGCTGGACCAAAGACGCCGGCAGCGAGTTCCACGGCGGTGTCGGCGAGGGTGCTCAGAAGTCCGCCGGGGTGCTGCAGGCCGTGCGGTCCACGCCCGGCGCGATCGGCTACGTCGAGAAGGGCTTCGCCGACCACGGCGGGCTGCCGTTCGCCCAGATCGACAGCGGCAGCGGCGGCGTCGCGCTCACCGACGACGCGGCCCGCAAGGCGATTGAGGCCGCGACCTTCGCGGGTCAGGGCAACGACCTGGTGCTCGACGCGAACTCGATGTACGCGACCACAAAACCGGGTGCCTACCCGCTGGTGCTGGCCACCTATGAAATCGTCTGCTCCAAGGGCTATGACCCCGACACCGCCGCCGCGGTCAAATCGTTCCTGACGGTGGCCGCCGACAACGGCCAGACCGCCCTGTCGGCGGCCGGGTACATCCCGCTGCCAGATAAGTTCAAGCAGCGACTGATCGCGGCGATCAGCGCCATCGAGTGATCGATCGCCGCGCCGACCGATGGGATCACAGTGACAAGGCCGAATCCGCTGCGGGCCGGCGGCGGACCACGTCGGGGTGACCGGATCTTTCGCGGCGTGTCGCAGGGCTCCGGGATCTTGATGGTGGTGCTGGTCGCGGCCATCGGGGTGTTCCTGTGGCGGCGGGCGACGCCGGCCCTGGCACGCGACACCGTCAACTTCATCGGCTACGGCGGCAACTGGGTCACCACCGGCACCCCGGCGATGCGTTTCGGTATCCACGACATGCTGCAGGTCACGGTTGCGGTGGCGGTGTTCGCCCTGGTGCTGGCGATGCCGACAGCGCTGGGCGTCGCGATATTCCTCGCTCACTACGCGCCGCGGCGGGTGGCCGGCCCGCTGGCCTACACGGTCGACCTGCTGGCCGCGGTGCCGTCGATCATCTACGGGGTGTGGGGCCTGTACGTGCTGGCGCCGCGGCTGCAACCGGTCGCCATCTGGCTCAACACCCACCTGGGTGGGTTTTTCCTGTTCGCCACCGGCAACGTCGCGGCTGCCGGCGGCGGGACCGTTTTCACCGGCGGGATCGTGCTGGCGGTGATGATCCTGCCGATCATCACCGCGGTCACCCGCGAGGTGTTCGTCCACACGCCGCAGGAGCACATCGAGGCTGCCCTGGCACTCGGCGCCACCCGATGGGAGGTGGTCAAGACGACCGTGCTGCCGTTCGGCCGCTCCGGCTACGTCAGCGGCGCGATGCTGGGGTTGGGCCGCGCCCTGGGGGAGACGGTCGCGCTGCTGATCATCCTGCGCGGCACCCAGAGCGCCTTCGGCGGGTCGCTGTTCGACGGCGGCTACACCCTCGCCACCAAGATCGCTTCCGCCGCATCGGAATTCGACGACCAATACACGGCCGGCGCCTACATCGCCGCGGGTCTGGTGCTGTTCCTGCTCACCTTCGTCGTCAACGCGCTGGCACGGGCCGCGGTCGCCGGCAGGAGAAACCGATGACCTCGATCCTGGACCGCCCGGTCAAGCCGCGGACGTTCGCCGGGGTCAGCCGTGCGCGCCGAGTCGCCGACACCGTTGCGACGGTGCTGGTGACGATGTCGGTGACGGTCGCGCTGGCGCCGCTGCTGTGGGTGCTGTACTCGGTGGCCGCCAAGGGCTTCCACGTGATCGCTTCCAGCGTGTGGTGGACGCACTCCCAGGCCGACATGACGGCGTTCGTGGTCGGCGGCGGTGCTTACCACGCGCTCGTCGGCACCCTGCTGCAGGGCTCGGTGTGCGCGGCGATCGCCATTCCGGTCGGTGTTTTCGTGGGCATCTACCTGGTCGAGTACGGCGGCGGTACCCGGTTGGGTCGGCTCACCAATTTCATGGTCGACATCCTCGCCGGCGTGCCCTCCATCGTGGCGGCACTGTTCGTCTACGCACTGTGCGTGGCCACCCTGGGTCTGCGACGATCCGGTTTGGTGGTGTCACTGGCGTTGGTCTTGCTGATGCTGCCGGTGATCGTGCGCGCGACCGAGGAGATGCTGCGGATCGTGCCGGCGGATCTGCGCGAGGCGAGCTACGCGCTGGGTGTGCCGAAGTGGAAAACCGTTGCCCGTATCGTGATTCCGGCCGGTCTGTCCGGCATCGTCACGGGCATCATGCTGGCCTTGGCCAGGGTGATGGGTGAGACGGCTCCGCTGCTGGTCCTGGTCGGCTACTCGCAGGCGATGAACTTCGACATCTTCTCCGGCTTCATGGGATCGCTGCCTGGCATGATGTACGACCAGACGTTGGCCGGTGCGGGCGGAAACCCCGTTCCCACCGACCGCCTGTGGGGTGCGGCGCTCACACTCATCCTGCTGATCGCGCTCGTCAACGTCGGGGCAAGGGTGGTGGCGAAAACCCTGCAACCGGGACACAGGAGCTTCGTTGGCTAAGCGGCTGGACCTCAAGGAGGTCAACATCTACTACGGGCCGTTCCACGCCGTCGCCGACGTGTCGCTGTCGGTGCTGCCCCGCAGCGTCACCGCCTTCATCGGACCGTCCGGCTGCGGCAAGACGACGGTGCTGCGCACCCTGAACCGGATGCACGAAGTCATTCCCGGCGCCCGTGTCGAGGGCACCGTGCTGCTCGACGACGACGACATCTACGCCTCCGGCATCGACCCGGTCGGTGTGCGCCGGGCGATCGGGATGGTGTTCCAGCGACCAAACCCGTTTCCTACCATGTCGATTCGCGACAACGTGGTGGCCGGCCTGAAGCTGCAGGGGGTACGTAACCGCAAGGTCCTCGACGACATCGCCGAGTACTCGCTGCGCGGCGCCAACCTGTGGGACGAGGTCAAGGACCGGCTGGACAGGCCGGGCGGCGGGCTGTCCAGCGGCCAGCAGCAGCGGCTGTGCATCGCCCGGGCCATCGCCGTGCAACCCGACGTGCTGCTGATGGACGAGCCGTGCTCGTCGCTGGACCCCATCTCGACGATGGCGATCGAGGACCTGATCGCCGAGCTCAAGCAGGACTACACCATCGTCATCGTCACCCACAACATGCAGCAGGCCGCCCGGGTGAGCGACCAGACGGCGTTCTTCAACCTGGAGGCCGTCGGCAGGCCGGGCCGGCTGGTGGAGATCGACGACACCCAGAGGATTTTCTCCAACCCGACCCAAAAAGCCACCGAGGACTATATTTCCGGCCGGTTCGGCTGACCCCGGGCCTACTCCGACGGGGGCAGCATGTCGTCGGGGAACTGGCCCGTCGCCTGGAAGATGACCCGGCGTGCGACTTCCACCGCGTGGTCGGCGAAACGCTCGTAGAACCTGCCCAGCAGAGTTATGTCGACCGCGGCGGCCACCCCGTGCTTCCATTCCCGGTCCATCAGCACGCTGAACAGATGCCGGTGCAGGTCGTCCATCGCGTCGTCTTCTTCGCGGATCCGCGCCGCCTTCTCCGGATCGCGCGACAGCACCACCTCTTGCGCGCTGTTGCCCAAATCGACTGCCAATCGGCCCATTTCGGCGAAGTACCCGTTGACCTCCTCGGGAAGCGCGTGTTGGGGATGACGCCGTCGGGCGATCTTGGCGACGTGCAGAGCCAGCGCGCCCATCCGGTCGATGTCGGCGACCATCTGGATGGCGCTCACGATCGCCCGCAGGTCACCGGCGACCGGTGCCTGCAAAGCCAGGAGAACGAAGGCGCTTTCCTCCGCGCGGCCACTGAGCGTCGCGATCTTCTCGTGGTCGGAGATGACCTGCTCGGCCAGCACCAGGTCGGCCTGCAGCAGGGCCTGTGTCGCCCGCTCCATGGCGGCGCCGGCCAGCCCGCACATCTCACCGAGCCGCTCGGACAGCCCGGTGAGTTGCTCCTGGTAGGCGGTCCGCATGATGTCCAGCCTACGTTCTCGGCCCGTGAACACGACATAGCGCGCCGTCTGAAATGCCGTTGAATCTTCCTGGGCGCTGGCGTTACTCGCAGCTGGTGTCGGCGGCGTTGGTGAGCGTCAGGTCGTCGGGAAGCTTGGCCGACGTGCTGCCGGTGTTGTGGTCGATCGGCACGCTCACCGGTGAGCCGGTGGGCGGCGGGGCGATGACCCGGGAGAAGTCGGGCCCGAGCACCACCTGGATGATGTCGTCGGTTCCGGTGACCCGCTCGACTTTGGCGTCGGTCAGCGCCGCCGCCACCGTCGCCGCGGCTTGTTCGTTGCCCGGCGAGAAGAACACCGTCGTGGCTTTCAGCGAGCTCGGGTAGTCGTCCGGCGTCTTGACCCGGAAGCCTTGCTGCTGGAGTTCGTCGGTGGCGACGGCGGCCAGCCCGGTCGTGCCGGTGGCGTTGAAGACCTGCACGGTGACGTTCTCCGGGGAGGTCGTGACGGCCCGGACCGACTTCGGGCGGGTCTTCGCGCTCCGGCTGGCCTGCGGTGGCGTGGAGGGTGATGTCGTGGCCGGGCTCGATGTCGCGTTCCGGTCGTTCTCGCCCGGCAGGGGGTCGTCGTTGATGATCGCGTCGAAGAGCGCCCGCATGTCGGCGGTGCGTGGCGGCTCGTCGCCGTTTTCGTCGGTGATTCCCGTCGGCACGGTCACGAAGGTGATGTGCCCGGCCGACACCCCCTGCACCGACTGGCCGAGGTCGACGAGGTCTTTGGTCGTGACGTTGTCGACGTAGCTGTCGCTGATGAACATGTCGACCACGTTGTTGAGCGTGCTCGGCGACAAGAAAGTGTCTTTGGAGATCAGCGAACGCAGCAGCGACGACAGAAACAGCTGCTGGCGCTTGATGCGCCCGTAGTCGCCGTTGTTCTCGGTGGTGATGCTGCGGGCGCGCACGTATTTCAGCGCCGTCGTCCCGTCGATGGTCTGCCGCCCGGTGTGGGCCAGCACGGTGCCCAGCTCGTAGTCCCACAGCGGGGCGGTGGTGCACACTTCGACCCCGCCGAGCGCGTCGACCATCGAGGCGAAGCCGGCGAAGTCGGTGGCGATGAAGCGATTGATGCTCAGACCCGACAGCTTCTGGATCTCTTTCACCAGGCACTTCGGCCCGCCGAACGCGAACGTGGAGTTGAGCTTGGTCTCGGTGCTGACATACCGAGAGCCATACGACCCGGTATCCGAGTCGTAGAGGGGCCCGTAGGCCCCGGTGTCGGGGTTCCAGGCCTCGCAGCGGATCGGGGTGATCGCCAGGTCGCGCGGGAACGACACCGCGACGACGCGTTGGCGGCTGGCCGGGATGTTGACCAGCATGATGGTGTCCGACCGGGCGCCCCCGGCGTCGTCGGTGTCGCCGGCACCCATCGCGCCGTTCGCCCCGGCGCGCGTGTCCATGCCGACGATCAGGAAGTTCTCGTCCCCGTACTGCGCCACCGGGTCGACGATGTCGTGGGACTGCGGGTCCAGCGCGCTGATTTTGGTGAGCCTGTTGTTCTTCGTGCTGCTCCACTGCCAACCCGCGCCGGTCAACGCCAACGCCAGCGCGGCGATCAGGGCCGCCGCCGAACGCCCCGCCACCACCATGCCGCGGTGCCGGCGGACCGGTGCCGGTGCGGGCGGACCGGCCGGGTCGGGGTCGCCGGCGATCCGCGCCGGCTGCGCCCGGCGGGCCTGTCGAACCTCGCCGTTGCGTGCGGAGGCGGGCTCGCCGGTGGTGCGCGGCGGCCGCGGCAGGTCGAGGTTGGGCAGCTCGGAGCCGTAGGCCTGCGGGTCCGCGCGATGACGGCAGGGCTTGGTCGCCGTCGGCCCCCCGACCCTGGCGATGAGTTCGGCGACGGTGACCACCCCGTCGGTGCGATCCCCGGCCGTGGGCTCGTGATCGGCGGTGATCTGCCCGGCCAGCGGGGGTGACCAGCGGTTCTGGACCGCAACCGCGGTTGCCGTCGGCGTGCCGAACCGCTCCCACGGCGCGACGCTCGGCGATCGTCGCGGACCGGGGCCGATCCCCGCGTCTGTACTGCTGCCGGCGTGCGGACGACCGGGCGCGGCGCTGTGGCCACCGCTGTCGCCGTCACTCATGTCTTACCGGCCTCCAAAATCTGCTGCTGCAATCTGCTGCTGCAATCCGGTGCTGCGTTGGTACACGGATCCTCGTGATTGCTTGCGTGGCGCGATCCGAACGCTCACGACCAGGGCGGTCGCGTCGTCGTACACCGCTCGTGCGGCCTGTGCGCCAAGAGCCACCGCCCGGACTCCGGCGCACCAAGACCCATATCGTAGCCAGCCGGTCACACAAACGCGATGTCGAGATCGTTTCGATTCAGCCACCCGAGCTCATCAGCTCGGCCCCGGCCGGTACCGTGCAGTCGTCGCGGTCGGCCAGCCAGCCGTCGGGCAGGGCCACCCGGGCCGGCGACCCCTGCCGGCCGCGCGGACCGGCGGCTGCCGCCGGGAACGGAATAGTGGCGTCGAGTTTGCCCAGTAAGAAGTCGAGCTCGGCGAGGTTGTCGACGAGCGCCAGGGCCCGTCGCAACTCGGATCCGGCGGGGAAGCCGTGCAGGTACCAGGCGGTGTGTTTGCGCAGTTCCCGCATGCCCTTGTGCTCGCCGAAATGCCAGGTAAGCAGGGCTCCGTGCCGGCGGATGATGTCGGCGACCTCGCCGAGCGTCGGCGGGGCCGGCGCCGGGCTGCCGGTAAACGCCGCCGAGAGCTCGGCGAACAGCCACGGCCGGCCCAGGCAGCCCCGGCCGATGACAACGCCGTCGCAGCCGGTGGCGGCCATCATGGCCAGTGCGTCGCTGGCGTCGAAGATGTCCCCGTTGCCCAGCACCGGAACAGTCCGCACCTGCTGCTTGAGCGCGGCGATCTGATCCCAGTCGGCGGTGCCGGAGTAGCGCTGCGCGGCGGTGCGGGCGTGCAGCGCGACCGCGGCCGCGCCTTCGGATTCGGCGATCCGGCCGGCGTCCAGGTGGGTGTGGTGGGCGTCGTCGATGCCGATCCGGAACTTGACGGTCACCGGGATGGCGGTGCCCTCGGTGGCGCGCACGGCCGCCGCGACGATCTGCCCGAACAGCCGCCGCTTGAACGGCAGCGCCGCGCCGCCGCCGCGGCGGGTGACTTTGGGCACCGGGCAGCCGAAGTTCATGTCGATGTGGTCGGCCAGGCTTTCGTCGGCGATCATCTTCGCGGCGTCGTACGTGGTGGCCGGGTCGACGGTGTAGAGCTGCAGCGATCGCGGGGACTCGTCGGCGGCGAACGTCGTCATGTGCATGGTCGCCGGATGGCGTTCGACGAGGGCGCGGGCGGTCACCATCTCGCAGACGTAGAGCCCGCTGACGGTGCCGACTTTGGCCCGCTCGAGCTCACGGCACAGCGTGCGGAAGGCGACGTTGGTGACCCCCGCCATCGGGGCCAGCACCACCGGGCTGGCGAGTGCGATCGGACCGATACGCAACCTGCGGCTACCGCCGGCTCAGCGACAGGGTGCCCTTGGTCCGATGCAGCTCGTACGCGGTGACCTTCTTGCCCGTGCGGGCTTCCCGGTCGAGTTGTCGCTGCTTGGACACTTCGAACTTGTCGCACGTCGTTTCGAGCTCTTTGATCAGCACAGCCAGGTCGTCCCGCAACGCGGCAGCTTCGCCGGTGAAGTCCTCACGCTCGAAGATGCGCCACTTCTTCAGCACGGGCATCACGACGTCGTCGAGGTGGATGCGCGGGTCGTACACGCCGCCGACGGCGATCATCACGGCTTTGCGGCGGAACTCCGGCACCTGGTAGCCGGGCATCTGGAAGTTGCGCAGCACCTTGTGCAGGGATGCCATCGCCCGGTTGGGCGCAATCTCGAAACCGGCATCGCTGACGTCGCGGTAGAAGATCATGTGCAGGTTCTCGTCGGCCGACACCTTGGCCAGTAGCTGGTCGGCGATCGGCTCGTTGCACGCCCTGCCGGTGTTGCGGTGCGAAATCCGGGTAGCCAGCTCCTGGAACGTGACGTAGATGATCGAATCGAAGAGGCTTTCGGCGAACAGGTCTTCTCGAATTTGCTGGTTCTGGCCCGGGCTGAACCCCCGGTTCACCACCTCCATGCGCAGCAGTTCCAGCTCGACCGGGTCGACGGCGCGGGTCACCACCAGGTAGTCCCGCAGCGCGATCCCGTGCCGGTTCTCCTCGGCGGTCCACCGGTTGACCCACTGTCCCCAGGCGCCGTCCATGCCGAAGTTCATCGCGATCTCGCGGTGATAGGACGGCAGGTTGTCCTCGGTCATCAGGTTCTGCACCATGGCCACCTGGGCGACGTCGGAGAGCTGCGACTGGCCCGGCTCCCAGTCCTGCCCGCCGAGCGCGTAGAAGTTCTTCCCGTCGGACCAAGGGATGTAGTCGTGCGGGTTCCAGTTCTTGTGCATGCTCAGGTGGCGGTTCAGGTTCTGCTCGACGACGGGCTCGAGTTCGCGCAACAGCTGCAGGTCGGTGAGGTCCGACGACATAGCCACTCCAGTTATCGGTGTCGATAGTTATCGGTGTCGATTGGTATCGGTGTCGATTGGTATCTGTGTCGATTGGTTGCAGTCAATATATCTGTGTATCCCGGTAGCATTCAAGCATCCGGCGGCGCGCCGCGGGGGTTGATTGTGTCCTCCGTCGCTGCGTGGCTGGCCAGCATGTCGACGCAGTAGTCGATGAACACCCCTCGCGGGGCGGCCAGGCGACCGTCGAGATATGCGGTGAAAAGGGCGGTCAGGCCGCCGATCAGGCTGGTCGCGACCATGGTCTGCCTCGTCGGATCACTGATCCGGGTCAGCTTGCGCTGCAGTAGGTCGATGAAGCCGGGCATCCATTCCGCGCCGGAGCGGGTCAATACGGGCTCCACCCCCGGCGCCAGCAGTAGCACCCGGCCGCGCACGGGATCGTCGACCATGAGAGCCACGAATCGCTCGACGGCCTCGCGCGGGGTGCTCGCCGACGCCAGCGCCGACACGGCCCGGGTGCAGACGTCGTCGTAGACGGCACGCACGAATTCGTCGCGGTCGGCGAAGCTCTCGTAGAAGTATCGCTCGGTCAGCCCGGCTTGGCGGCAGACCGCGCGGACCGTCACCGCGGGGCCGCACTCGTCGCCGAGCAGGTGCACGCCGGCGGCGACGAGGTGGTCGCGGCGCACCGCCTGACGGTCCTGCAGCGGGACGCCCGACCAGCGGCCCGCTCGTTGACCGGACGACACAGGAACTCCTAAACTCGCGTGACAACACGTGTAGTCACAGTGACTGCACCCGACGGGAGATCAGTGACTCAAGATACGTCCGCGGCGTGCCCGCTGACCAGCGCGGGCGGCGACGGCGTGGCGGCCGGGTGTCCGGTGTCACCGCTGGGGTACGACGCACCGCCGCCGCTCGGCCCGGATTCGCTGACGTGGCGCTACTTCGGGGACTGGCGCGGCCTGCTGCAGGGACCGTGGGCGGGTTCCATGCAGAACATGCATCCGCAACTGGGCGCGGCGGTCGAGGAGCACTCGACGTTCTTCCGGGAACGCTGGCCGCGGCTGCTGCGATCGCTGTACCCGATCGGCGGCGTCGTGTTCGACGGCGACCGGGCACCTGTGACCGGCGCCGAGGTGCGCGACTACCACGCCGACATCAAGGGTGTCGACGCCCGGGGCCGGCGCTACCATGCGCTGAACCCCGATGTCTTCTACTGGGCGCACGCCACCTTCTTCGTCGGGACTTTGATTGTGGCCGAACGGTTTTGCGGCGGCATCACCGAGGCACAGAAACGGCAGCTGTTCGACGAACACGTAGTGTGGTATGCGATGTACGGCATGAGCATGCGCCCGGTGCCCAAGACCTGGGCGGAGTTTCAGCTCTACTGTGACCGCATGTGTCGCGAGGTGCTGGAGGACAACGGGGCCGCGCGGTCCGTGCTGGACTTGACGGCGCTGCCCAAACCACCGTTCGCGCAATGGATGCCGGATCGGTTGTGGGCGGCGCAACGAAAACTATTGGGGCCGTTCTTCGTCTGGCTGACGGTCGGCCTCTACGATCCGCCGGTGCGCGAGCTGATGGGATACTCCTGGTCGCGTGCCGACGAGTGGCTGCACCGCCGCTTCGGCGAGATCGTGCGGCTGGTCTTTGCGGTCGTGCCGTGGCGCTACCGCAAGCATCCGCGGGCCCGCGCCGGGTGGGACCGTGCCGCCGGCCGCATCCCGGCCGACGCGCCGCTGGTGCACACGCCTGCGCGCAACCTGCCGCCGGTCGACGACCGCGACAACCCGGTGCACTACGGGCTCGCGCAGTAATTGATTAGGTTTTTCTGTTTGGTTTGTCCACACTTGTGGTATGACGCTGCCTTCTGTGGACTCCGATCCGGTTGCCGCCCGTTTGTCGTTGATCCACCCGCATCTGGACGAGCGGGCGTGGCGGTTGCTGCTCGGCGCGGAGGCCAAGGTGCTGGGCCGTGGCGGGATCAAGCTGGTCGCAGCGGCTGGTGGGGTGCATCCGGATACCGTGGCGCAGGGTGTGCGCGAGTTGGATTACGACGAACCGATTCCGGGGCGGGTGCGTCGGCCCGGTGCGGGGCGCCCGCCGATGACGGTGAGCGATCCTGATCTGGTCGCCGCGCTTGACGCGCTGGTGGATCCGGACACGCGGGGCGATCCGGAGTCGCCGTTGCGGTGGACGACCAAATCGACGGCGAAGCTGGCTGCCGAGCTGGCCGCCAGGGGGCATCGGGTGTCCGCGCGGACGGTGGCCAAGCTGCTCAAACAGGCTGGTTACAGCCTGCAGGCGAACTCGAAAACCATCGAAGGCGCCCAGCATGCGGATCGGGATGCCCAGTTCGGCTATCTCAACACCCAAGTCGAACGATTCCAGGCCGACGGGGACCCGGTGATCAGCGTGGACACCAAGAAGAAAGAACTCGTCGGCAACTACAAAGCTGCTGGCCGCGAATGGGAGCCCGCCGGGTCACCGCGCCCGGTCAAGGTGCACGACTTCGCCGACAAGGCGCTGGGCAAGGTGGCCCCCTACGGGGTCTACGACATCGCCGCCAACACCGGCTGGGTCAACGTCGGCACCGACGCCGACACCGGCGCGTTCGCCGTGGAATCGATCCGCCGATGGTGGACCACGATGGGCGCCATCAACTATCCCGGCTCGGACAAGCTGCTGATCACCGCCGACTCCGGTGGCTCTAACGGATCCCGGCTGCGGCTGTGGAAAACCGAACTCGCCGCCTTCGCCGCCGAGGCCGGACTCGACATCACGGTCTGCCACCTGCCGCCCGGCACCTCCAAATGGAACAAGATCGAACACCGGCTGTTCTCCGCGATCAGCCGCAACTGGCGCGGACGACCCCTGGAATCCCACGAGGTAGTCATCGAAACTCTCAGGGCAACAACCACATCCACCGGACTGACCGTGAACGCGGTACTCGACACCACCACCTACGACCGCGGTATCAAGATCACCGACAAGCAGATCGCCGCCCTCGAAGCAACCCAGCTGCACCGTCACGAGTTCCACGGCGACTGGAACTACACGCTCACAGCCGACCACACCGCGACACGCCCGCCGGAACCCACCTAATTACTGCGCGCTCCCTACTGCCCGGATGTGCGAGCGGTGGGCGGCTCGACCTGACGCAACCCGGCGTCGTCGCGGTGATGCCGCGGAATCC
>NZ_JAVKSH010000068.1:16076-20862 GCF_039583805.1 Mycobacterium sp. | reverse complement strand
CTAGACCTTCGGTGTTCGGCCGCCGCCGCATTCAGGCCTACCGCTGATCGGGTGACGCGACGCCGACGGTCGTGGCCAGCCACCGCGGTGCCAGCAACGAGACGGTGGTGGCCGCGGCGGTCGCACCGATCACGCCGCTCCAGGCGACCGGCCCCAACGGCGTGCACCCGAAGAAGTGGCTGATGCCGGGGGTTTGGACGATGCCCACCAAAACCGCGGAGCTGCCCAGCGCAGTAGCCACCACCAGCGGGCTGTGCCGGCGGGCCAGCAGCGTCTGCGCCAGCTGTGTGGTCACCAGGGCAGTTAATCCCATTGTCGCCGTGCGTCTTTGGCTGCCCGGCGTCCAGCGGCCGATAGCCCAGGCGGCGGTGGCGCCGGCGGCCGTGACGGCGCCGCGGGTGACGATCTGCCGCATCAACGGCACATCCAGCGACGGCGTCGGTTCGGCGAGAACTGCGCGCCGGTAGGCGCGGTGCGCCTCCTCGGCCTCCTCGTCGCTGTGCCCGTCGCCCGGCTCAGGTTGCCGGTACTGCGGCGTGACCGCCACCGCGAGCGCGGGGAACATGTCGGTCAGCAGGTTCACCAGCAGCAGTTGCCGGGTCCCCACCGGCGCCCGCCCGGCGCCGAACGCGGTCCCGATGATGGTGAACAGCACCTCGCCGACGTTGCCGCCGACCAGGATCGTCACCGCGTCGCGCACCCCGGCCCACATGCCGCGGCCCTCGACCAGCGCGTCGAGCAGCACCCCGAGGTCGTCCTCGGTCAACACGATGTCGGCTGCGCCGCGGGCAGCCGACGAGCCCCGCCCGCTCACCCCGATGCCCACGTCGGCCATCCGGATGGCGGCGGCGTCGTTGGCGCCGTCGCCGACCATCGCGGTCACCTGCCCGCAGCGCTGCAGCGCCGCGACGATCTGCACCTTCTGTTCCGGGCTGACCCGCGCGAAGACCTGCACGCCCGCGGCGACCGCGGCGAAGGCGTCCTCGTCGAAGCCGGCGAGCTCGGCGCCGGTGATCACCGCGGCATCGCCCGGCAGGCCCAGTTGCCCGGCGATCGCCCGCGCCGTCACCGGATGGTCGCCGGTGATCAGCACGACGTTGCGCCCGGCGTCGCGCAGCGCCTCGACCAGCGGCCGCGCCGACGGCCGCGCGGTGTCGGCCAGGCCGACGTAGCCGATCAGCTCCAGGTCCTGCGCGGCGGCGTCGACGGCGTCGGCGTCGGTGGCGTCGTCGTCGGTGGGCCGGTCCCAGGAACGCCGGGCGACCGCCAACACCCGCAGACCCTGCTCGGCGAGGTCGTGCACCACCGACTCGGCGTGACCGGGGTCGGCGTCCGGATCGGCGAACCGGCAGCGCGGCAGCACGGTCTCCGGGGCACCCTTGAGCATCAGCATCGGAGCTTCCGCCCCGTCGGCGGTGCCGATCGCCGCGGCGTAGCCGCGGCTGGACTCGAACGGCACCTCCGCGAGCACCGTCCACCCCGAACCACCGGGCAGCGAATCGGCCGCGGTCAGGATCGCCTCGTCGGTGGCGTGCGCGTGCCCCTGTCCGTTGTGCGGCTGGGTGGACGCGCGGGCGGCGGCGCGCAGCACCTCGGCTGCCCGCGGGTCGGCGACGTCGTGAAATCGCCGCGGGCTTGCTCCCGCGGGTACCGACCGCACGACACGCAGCCGGTTCTCGGTGAGCGTGCCGGTCTTGTCGAAGCACACGGTGTCGACGCGGCCGAGCGCTTCGAGGGTGCGGGGAGCCCGGACCAGCACCCCGCGCGCCGACAGCCGTTGCGCGGCGGCCAGCTGGGCGAGCGTGGCCACCAGCGGCAGGCCCTCGGGGACGGCGGCCACCGCGATGGCGACGCCGTCGGCGACCGCCTGCCGCAGCGACGCCCGCCGCAGCAACGCCAAACCCGTGACGGCGGCGCCGCCGGCCAGCGTCAGGGGAAGGACCTTGCCGGTCAACTCGCGCAGCCGGGCCTGGACGCCGACGGCCGACTCGACGTCGGCGACCGCTGAAATCGCCCGGTGCGCGGCGGTGCCGACCCCGGTGGCCACCACGATCGCCCGGGCGCGGCCGGCGACGATGGTGCTGCCCTCGAACAGCATGCTGGCCCGTTCGGTGTCGGCGGCGGCGACCGGCTCGACCTGCTTGTCGACCGGCAGCGACTCTCCTGTGAGCAGGGATTCGTCGACCTCGAGGTCCTCGGCCACCAGCAGCCGGGCGTCCGCCGGCACCACGTCCGGTGCGGCCAGTTCGATCACGTCGCCCGCCCGCAGGGCGCTTGCGGCGAGCGTGACGGTGCGCTCGGAACGCTGCGCGGCCTCCAGCCGGCGCCGCGTCGTCGCCACCGCGGGCACGACGACGCGGCGCGCGAGTTGATTCTGTTCGGCGAAAAGATCGGCGGCCGCGGCGTCGGCCCGCAGCCGTTGGGCCCCGCCGGTGATCGCATTGGCCGTCATCACGCCCGCGACCAGCAGCGCGTCGACGTTGCTGCCGATGATCGCCGACGCCGCCGCACCCACCGCCAGGATCGGGGTCAGCGGGTCGGCGAGCTCGGCCCGCGTCGCGGCGGCCAGCCGCCCGACGAAGGCGGCCGGCTCGCGCAGCGGGGCCAGCAGCGGGCTGTAGGACAGGTCGTCGAGGCGGCGCCGCCACGACGGCACCCCGGGCTCGGTGGCCGACGGTCGCGTGCCGCCGGCCAGCCGCGCATAGACGATCTCGGGGTCCAGCGCGTGCCAGGCGGTCAGCGGCTGCGGGGTGGGATCGGGCTGACGCAGCACGGCGTCGGCCGCGAAGGCCCCCGACACCAGCGCGCTGGCCGCGGCCGCGTTGACCGGGTTGAGCCAGCGCCGCAGCGCCAGCGGGCTGCCGGTGTTGCGGGGATCGCCGGTGACCAGCAGCAGCCCGGCCAGCGTGGTGCCGCCCTGAGCCAGCCGCACCGACGACTCGCTGGCCTTGCGGGCCGCCGGCAGCGCCGAGAGGATCCGCACCGCCGCGGCCAGGTCGGTGCCGGCGATGATGTCCGCGGTCCACGGGGTGGCCGCCTGGGGATCGTCGAGGGCGACCGCGACGTCGGCGACGGCGAGGGCCGCCAGGGTGTCGGTCGACGCGAAGTCGCGGTGCAGGGCGGTGATCAGCAGGACCGGCCCGCGGTCTGCCCGCAGCTCGCGGACCAGCGTGAGCAGCGGGGTGCCGGCCGGATACGTCGCCGCGACGCTGGCCGCCAGGTCCTGCGTGCCGGCGACGTGCCGCAGCACCACCCGCGCTCCGGTGCGGTGCGCGGTCTGCAACAGCGGGATCGCGAACGGGTCGACCTCCCAGCCGACGTCGACGCTGCCCACGCAGTCGCCGTCGACGATCAGGTCGGCGTGTTCGAGGCCCTGGGCGGGCGCCGCCGACGGCCCCTCACCCGGCACCCACCGCAACCGGGCGCCGGTGGCCGGCAGTTCGTCGGGGTCGGGGTCGGGCGCCTGCTCGCCGTGCAGCAGGGCGTCGGCGACCTCGTAGACCCGGTCGGCGTCCCAGCCGGCGGCCGCGCCGTGCGCCGCCAGCACCGCGCGGGCGTCTCCGCGCAGCGCAGCGCCGTCGACGACGACGACCCGCACCCGGTCCAGTCGGCGCAGCGCGCCCGGATCCAGCACCAGCTGCCCGCCGTTGGCCAGGCCGCGGCCCAGGACCGCGGCGAACGTCTGCCGGCCCATGTGCGCGGCCTTGGGCACTCCGGCCAGGATCGCGGCCGCGGCGTCTTCGGCGCCGCCGCCGGCCAGCAGCGCGCCCGCCGCGGCGACCAGCGAACCGTTCGCGGCCTGCTCGGCGTAGTCCTCCACCGGCCCGGCCATGGACCCCTTGGCGGTGTCGATCGCCGCGTCGATGGCCGCGTCGACGACGACGTGCGACGCCTCACCGGCCGCCGCGCCCGCCCAGCCGTGTCGCGGCGTCTGCGAGTCGGCACCGGCGGACGAGATCACCGGAACCACCGGGGCTTGCGGCCGCTGCGGCGACGCGAGCTGGGGTTCGCGGCGTCGCCACCGCTGCCGGTGGGCTGCGGCCTCCGACATCTGCAGGGCCCGCTGCGCCAGGTCGAGCAGCGGTGTGCCGACGGCGTGGGTCAACCCGTTAGCCGCCGCGGTGGACGCGCTGAGCGCGAGGTCGGTGCCCACGCGGCCGAGCCGCGACTCCAGGAACGACACGATTCGCGGTTGGTTGCTGATCAGGGCGGCCGCGGCCCGGGTGGTTCGCGGCGCTGCGGGCAGCCGGACGACCCAGCCGGTGACGGCGGCGCCGATCGCCAGCACGTCCATCGCCGCGGCGGTCAGCGGAACCAGGATCGCCAGCGGGTTACCCGGGTCGGCGAACGGCGCGGTCCGGGGCGCCGACGCCGATCCCGCCGCCAGTCCGGCGGCCGCGGCGGCGACGACGTCCCGCACCGTGTCCAGCACCCGGTCGGTGTCGGCGTCGTCGTCGAGTTCGACCACCAGCCGGCCCAGCGCGCCCTCGACATGGGCGGCGGCCACACCCGCAATCTCGCGGACCGGTTCTTGCACCACGGCGGCGTTCTCGTACCAGCGGGGGAACGGCAGCAGCGGATCCAGGTCCAGGTGCACCCGCTGCCCGCTCTGCCACCGCACCGGCGGGGCGGCGCGGTCGGGGGCGCCGGGCTGCGTACCGTTCCCGAGTAGGCGGGTGGTCGAATGCGCCACCGATTCCAGCACCGGTCCGGCCAGCAGCTGGGCCGCGCCCGCCGCGCCCGCGACGCCGTGCAGCCCGGCCCGCATCACCCCGGCCGCGCCGCC
>NZ_JAVKSH010000068.1:0-15976 GCF_039583805.1 Mycobacterium sp. | reverse complement strand
CCGGCCAGCAGCTGGGCCGCGCCCGCCGCGCCCGCGACGCCGTGCAGCCCGGCCCGCATCACCCCGGCCGCGCCGCCGGTCACGCCGCCTGCCACGCTGCCCAGGACGGCGGCGACATCCGGAACCTTCACCCTCGAACCCTTCAGCTAGGTCTCCCCCGACACCGTAACGGCGGCCCGCCGGGTTCGCCGCCGTCTCGGCGGTCAGGAGCCCTTGATGCCGATCGTGATCACGTCGTTGACAAGCCTGGTCCACGGGGCTCGTCGAACCGGGTGCTGGTCGCGAATCTCGAACCCGGCGTCGGCGAACAGCGTCCGCAGCTGTTCGGCGGAGGGGTGGTGCGCGGGTTTCCACCTGCTGCCCACCGGCGCCTGCAGCAGCGGCTGCCGGGCGCTCAGGGTCGAGACCGCCGCCAGCCCGCCCGGCCGCAGCACGCGGTGGAATTCGCGCAACGCCGCCGGCTGGTCGAAGAAGTGAAACGCCGACGTCGTCACCACGGCGTCCAGCGCCCCGTCGTCGAAGGGCAGCTGCTCGGCCGGCCCGCGCAGCCACCGCACCCGCGGCGAGCGGGCCCGGGCCGCGCGCAGCATGCCGTCGGACATGTCCACGCCGCAGACGTCGGCGGGCTGCAGCTCGCGCTGGATTCGATCCGCGAGAATGCCTGTGCCGCAGGCGATGTCAGCAATTCGCTGAGACTCGTGGGCGCGCAGCGCCGCGATCACCTCGTCATGTGCCGGACGGTAGACCCAGCGTTGCAGCCATGGCTGGTCGTAAGCCGGGGCAGCGACGCTCCAGAACCGGGTGACGGCGCTGTTGAAGCCCCGACGTGCGGGCGACGTCATGCGGTCAGCTCCGAGGTGTAGTAGACGGTGTCGGCCATCGACAGCGAGTCGTTGCTCGGCGGGATCGCCTCGCTGGCCAGCCGGCTGCCGACGGCGCTGAGCGCGGTGACGTTGTCCAGCAGGCGATCCTGCGCGTCCGGCGGCAGGTAGCCGAACAGGCCTTGGGCGATCCACGCGGTGGGCGCGCCGGCGTCGAAACCGGCGTCGAGCAGAGCCGCCGGCCAGTCGTGCCGCAGATCGACCGCCACCGGGCGCCGGTCGGCGGTCGCCTCGTGGAAGAACGCGTCGAAGCGGGTGCGGGCGGCCGTCGCGGCGGGCATGTGCTCGAGCTTCCAGCCGGATTCGGCGTCGTCGACGTCGGCGGCGGCCACGTCAGCACGGACCAGCGGGTCGGCGAAGCGATCGTCGATCAACGGGGTGTCGGCCCTGGTGGCGATCGCCTGGGCCGCGGCCACCATGGTGGCCGTGGCGCCGACGCTGGTCGCCAGATCCCAGGGTGCCCCCAGATCCCAGGGTGCCCCCAGATCCCAGGGCGCCCCCAGATCCCAGGGCGCCGCTGTCGGTGTGTGGCACGTGTGCTCCTCTCGTGGTTAATAGTTAGATAGTATAACGAGCTGCCGGCGGGAAGTTCCGGCCCCCGGCCCCCGCCGCGCCGGGTCGGCGATTCGGTGGGCGGCTGCGACGTGTCCGGCGGATGCTGTCTGCCATGGCGACCAACACCGATCGCTATCGGGCGGCGCGTGATCAGATTCTGAGCGGTGACGCCGGGTTCACCTGGCCGCGGCTGCGCGGCGTCTTCAATTGGGCCACCGACTGGTTCGACGTCGTCGCGCGCGGCAACGACCGCACCGCGCTGCGGATCGCCGACGCCGACGGCGCGGAGCAGGCGGTGAGCTTCGCCGCGCTGGCCGACCGCTCCGACCGGGTGGCGGCCTGGCTGCAACGGCTCGGCGTCACCGCCGGCGACCGCGTCATGCTGATGCTGGGCAACCGTGTCGAGCTGTGGGAGGCGATGCTCGCCGTCGCCAAGCTCGGCGCCGTCGCGATGCCCACGACGGGCGCGCTGCCGCCCGCGGGCCTGGCCGACCGCGTCACCCGCGGCGGCGCCCGCGCCGTCATCGCCGACGCCGCCGACACGTCCAAGTTCGACGGCGTCGACGGCGACTACACCCGCATCGCGGTCGGCGCCGCCCGCGACGGGTGGCACCGCTACCGTGCCGATCTGCCCCCGGGCGGTCCGTTCACCGCCCGCACCACAGTCGACGACCCGCTGCTGGTCTACTTCACGTCGGGCACCACCAGCGCGCCCAAGCTGGTGGAGCACTCGCAGGTCAGCTACCCGGTGGGCCATCTGTCGACGATGGCGTGGATCGGGCTGCGGCCCGGCGACGTGCACCTGGCGATCAGCGCACCGGGATGGGCCAAACACTCCTGGAGCTGCCTGTTCGCCCCGTGGATCGCCGAGGCGACGATCTTCGTCTACACCTGCCGACGGCTGGACCCCGCGGCCCTGCTGGCGCAGATCCGCCGCGCCGGGGTGACCACGTTCTGCGCGCCTCCGACGGTGTGGCGCATGCTCGTCACGGCCGAGCTGGGGACCCGGCCCGCGGCGCTGCGCGAGGTGGTGGCCGCCGGCGAGCCGCTCAACGCCGACGTCATCGCCCGGGTCCGCCGCGCCTGGGGGCTGACCGTCCGCGACGGCTTCGGGCAGACGGAGACCACGCTGCTGATCGGCAACCTGCCCGGCCAGCCGGTCAAGCCGGGTTCGATGGGCCGGCCGCTGCCCGGCGTCCCGGTGCTGCTGGTCGACCCGGTCACCGGGGCCCCCGCCGACGAGGGCGAGATCTGCCTGGACCTGGCCGCCCGTCCGGTCACCCTGATGTCGGGATACCTCGACGATCCGCCGCGCGACGCGGCAGCGCGCGCCGGCGGCTACTACCACACCGGCGACGTCGCCCGGCGCGACGCCGACGGCTACATCACCTACATCGGCCGCACCGACGACGTGTTCAAGTCGTCGGACTACAAGGTGTCGCCGTTCGAGCTGGAAAGCGTGCTGGTCGAGCACCCCGCGGTGGTCGAGGCCGCCGTCGTGCCGCAGCCCGACGAGATCCGGCTGGCGACCCCCAAGGCCTACGTCCGTGTGGCCGACGGCTGGCCGGCCGACGCGGCCACGGCGCGGTCCATCATGGAGTACGTGCGCGACCGGGTGGCGCCGTATCTGCGGGTGCGGCGCATCGAATTCGGCGAGCTGCCCAAGACGATCTCCGGGAAGATCCGGCGGGCGGAGCTGCGCCGCCGCGAAGAGGATGCCTACCGCAGCGGCGCGCCGGGGCCCGGTGAGTACCGATACGAGGACCTGGTGGGCTAGCCGATGCAGTCTTATGCCGCCGGCCCCACCGGGACCCCGCTGCTGCACGAAACCATCGGGGCCAACCTCGAGCGCGTCGCCGCTGCGGCGCCTGCCGCCGAGGCGCTGGTCGAGGCCGGCACCGGCAGGCGCTGGACCTACCGCGAGTTCAACGCCGACGTCGACTGTGTTGCCAGGGGTTTGATGTCGCTCGGCGTCGACCAGGGCGAGCGGGTGGGCATCTGGTCGCCCAACTGCGCCGAGTGGACCATCGTGCAATACGCCACCGCGAAGATCGGCGCCGTCCTGGTAACCGTCAATCCCGCCTACCGCAGCCACGAACTCGGCTACGTGCTCAACCAGTCCGGCATGCGGACCCTCGTCGCGGCGACGGCGTTCAAGACCGCCGATTACCGGCGCATGGTCGCCGAGGTGCGCCCGCACGCCAAGGCGCTGCGCGAGGTCGTGTTCCTGGGCACCGACGACTGGGCCGGCCTGCGCGAGAGCGGGGCGGCCCTGACCGGCGAGGACGTGGCGGAGCGGATGGCCGGCCTGGCCTGCACCGACCCGATCAACATCCAATACACTTCCGGGACAACGGGTTTCCCAAAGGGCGCAACGCTGTCACATCGCAACATCCTCAACAACGGCTTCTTCGTCACCGAACTGCTCGGCCTGGGCCCTGCCGACCGGTTGTGCCTGCCGGTGCCGTTCTACCACTGCTTCGGCATGGTGATGGGCAATCTCGGCTGCACCACCCACGGCGCCACCATGGTGATCCCCACGGCCGGGTTCGACGCGGGCGCCACGCTGGCCGCGATCGAACGGGAACGCTGCACCGGCGTCTACGGGGTGCCGACCATGTTCATCGCGATGCTGGATCATCCGGCCTGTGCCAACAGCGATCTGACGTCGCTGCGAACCGGTATCATGGCCGGGTCGGTCTGCCCGGTCGACGTCATGAAGCGCTGCACGGCCGAGCTGAACATGACCGACGTCGCGATCGCCTACGGCATGACCGAGACGTCGCCGGTGTCCTGCCAGACACGCATCGACGACGACCTCGAGCGCCGCACCGCGACCGTCGGCTGCGCGCACCCGCACGTGGAGATCACGGTCGTCGACCCCGCCACCGGTGACGTCGTCGAACGCGGCCAACCGGGCGAGTTCTGCGCGCGCGGCTACTCGGTGATGCTGGGGTACTGGCGCGATGAGGAGCAGACCCGCGAGGTGATCGACGCCGACGGCTGGATGCACAGCGGGGACCTGGCCGTCATGCGCGACGACGGCTACTGCGTGATCGTCGGGCGGCTGGGGGACATGGTGATTCGCGGCGGCGAGAACATCTACCCGCGCGAGATCGAGGAATTCCTGCTCACCCATCCCGACGTCGCGGACGTGCAGGTCGTCGGGGTTCCCGACGCGACGTTGGGCGAAGAGCTCTGCGCCTGGATCCGGATGAAACCGGGCAGTCCCCCGCTGGACGCCGACGCGCTGCGCGCCTTCGCCGCGGGCAAGGTCGCGCACTACAAGATTCCCCGATACGTGCGCGTCGTCGACGAGTTCCCGATGACCGTCACCGGCAAGGTGCGCAAGGTCGACATCCGTGCGGAAAGCCGCCGGCTGTTTGGCCTGGCGTGATCTTCCCGGAACCCGGCTGAAGAAACCGACGATTCGCGGTAGGTTGAACGGTTGTGACCTGGTGGATCACCCGCGCCGCGCGGACGCTGTCCGAGGAGGTGCCGGCGGCGCCACGCGACGTGCGCGGCTTCTACGTGGATTTGGAAAACCTCAAAGCCGTTCACCCGCTGATCGTCTCGGTGCGCACGGTGTCGCGCGTCGAAACCACGACCGGATACGACCAGACCTATCGGGTGCGCGACCGGATCCCGCTGGGGCGCTTGACTCTGCCGATCAGCTACCGCGCGCGGCTGCATGTTCCGGTGCACGGCGACGTGACTACCGAAGCGCGCCAGTTCCCGCGGGTGCGGCTGACCGCAACGGTGACCTTCGAGCCGGTCGCCGCGGGCACCCGGCTCACCGAGAACCTGACGATGTGCGCCCCCAGACCGCTGGCCGCCATGACGATCCGGGAGGCCGTCCAGGCTCACCGGGAGATGCTGGCGGGTGTTCGCCGTCATTTTCAGGAATCGTCGTGACCCGCTCCCGGATCGTCTGACGCGCGGTCACGCAGGTACTTCGTCGAGCTCCAGCCGCCGTCGACGACGATGGTCTGGCCATTGATGAAACTGCCTGCGACAGAACACAAGAACGCGACCGCACCGGCGACGTCGTCGACCGTGCCCAGCCGTTGATGCGGTGTCATGTCGACGTTGAGCCGACGGAAATACGGGTCGCGCAGGCGCTGCTCGGTCATCGGCGTTCGGATCACCCCGGGCGCCACGGCGTTGCAGCGGATGCCCTGCGGTCCGTACTGGCAGGCGATGTGCGTGGTCAGCGCCGTCAGCCCGCCCTTGGCCGCCGAATAGGCGCCGCCGCGGAGGCCCCCTACGACGGCGAACGTCGAGGTGATGTTGACGATCGCCGAACCCGGCCGCATGTGCGGCAGCGCGGCGCGGGTCAACCGGAACGGCGCCCGCAGCATCAGGTCGAGGACATGATCCAGGGTCGCGTCGTCGGTCTCGTGCAGCGGTGTGGGGCTGCCGATTCCGGCGTTGTTGACCAGGAAGTCGATCCGGCCCCAACGCTCGACCGCGGTGCCGGTGATGCGCGCCGGCGCCGCGTCGTCGGTGAGGTCGACCGCCACGGTGGCCGTCCGGTCGGGGTCGCCGATCGCGTCGGCCAAGTCGTCGAGCCTGTCCGCGCGCCGTCCGGTGGCCAGCACCGCCATCCCCATGTCGGCGAGAGTGGTCGCGCAGCCGAAGCCGATGGCTCCGGTCGCGCCGGTGACGATCGCTACCTGCATCTCATCCGTCCGGTTCCATGAGCGCCGCCCTTATCTGATGCTTGAGCACCTTACCGGCGTCGTTGCGCGGCAGGTCGTCCCAAATCACCACCTGCTCCGGTGCTTTGAACTTCGCCACGCCGTGCTCTCGCAGGAAGCCACGCAGGCTGGCGACGTCGGGACCGGGCCGGTCGGTGGGCACGACCACAGCGCACGCCCGCTCGCCGGTGTCCGGGTCGGGCAGGCCGACGACGGCGATGTCCGCGACGCCGGGATGACCGATGAGGACGTCCTCGACTTCCTTGGGAGCGATGTTCTCGCCGTTGCGGACGATGACGTCCTTGGCCCGCCCGGTGACGACGAGGTAGTCGCCGTCCGCCCAGCGACCCAGGTCGCCGGTGCGGAAGTAACCGTCGGCGTCGAACGCGTCGGCTTCGTCCTCGGGATGCAGGTAGCCGCGCAGCATCTGCGGACCGCGCACGCGGATCTCACCGTCCCCATGTCGGCGAATGTCGAGCCTGATGTCGGCGAACCCGGCGTGCCCGTCGGTGTCGGCGGCGTGGCCGGCGTCGCGGGGCGAGCCGACCGTGGTGACGGGCACCTCCGTCGACCCGTACACCCGGGTCACGTCGGCATACGCGAAATACTCGGCGGCGCTGCGGATCAACGCCGGCGGCACCGACGCGCCGCCGCAGACGAACAGTGTCAGGTCGGGCAGCCGGGTGCCGACCCGCTCGGCGGCGGCGAGCAGCTGCCGCAAAAAAGGCGTGGCGCCGGCGATGTGGGTGCAGCGCTCGGTCAGCATCAGCTCGACGGCCGTGTCGGCGTTCCAGCGGTCCATCAGCACCGCGGTGGTGCCCAGCAGCAGCGGGCCTTCGAACGCGTAGATCGAGCCGCCGATGTGGGCGACGGGCGACGGCACCACAAACCGGTCGCCGGGCCGCACCTGCCAATGCTCGCGAATCTGGCACATCAGGGCGTGGATCGAATTATGGCTGTGCAGAACGCCTTTCGGTGTCCCGGAGGTACCGGAGGTGTAGAGGATCATGCGCACCGCGTCGGCGTCGAGGAGGGGCCACGGCATGGCCGGCGGCCGGTGCTCCAGGAGATCGGCATACACCGTGCGGCCACCGTCCCCGCCGCGCAGCACGACCACCTCGGGCGGCGAATCCAGCGCGGCGCTCGCCCGGTCGACCATTGCCGGGAAATCGTGCCCGCCGAATTCGGCCGGTATGAAGATCAGCCGGGTGCGCGCGTCGTCGAGGATGAAGCGCAGCTCGCGGTCCCGCAGCGTCGGCAGGATCGGGTTGACCACCATTCCGGCCATCGTGGCGGCGAGGTAGACAACGGCGGCTTCATGCCAATTCGGCAGCATGACCGACACCACGGCTCCGGCCGGCATCCGGGCCAGCAGTGCCTGCCCCAGCGCCGCCGCGTCCGCGTAGAGGGTTCGGCAATCCATGCGGTGTTCGCCGTCGACCAGCAGCACTCGTCGCGGTGTGCGCTGCGCGGCCCGGATCAGCGCATCGGCGACGGTGCTGCGTACCCACCAGCCGCGCGCGTACGCGTCCGCTGCCCGTGCACTGTCCCAGCGGACCCGTCGTCCACCGATCAGTCTCTCGCTCATCGCCGTCGCGCCCGCCCATCACACTAACGCGGAGGCGCCGCGGACCCTCGGCACCCGGACGTTCGCCGCCGTGACCGACACCACCGGCACCTGCCGAGCAAGACCTCGGCCCATCGGCCGTGTCTTTCCATTTCGCAGCGGGGGGTCACCCCTAAACTGGCCCTGATTCGACAGGGAGGGGTTGACCGGGCATGCCTGCGTCGACATCGCTCGCGCCGAACACCGCAGGGCTGTACCCCGCACCGGTTCGCGGCACGCGACGACCGCGATGGGTTGCCCCGGTGCGGCAGGCCGGCCGTGCCGCCACCTCGCGGCGACGCGACCCGCAGCGACCTCCGCGCCGCAGTGGCATTCCCGCGCTGGACGGCCTGCGCGCGGTGGCCGTCGCGCTGGTGCTGGCCGACCACGGCGGCATCCCGGGCGTGGGCGGCGGCTTCCTCGGTGTCGACGTGTTCTTCGTGCTCAGCGGCTTCCTGATCACCTCGCTGCTGCTCGACGAACTGGGGCGCCGCGGCCGGATCGACCTGGCCGGCTTCTGGGTCCGGCGGGCGCGGCGGCTGCTGCCCGCGCTGGTCCTGATGGTGCTGGCCATCGCGGCCGGCCGCGCGCTGTTTCCCGCCGAGGCGGTCGCGGGCCTGCGCGACGAGGCGATCGCCGCGTTCTTCTGGGTCGCGAACTGGATGTTCGTCGCCCAGCAGACGGATTACTTCACTCAGGGCGCACCGCCATCACCGCTGCAGCACGCATGGTCGCTCGGCGTCGAGGAGCAGTACTACATCGTCTGGCCGCTGCTCCTGGTCGCGGCGGCGGTGCTGCTGGCGCTGCGGGCGCGGCGTCGCGGTCGGCCGGCCACCGTGGGCGGGGTGCGGCTGACCGTCTTCTTGCTGGCGACGCTGGGCGCACTGGCGTCCGCCGCCGCCGCGATTCTCTGGGCCTCCGACGCCGCCCGCGACCGCGTCTACTTCGGCACCGACACCCGGGCGCAGGCGCTGCTGACCGGCGCCGCGGCGGCGGCTCTGGTGGTCGGGGACTGGCCGGCGCTGAACCGCGGCTGGTCGTTGATCCGGACCGCATGGGGCCGCTGGGTCGTCCGAGGGTTGCCGGTGCTCGGCGTGACGGGACTGGCGGTGCTGGCCCACTGCGCGGCGGGCAGCGCGCACGAGTTCCGCGCCGGGCTGCTGATCGCCGCGGCAGCTGCGGCGGTTGCGGTTGTCGCGCCGGTGGCGCTGGACCAGCAGGGACCGGTCGCGACGGTGCTGGCCTGGCGTCCGCTGGTGTGGCTGGGCACCATCTCCTACGGCGTGTACCTGTGGCACTGGCCGATCTTCCTGGTGCTCAACGGTGAACGGACCGGGTGGTCGGGAATGCCGCTGTTCGCCGCGCGGTGCGCCGCCACCCTCGCAACGTCGGCCGCGTCGTGGTGGTTGGTCGAACAGCCGATCCGGCGATGGCGACCGGTGCGGGTGCCGTTGCTGCCGCTGGCCGGTGCGACCGTCACCACCGCCGCCGCGGTGACGATGCTGGTCGTCCCGGTCGGCGCCCGGCCCGACGGTGTGGTCGACGGCGGCCTGCCGCCGGGGGTGTCGCCGGTCGCGGTGGTGTCGCCGTCTCCGCCGGGGGCGCTTCGGCCGGCGCGCGCCGTCGCCCAGCGAGATCCCCGGCGCCCGTTCACGGTCTCGGTGTTCGGCGACTCGATCGGCGCGACGTTGATGCACTTTCTGCCGCCCACCCCCGGCTTTCGTTTCGTCGACCACACCGTCATCGGCTGCAGCCTGGTGCGCGGCGGCCCGTACCGCTACCTCGGCGAGACCCTGGAGCAGAAGAGCGAATGCGAGTCGTGGCCGGGCAGATGGGCCGCGCAGGTCAGCGCGGACCGCCCGGATGCCGTCCTGCTGATCGCCGGCCGCTGGGAAACGGTGGACCGGGTCAACGAGGGGCACTGGACCCACATCGGCGACCCGGGATTCGACGCCTACCTGGCCGGTGAGCTGGGGCGCGCGCTGGATGTCCTCGGCAGCGCGGGGGCGCCCCTGACGGTGGCCAATCTGCCCTACAGCCGGCGCGGCGAAAGACCGGACGGCAGCCTGTTTCCCGAAGACCGGCCCGATCGGGTGAACCAGTGGAACACGTTGCTGCGCACCATTATCAGCCAACATCCTCGCGTCGGCATACTCGACCTGAACAAGAAGCTGTGCCCGCAGGGCGTCTACACCCCAAAGGTCGACGGCATCGCAGTCCGCGGTGACGGCGTGCACCTCACCGCCGAGGCCGTCAAATGGCTGACGCCGTGGCTGGAGGAGTCGCTGCGGTAGGGCCCGCGGCGTTGGCCACGGGCCGTCGCGGCGGGGATCAGCTGACCGAACCGTGCGGCAGCAGCACGATCTTGCCGTGGGTGTGCCGCCTTTCGAGTTGCTCGAAAGCGTCCGCCACCCGGTCCAGCGGAAAGCTGGCGGCGATGTCGACGTCGACGGCGCCGCTGACAACCATGTCGGCCATCTCGGCCAGCACCTCCGGTGTGGACGCGTCCATGCTGCCTTGGGTTTTCGCGCCGACTGCGGTTGCCTTGTCGAACGAGATGATCGTCTCGATCCGCTCCGGCCGCACACCGAGGTCGGCGGCGAGCTGGACGTACTCCGGGCCGAACAGGTCGATGAACGCGTCGATCCCGTCGGGCGCGGCGGCGCGCAGCCGGTCGGCCAGCCCCGCGCCGTAGTCGACGGGGGTCACGCCGTGCGCGCGCAGCCAATCAGCGCTGCGCGCCGAGGCGATACCCAACACCCGGGCGTTGCGGCGGGTCAGCAGTTGCACGACGGGGCTGCCGACACCGCCGGCGGCCGCCGACACCGCGACGGTCTCGCCCGGCTGCGGTGCCACCGCCCGGACCGCGGCATAGGCCGTGCAGCCTGCGACGTACAGCGAACCCGCCACCTTCCAACCCAATTCGGCTGGTTTGCGGATCAGCTGGCCGACCGGGACGGTTGTGTGGGTGGCGTGGCTGGACCGGCGCAGGCTGAACCCGAGCACGTCGTCGCCGACAGCGAACTCGGTCACCCCGGCGCCGGCGCCGGCCACGACACCGGCCAGGTCGCTGCCCTCACCGCAGGGAAACGTGGCCGGGAACATGTCGTGCAGCGCGCCGGTGCGGATGGCGGCCTCACCGGGATTGATCCCGGCGGCGCGGACCTCGACGAGCACTTCGCCCGCACCCGGCGACGGCATGTCGATGTCGGCGACGTACAGCACGTCGCGGCCGCCGTAGCGGTCGAAACGCACCGCGCGCGCGTTCGCCGGTGTCGTCACCGTGGACCGGCCATCGTCACTCCACGACGATCGGATCGCCGATGTTCACGTTGTCGAAGTACCAGGCGGCGTTGTTCGGGCTGAGGTTGATGCACCCGTGACTGACGTTGGCGTAGCCCTGCGAGTCCACCGACCAGGGCGCGGAGTGCACGTAGACGCCGCCCCAGGTGACCCGCACCGCGTACTGCGCGGTGAGCAGGTACCCTTCCGGCGAATTGAGTGGGATGTCAATGGTTCTCGAATCCATGACGACGGAGCGCTCCTTGGACAGCGCGCTGAACTGGCCGATCGGGGTCGGGCGGCGGGGTTTGCCCATCGACGCCGGCATCGTGCGCAGCACTTCGCCGTTCCTGCTGACGGTGAAGGTGTGCTCGGAGATGCTGGCCACAGCGAGCAGCTCGTCACCGGTGTCGAACCCGGTCGTCAGCGCCTGCACGCCCACCGACACGTGCGAGTGGGCGGGCCAGTACCGCGCCGGGACCCATTGCACCGCGTTGTTCTCGACCCATTCGAAATGTCCGGGCATGTCGATCGGCGGCGTGACGTGAATGGACCGTTCGGCGGCGACGCGATCGGTGACGGGCGCGGTGAACGTCACCACGACCGGATGCGCCACGCCCACCACCGCGCCGTTCGCCGGCAAAACCGAGGCGACTGCGGGGACCGGTTCGGGAACCGGGAGGGCGGCCTGGCTGCGGCCCGTGCTGCCGAACACGTCCAGCGAGGTGATCGCCACCAGAGCGAACAGACGAACCGCTCGACGCATGGCCCTCACCCTTCGAGATGGTGCGATCGCTACCACCGACATTCTACTGGCCGACCGGAACGCGCCCCGGGTCTCGGGAATTCCGGGCGACGCCTCATGGTGACTTCGGAGCCTGTGACACCGCGGACGGGTCGCGCGGAGTTGACCTCGCCGCCGGGCGCGGTTCACCGCTCGCCCGAGTTCGTCGACCCGCAGGTGTGGGCAGTTATCCGCCTGCGCTGACCGAAGCCGGCGGCGCCGCCGCGCTGGTCGGATTGAAGCCGGCCAGGTGCCCGCTTTCCACCCCGGCCGCCGGGTCGAGTTCGCAGTCGAGGATCGACGGACCCCGCGAGGCTATCGCTTCGGTGAGCGCCGCCCGCAGCTCCGACGGAGTGCTGACGTGATAACCATTGCCGCCGAACGCCTGCGCGATCAGTTCGTGCCGCGCGTGCGCGTTCAGCACGGTGGGCGCCGGATCTGATCCGTGCGCGGCCGTGCCCGCCGCGGTCTCGTCGCCGCGGTAGACACCGCCGTTGTTGAGGATGACGACGGTCACCGGCAGGTGATAGCGGCAGATGGTCTCGATCTCCATTCCGCTGAAACCGAATGCGCTGTCGCCCTCGATCGCAACGACCGGCTTGCCGGTCTCCACCGCGGCGGCGATCGCGTAGCCCATGCCGATACCCATCACGCCCCAGGTTCCGGTGTCGAGCCGGTGTCGAGGCAGCGCCATGTCGATGACGTTGCGGGCCAGGTCCAGCGCGTTGGCTCCCTCGTTGACCAGATAGACGTCCGGGTTATCTTGCAGCACGGTGCGAATAGCGCCCAGCGCGTTGTAAAACCGCATGGGGTGCGGATTTTCGGCCAGGCGTTCGCGCATCGCGGCTTCGTTGCGGGATTTGCGATCGGCAACTGCGTCCGTCCAGTCCGCGGGCACGATGATCGGGTGGGCAGCCACTGCGTCACACAACGCCGACATCACCGAGCCGATGTCGCCGATCAGCGGCGCGGCGATCGGTTGGTTGCTGTCGAGTTCCGATGCCGCGATGTCGACCTGCACGAATTTGGTATCGGCGGCCCATTGCGGCGAATCTCCATGGCCGAGCAACCAGTTGAGTCGGGCACCGACCAGCAGGACGGCGTCGGCGCGCGCGATCGCCAGCGATCGTGCGGCGGCGGCCGACTGCGGGTGC
Organism: Mycobacterium sp.; assembly: GCF_039583805.1. Lineage (GTDB taxonomy): Bacteria > Actinomycetota > Actinomycetes > Mycobacteriales > Mycobacteriaceae > Mycobacterium. The sequence continues at coordinate 3,014 of NZ_JAVKSH010000068.1, read as the reverse complement.
GAGTCCGGCAGCAGCCCTTTGGCCATCGACGTCGGCAGGTACGGAATCCCGGTGGTCTCCACGAACCTGCGGATCACCGCGTCGGCCTGGGCGTAGGCCGCGCCCTTGCCGAGCAGGATCAGCGGTCGCTCGGCCCGCGCCAGCACCTCCAGCGCGCGCTCGACCGCGTCGGGTGCCGGCAGCTGCTGCGGGGCGGGGTCGACGACCCGCCAGACCGTGGCCGCTGCGGCGGCGGTGTCCATGGCCTGGCCCAGGACGTCACCGGGGATATCGAGGTAGACCCCGCCCGGGCGGCCGGAGATCGCGGTGCGGACGGCGCGCGCCACGCCGCGCCCGATATCTTCGACCCGGCCGATCCGGTAGGCCGCCTTCGCGAACGGCCTTGCGGCGCTGAGCTGGTCGAGCTCGCCGTAGTCGCCGCGCTGCAGGTCGACCATCGCCCGATTGCCGGAGCCCGAGATCTGGATCATGGGGAAGCAGTTGGTGGTGGCGTTCGCCAGCGCGGCCAGACCGTTGAGAAAACCGGGCGCCGACACGGTCAGGCACACCCCCGGCCGGCGGGTGAGGAAACCGGCGGCGGCCGCGGCATGGCCGGCCGAGGTTTCGTGGCGGAATCCGATGTAGCGGATTCCGGATGCCTGCGCGACACGCGCCAGGTCGGTGATCGGAATGCCGACCACCCCGTAGATGGTGCCGACGTCGTTTGCCTGCAGGGCGTCCACGACGAGGTGGAAGCCGTCGGTCAACCGCGTCGATCGAGGCGCGTGGCTCCCAGACGCCGAAACGGTGGTCATGGTGGCAACTCCTCGTGTGCGCGTGGTCGGTGGGCCGCCCCGACCGCCTCATTCCAGTAGTCTCTCAGTCATCACTGTGATCCCGGCTCCCGCAGGTGTCGACGATCCAGCCGCTGTGCGGCGATTGGCGTCGTCGATCACCGTTGCCCGGGGCCGAAGACCGCCGGAGCGCGGGATTCTGTGGAGAGCGGATTCTGTGGAGAGAGCGATGACATCAGGTGGCACCAGCACCGAGGTCACGGGGTCGGTGCACCGAGACAGCCCGCGCATCGCCGATCTGGTGGAGCTGGCGGCCGGCCGGGCACCGGATGCCCCAGCGCTCGTCGTCACCGCCGCGCACACACCGATCAGCTACCGCGGGCTGATCGGACTGGTTGACGATCTGACCGCGTCCCTGGTGCGGGGCGGCCTGACAAAGGGTGATCGGGTCGCGCTGCGCACCGCCAGCAGCGCCGAATTCGTGGTCGGGCTGCTGGCGGCGTCGCGAGCGGAGCTGATCGCGGTCCCGCTGGATCCGGCATTGCCCATCGGCGAGCAGCGTGCCCGCAGCCAGGCGGCGGGCGTGCGGGTGGTGCTCGTCGACGGCCAGCGGCCCGGCGACGCAGGTGACGCGGACCCGCGGTGGTGGCCGATAGCGGTGACCGTCGGCGGTGCGGACGGCGCCGCAGCCGCGGAATTGGACGCCGCCGCGGCGCCGAAGGGTGACGTCGCGACGCCCGAGGGGCTCCGCGACGACGACGCGATGATCATGTTCACCGGCGGAAGCACCGGTGTGCCGAAGATGGTGCCCTGGACGCGCGCCAACCTTGCCGCCTCGGTGCGGTCCATCGTCGCCGGATACGGCCTCGGGCCGCAGGACGCCACGGTTGCGGTGATGCCGCTCTACCACGGGCACGGGCTGCTCGCCGCGCTGCTGGCGACCCTGGTGTCCGGTGGAACCGTGTTGCTGCCCGCCAGCGGACGCTTCTCGGCGCACACGTTCTGGGACGACGTCGAGGCGGTCCGGGCCACCTGGTACACCGCTGTTCCGACGATTCATCAGATCCTGTTGGAGCGCGCCAAGATTGAGCGGCCGGGGAACACACGAGCGTTGCGATTCATCCGCAGCTGCAGCGCCCCGCTCACCACGGAAACGGCGCAGGCGCTGCGGGAGAGGTTCTCGGCGCCGGTGGTGTGCGCTTTCGGCATGACGGAGGCCACCCACCAGGTGGCGACGACGTCTATAGGACCCAGCCGCACTACTGGCGCCAGTGAAAATGGCGACAGTGAAAATGGCGACAGTGAAAACCTAGCTGCTACACCAGGTCTCGTTGGCCGTTCGACCGGCCCGGAGATTCGCATCGTCGGTCCCGACGGCAAACCAGCGCCCGCGGAGGCCGTCGGCGAGGTCTGGTTGCGTGGCAACACCGTGGTACGAGGCTACCTCGGCGATCCCGCGATCACCGCCGCCAACTTCACCGACGGGTGGCTGCGCACCGGCGACCTGGGGGCGTTGTCGCGCGGCGGCGAGCTGACCATTCGCGGCCGGATCAAAGAACTCATCAACCGGGGCGGTGAAAAGATCTCCCCGGAGCACGTCGAAGGCGTGTTGGCCAGCCACCCCGACGTGCTGGAAGCGGCCGTCTTCGGCGTCGCGGACACGATGTACGGGGAGACCGTGGCGGCGGTGATCGTGCCGCGCGGATCCGCCTCGCCGACGTCGGCCCAGCTTGCGGAGTTCTGCCGAGACCGTCTGGCCCCCTTCGAGATTCCGGTCAGCTTCCGGCAAGCGAGCGAGCTGCCGCACACTGCGAAGGGCTCGCTGGACCGTCGCGCGGTGGCCGAACACTTCGGCCGGGGTGCGTAGCCGGTGGCCCTGTAAACAGTCCGGGGGCCGACGACGTCACCCTTGGTGACGGGCCGTTGATCCGCCGGTGGCGCCACCACGACCGGCGCTCGTGCGCGAGGTCCGCAGCAGATGTGCACGCTCGTTATGCGCGACTTCGAAGCCATCCCCCGGCCACGGCGGCCGGTGCTACCGGAAGCGTTCGACCGGATCGCGCAGTCAGCTTCGGAACGTCGACACCTCGTGATCACAATTCCGTTGGCTGCGGACTCAGATCACTCAGGGGTGTCGAGCTAGAGGCCGCTTCCCGGACTTGCACCTAAGAACGTGTTGGGAAAGTGACTGGGCGTGTCTGCGTGACTAATGTGATTAGAGTAGTCAGTGTGGCTATGTGG
>NZ_JAVKSH010000067.1:0-20993 GCF_039583805.1 Mycobacterium sp. | reverse complement strand
TGCCCGCGTCTGAGCCGCCGGTGCCGGCCGGGCGGCGGACGTGCCTAGACTCACACCGTGGACCTCCGCAAAAGCCTCGCAGCGATCGCCACCGCGCCCCTGCGGGCCGGGTTGGCCGCCGCCGACGCGGGCATGAGCGTGGCAACTTCAGCTCTCGGCGTGGCGCACCAGGTAGTAGGCGATGAGCGCCCGTCCAGGTCCACTGCCGTGGCGACGATGCTGGGCCTCGACGACGCCGTCGTCCGGGCCAACCGGCTGACCAGCCTGTTGGATGACGATGCCCCGATCGGGCGCGCTCTGGCACCGGGCGGGCCGCTGGATCGGCTGCTGCGGCCCGGTGGCATCGCGGACACGCTGACCATGCCCGACGGCCTGCTCGACCGGCTGACCGACGAGGGCGGCGCGCTGGAGCGTGCCCTCAAACCCGGCGGGTTGGCGGATCAGCTGTTCGCCGACGACGGAGTGTTCGAGCGGTTGCTTGCCGACGACGGGCTGGCCGACCGGCTGTTCGCCGCGGGCGGCCTGGTCGACACGCTGACGGCCCGGCACGGGCCGCTGGAGCAGCTCGCCGGCCTCGCCGACACGCTGAGCAGGCTGGCGCCGGGGATGGAGGCGTTGGAGCCGGCGGTCGAGACGCTGCAGCAAGCCGTGGTTTCGCTGACCACGGTCGTCAACCCGCTGAGCAGCATCGCCGAGCGTATTCCGCTGCCCGGCCGGCGCCCGCCGCGCGGCGCCGCCAGCCGTAGGGTGCTCTCCGAGCGGGTCGCCGACGACGAGTGATCCGTCGCCACCCTCGCCGAGCGTCACGCCAGAGTGACCGCGGGCTACGCTGACGTCGGCAACACCGGCGTCCTTAGCGCCTCCTTAGCTCAGTGCCTCCTTAGCTCAGTGGTAGAGCACTCGCCTTGTAAGCGAGCGGTCGTCAGTTCAATCCTGACAGGAGGCTCCGCAAAAACCGTAGTTCGCCAGGCATTATGAGCGCTGGTCGCGCTGATCACCGCTGCGGCCACACCGGCGGCAGCCATGCTGACACCCACGCCCCACCGTCCGGTCTGCACTGCGATGTCGTGGCCGGTCACGACTGTCCCGTGACACCAGGTGATTTTGAGGGCCGAGGGTTTAGCACAGGGGCAGCTCAAAGACCCGCCCTCCCCCACCTCATATCAGATGTTTATCTGATGTCTGCTAAAGTGGCGCCATGACCAGCACGGAGACCTTCACCAAACTCTTGCGGCACCCCCGCGAGGTGGTCAAATGCGCTGAGCGCGGCGCTGTCCGTATCACCCGCCGAGGTGCTGATGACCTGATTCTTGCCCAAGTCGGGTACCTGGAGCAGCGGGACGCCGGACTCGCCCTGACCGCACGCCTACTGCTGGCGACGGTGCGCCACGGCGGGGATGTCGCCGCCGCGCTGCGCACCTTGTATCCCTGGATGAGCCTGCTTAGTGAATCGGAGCGGCGGCAGTGCGCCGACGAGATCGACGAGCTGATGTGGGCGGCTGCCGACCTGGGAGAGTATCGCCGCCTGCTCGAAAGCTTTTCCTCCTGGCGAGGAACCGCTGCCGCCTACGCCGCCGGGATGCCCCGCAGCGATGCTGACTTGACCTGGCTTCCCGACCTGCCGGTGGTCCCCCGACCGGAGTAACCGTGGCGTCCAAGCGCGGTCAGTCCCTTGCCCGCCCGCTCAAGCGCTCGGAGTACCAGATACGCTGCGCCACCAGGGAAGCCGAGCAGGGATGGCAGGACCTGACCGCGACCGCGCGCAACGCTGCTGTGGACGCATGGGACTTCCTCACCAAGACGCCCCGGGAGCGATCCGATCGGTGTCACCCGCTGCGCGGTGATCTGGCTTCGGTGCAGGTCGCAGGGGTCACTCTCGACCAGTGGCAGTACGAGGTCACCAGCGGAGGGCGCATCTGGTTCGTCGTGAGCGGCAGTCCGGACGGACGCACCGCCGGAGTCATCTTGCTGTTACGGGTTGCCACCGGACACCCGAACGAAACGGTCAAGCAGTTCCGATGACGGCAGAAGATAGTGGGCCGCCGGGTGCCCTTCTCCGCCACCGCCGTGTGCACGCGAAACCGACCACTCGCAGCGCAACAGCTGGCAACCCTCTCGCGTGCACAGGCCAAATGCACATACCGGCGTAACCGGGGTGCTTCCAATGCACAAAAGCCCAGCTCATGACCTTTGCTCAGGGCATCGTGAGCAGGGCTTGTGGCGAAACAGCGCGATCACCGATGGGTTCTCGGTGATGACCACCCACGCGCTGGTGTGGGGCGGTTGGCCATGCCGGGAAGCACCGCCTGCGCGGGTGCGCGCGATGGGCAGGCAGCGCCGTCGGCGGACTCGTCGGGTAACGCCGCATCATGGCGGTCCTGGGATTTGTGGTGCGGGTAAGGCCCGCATGGCTCGTCATGCTCTCAGCGCCCGCTCGATGTCGCTGATCCGCCGGTATAGGCGTCGGCCCTCGAGTGTCAAGAAGCCGGGGTGACGGTAGAACTCGACGGCGCGGTCATCGATGGCGTCGACGACCAACGCTGGGGCGCCGTACTGCCGGGCGCCGGCCACGGACCGGATGAGAGCGTCGAGGAGGAGATCGCCACCGAGACCGGTGCCCTGCTCGTGCTGGTCGAGCGCCAGGCGGGCGAGCAGGAGCACGGGGACCGGATCAGGTTGGCCCCGGCCCAGCCGTGATGGCGCCCGCGTCCGCTCGATGCTCCCCATGGCGAGCGCGTAGTACCCGACCACATGCCGGCCCTGGCAGAGCACCCATGTGGCGGCAGTGCCGGCCGCTGCGGCGACGGGCGCAACGCGGTGCACCCAGTCGTCGAGAACGTCAACGCCGCTGGAGAAGCCTGCCGTGTCGTGCCGCCCCGGGTCCAGCAGCTCGACGGGGCTGAGCGCGGGGGCGCTCACGGGGCGGGAATGCGACTTTTCCGTTTGGCGAGGCGCACCAGTTCGGGAGCCGCCTCGGCGGGCTGGTCGAGCGCGGCGACGAAGCGGCGGAAGGCGGCCTCGGACAGCTCGATCCGGTTCGCCCGGGCCAAGAGATCGTGGGCGTGGTCGACCGCCGCGGACAACACGAACCCCGACAGGCTCTGACCGGTGAGAGCGGCGGCGTGGCGAAGGGCCTGCTCCTGTTCGGCAGGTAGGCGGAAGTTGAGGCGACCAGTCAGAGTCTCGGGCATGTACGTATTCTAGACGTACGTCGCCAAGATCAGATCGGTGTTGTTGTGGTGCTGACGGCGATGCACACGGGCGCCGTCGCGCCCTTGCTCTCCGAAGGCGATATTCGCCGACTGGATCGATGCGGCGCAGACGCGCAACGGAGGCCTCTACAACACCGGCGTCGGTACAGGTCACCTTGAGCTGCCTTGTAAGCGAGCGGTCGTCAGTTCAATCCTGACAGGGGGCTCCAGTTCTCGGCAGGTGTGTGGGAGTCGTCAATCAGTCACCGACCAGCGCAAACGTCCAGCTGCGCACCGCGGGCTCAGGTAGTGCACAGCAGCCTGCCCCATACTGGACGTCAAGAATCTGACGTCAGCGCCGCAGATTACTGCCGGGAGGGCGGCCGCGGCGCGCTTGACACAGTCGAGGTTGTGGTGGCAAATCAGCAGCGTTCCGGCGGTCGGCATCGCCGTCGCCCAGCGCCGCGAACAGCGCGGATGCGCCGGCGGCTGGCCCGCGGCGGGCTGATGCTGGTCTCGGCGCTGGCGGTGATGCTGACGGGCGCGGGCTGGTGGACGGCCCACGGCCTGCTGGGCGGCATCACCGTGTCGGCGGCGTTGGATGCCACCGATCCGCGGTCCGGCGGCGACGAGATGAACATCTTGCTGATCGGCCTGGACTCACGTAAGGACCAGGACGGCGACGAGCTTCCGTGGGCGATCCTCAAGCACCTGCACGCCGGTGACTCCGATGCCGGCGGCTACAACACGAACACGTTGATCCTGGTGCATGTCGGCGCCGACGAGAAGGTGACCGCGTTCTCGATTCCTCGCGACGACTACGTGGCATTCAGCGGCGTGCCCGGGTACCACCACATCAAGATCAAAGAGGCGTTCGGGCTCACCAAGGCCTATGTCGAGCAAAAGCTCGTCGACCAGGGGGTGAGCGATCAAAGGCAACTCGAGACCAAAGGCCGCGAAGCCGGCCGGGCGGCTACGCTGCGGGCGGTGCGCAACCTGACCGGAGTCCCGATCGACTACTTCGCCGAGGTCAACCTTGCCGGCTTCTACGACCTGACCGAAAGCCTGGGCGGTGTCGAGGTGTGCCTCACCCACGCGGTATACGACGAATACTCCGGTGCGGACTTCCCGGCCGGCCGGCAGACACTGGACGCCGGGCGAGCGCTGGCCTTCGTGCGGCAGCGCCACGGTCTGGACAACGGCGACCTGGACCGCACCCACCGGCAGCAGGCCTTCCTGTCGGCGGTCATGCGACAGCTGCAGGACTCCGGCGCATTCACCGACCTCGGTCGGCTCAACACCCTGACGGCGGTGGTCCGCAAAGACGTCGTGCTGTCGGCGGGGTGGGACGAGAACCTGTTCCGCCGGATGGGCGACCTGGCCGGCGGCAACGTGGAATTCCGGACGCTGCCGGTGCTGCGCTACGAAAACATCGACGGCCAGGACGTCAACATCGTCGACCCGGCCGCGATTCGGGCCGAGGTGGCGGCTGCGTTCGGCACCGCGCCACCCACCACGACCACCACCGCGCCCAACCCGTCCGCTGTCGTCGACGTGGTCAACGCGGGCAGCGTCAGCGGCCTGGCCGGCCAGGTGTCGCGCAGGCTCACCCGGGACGGGTACGCCGCTGGCCAGGTCCGCGACAGGACCTCCGGCGAGCCCGCCGCCACCACCGTCGTGTACGGGCCCGGTACCGACGCCGACGCGCGCACCGTCGCCGCGCTGCTGGGCATCGACGCCCTCGACGGTCCGCGGTCGACCGTCGCACCCGGGCACATCGAGGTCACCGTCGACGACGACTTCTCGCTGCCGCCCCGGGACGACACGGTGTCACCCCTGACCGGCACGTATCGGCAATCACCGACCACCACGAGCACCGAGCCGACACCCGATCGGGGCGCGCCCATCGACGGCGGCGGGGTGCCCTGCGTCAACTGAGCGGTCAGCCGTTGCGTCAGGCGTGGGTGCCGCCGTCGATGCGGATTTCGGTGCCGGTGATGAACGCGCCGTCGTCGGAGACCAGCATGGCGACAACCCCGGCCACGGCCGACGGATCGGCCATCGGCGCGCCGCTGGATTTCTCCGCGGTGGGCATGATCGGCATCAGCCTGCCGAAGAGCTTCCAGTCCGCGTCGCGCGGAATGTATCCGCCTGTGGCCTCGGTGATTCCGGACTTGATGCTCCCGGGTGCCACGCACACCGCACGCAGCCCGTCACGAGCGTATTCCAGCGCCAGCGCGTGCGTGAACGCCTGGACGCCGCCCTTGCTCGCCGCGTAGGCCGCCATATAGGGGTGCGCGAACGACGCCGAGGTGGAGCTGAAGTTCACGATCGCGCTGCGCGGGTTCTGCAACAGGGCCGGCAACGCCTCGCGGACCACCAGGAACGTGCCGGTCAGGTTGACGCCGATGATCCGGTTCCACAACTCCAGGCCCATCTGGTGGGTGTGTTCGGCGCGCAGCATGCCGGCGGCGTTGACCACCGCATCCAGGCCGCCCAGCGTGTCGACGGCCGATCGCACCGCGGCTACCACCGATCCCTCGTCGCCGACGTCCATCTCCAGGGTGTTCATCCGGTCACCGGTCCCGGCCTCGCCCGCCCGGGCGGCGGTCGCGGCGAGCCCCTCGGCGGCGATGTCGGCACCGACCACGACGGCGCCTTCGTCGAGCAGGCGCAGCGCGGTGGCCTGACCTATCCCCGAGCCCGCGCCGGTCACCAGGATCCGGTTGCCTGCCAGTCGCTTCATCGTCGCTCTCCCGTCACCTCACACCACTCCGCGTAACCCGTCGGCGCCGAACACCGGTTCCAGCATCGCCGTGAAATCCGGCCCGCGGCGCAGCATGTGCCCGCCGTCGACGTTGATGACCTGACCGGTGATCCAGCCGGCGGCATCGCTGAGCAGGAACATCGCCAGGTTTGCGACGTCCTCCACCTCGCCCGTCCGCGGCAGCGGGGTGCACACCCGGTAGTCCTGGCTCAGTTGCGGCGACTCGATGATCGGGGCGACCAGGTCGGTGCGGATCAGCCCGGGCCGGATGCCGTTGACGCGGACCCACGACGGGCCGAGCTCGTCGGCGGCCAGCATGATCAGGTGGTCGACGGCGGATTTGGTCACCCCGTAGGCGCCGAACCACCGGTGGGTGTTGCTGGCCGCGATCGACGAGATGCCGACGAACGATCCCCCGCCACCGCGAACCAGTTCGCGGGCAACGTGTTTGAGCACATACATGGTGCCGTTGACGTTCAGGTCGACGGTGCGCCGCCAGGCTTTTGAGTCGACCTGGGTGAGCGGGCCGATGGTCTCCGATCCGCCCGCACAGTGCACCGTCCCGTGCAGCCGGCCGTGCCACTGCGTGGCGGCGGCGACGACACGGGCAACGTCGTCTTCGACGGTGACGTCGGCGGGCTCGCAGCGGACGGCACCGCTCGCGTCCTGACGCCCCTCGATCTCCGCGGCGGCCCGGGCCAGGCGGCCGGCGTCCCGGCCGACGATCACCGCGTTGGCCCCGGCGGCGACCAGCCCGGCGGCCACCGCCTTGCCGATTCCGCTGCCACCGCCGGTGACCAGGTAGGTCCGGCCGTCGAAGGAAAGCTGCACCGCGGACTCCTCACTCGCCCATGCCCACCGGCCATCGAACCACGCGTGCCGGGTGCTGTTACGGCGTGTCGCGACGAGCCGGCTTCGACGGCTTGGCGGCACGCCAGTCCTCGACGTCGGGCGGCAGCCCGACCGGGAAGCGATTTTCGTTGTGCGCCGCCCAGTGCGCATGCCCGAGCTCGTGGACGTGGAAAGCGTGCCGCAACGCCTCGGTGAACCCCATCGCGTCGGCTGCCGCATTCACCGAGTCCTTGATCAGCAGCGCGGCCATCGTGGGCAGCTGCGCGATACGCCGCGCGAACTCCAGCGTCTTGTCCGCCAGCTCGTCGATCGGGAAGACTTTGCACACCATGCCCAGCCGGTACGCCTCGTCGGCATCGAGTGAATCACCGGTCAGCAGAAGCTCTTTGGCTTTACGAGGGCCGAATTCCCAAGGGTGGGCATAGTATTCGACACCGGGCATGCCCAGGCGGACGCCGACCACGTCGCTGAACTTCGCGTTGTCGGCGGCCACGATCAGATCACACGCCCAGATCAGCATCAGACCCGCGGAAATGGCGTTGCCCTGGACCTGGGCGACGGTGATTTTGCGTAGGTCGCGCCAACGGCAGGTGTTCTGGAAGTAGAAGTGCCATTCCTGCAGATAGGTCTTCTCGGCGACCGGCTTGCGGGTGCCGCCGTGTGAGCGGAAGGTCGGATGCTGCGCCGGGCCGGGTTTGCGTTCAGCCAGCGCCGCCTCCGAACCCAGGTCGTGACCGGCGGAGAAATTCTTGCCGCGCGCCGCCAGAATGACCACGCGAACGTCGTCGTCGGCCTCGGCGCGTGCGAACGCCTCGTCGAGCTGAACCAGCAGGGTGCGGTTCTGCGCGTTGTGGGCTTCGGGCCGGTTGAGCCAGATCCGGGCGATGCGGCCCTCGTCGAGGGCCTCGTAGGTCACCAGGTCGGCCGCCGCACCGGCGGCAGGGTCGGGGGTTGCCATTCCCACCTCGCTTGGGTGTCAGCTTTGTTCTCGCCGCATTCGCCGAGTTGCACATTACGGCCATCGCATCGCCGGCCCGCGGGCAGGTCACGACGCCGGCTGCGACCGAATGTGCGCGTCGCATAGAGTTGGGTAATGCCTGCTAAACCCGATCCCAGCGAAATCGGCGATGTGGAACCGTTGACCGACACCACCGCACGCCAGGCCAGGCGGGTCGTCGCGGCGTATGCGACCGACGCCGATGAATGCCGTGTTTTCTTGTCGATGCTCGGTATTGGGCCGGCGAAGATCGAGACGTAAATGGCTCCCCGGGGTGGCAAGGGCTCGGGGGATTCCGACTTCGTGGTGGTCGCCAACCGGCTGCCCATCGACATGGAGCGGTTGCCCGACGGCAGCACCACCTGGAATCGCAGCCCGGGCGGGCTGGTCACGGCCTTGGAGCCGCTGCTGCGCCGCCGGCGCGGGGCATGGATCGGCTGGCCGGGGATCGTCGACGCCGACATCTCCGAGCACCCGATCCTCCAGGACGACCTGCGGCTGTATCCGGTGCGGCTCAGCCCCACCGACGTCGCGGAATACTACGAGGGATTCTCCAACGCCACGCTGTGGCCGTTGTACCACGACGTCATCGTCAAACCGGCGTACCACCGGGAATGGTGGGAGCGTTACGTCGAGGTCAACCGCCGCTTCGCCGAAGCCGCCGCCCGCTCGGCCGGCCGCGGTGCCACCGTCTGGGTGCAGGACTACCAGCTTCAGCTGGTGCCGGCGATGCTGCGCGAGCTGCGGCCCGACCTGACGATCGGGTTCTTCCTGCACATCCCGTTCCCGCCGGTCGAGTTGTTCATGCAGCTGCCGTGGCGGACCGAGATCGTGAAAGGTCTGCTCGGCGCGGACCTGGTCGGGTTCCACCTGGCCGGCGGCGCCCAGAACTTCCTGATCTTGTCGCGGCGGCTGATCGACGCCCGAACCTCCCGTGGATCGATCGGGGTGCGCTCGCGCTTCGGTGAGGTGCAGCTGGACTCGCGCACCGTCCGGGTGGGCGCCTTCCCGATCTCCATCGATTCGGCCGAGCTCGACCACGCGGCACGCAACCGCGCGGTCCGGCGCCGGGCCCGCGAGATCCGCGCCGAGGTCGGCAACCCGCGCAAGATCCTGCTCGGGGTGGACCGGCTGGACTACACCAAGGGCATCGATGTTCGCATCAAGGCGTTTTCCGAGCTGCTGGCCGAGGGCCGGGTGAAACGCGACGACACCGTGCTGGTTCAGCTGGCGACGCCGAGCCGCGAACGCGTCGAGAGCTATCAGACCCTGCGCGACGACATCGAGCGACAGGTCGGCCGCATCAACGGCGAATACGGCGAGGTCGGCCATCCGGTGGTGCACTATCTACACCGCCCGGTGCCCCGCGACGAACTCGTCGCGTTTTACGTGGCCGCCGACGTCATGCTGGTCACCCCGCTGCGGGACGGCATGAACCTGGTGGCCAAGGAGTACGTCGCCTGTCGCCCCGACCTCGGCGGCGCGCTGGTGCTCAGCGAATTCACCGGTGCCGCAGCCGAACTGCGACAGGCATACCTGGTCAATCCGCACGATCTGGAGGGTGTCAAGGACTCGGTCGAGGCGGCGCTCAACCAACCGGCCGACGAGGGCCGGCGCCGGATGCGGGCACTGCGGCGCCAGGTACTGGCGCACGACGTGGACCGCTGGGCCCGGTCGTTCCTCGACGCGCTCGCCGATGCCCGGCCGGCCGCGTCCGGCTAAGACGGTGGCCGTCGTGGTGTTCACACCGCAGGACGCGGCCCGCTACCGCGCGGCCGGCTGGTGGTCCGACTCGACGGTGTCCGACGCGGTGCGTCGTAACGCGCGGCGGTCACCGGACCGGGCCGCCTACATCGACCACCGGCACGTGTCGTTCACTTGGAATGAATTCGATTCTGCAGCAAACTCTTTGGCGCAACAGCTGGCCGGTGTCGGGGTGAGCCGCCGGGATCGGGTCGCGGTGTGGCACGGCGACTCAGCCGCCGTCCATGTGTTGTTCGTCGCAGCAGAACGTTGCGGCGCGGTCGTCGTCGGCATCGGGGCGCGGGCCGGCACCCGTGAAGTCGCCCAGATACTGCGCGAGTCACAGGCGACCATCCTGGTCAGCGACGAGCAGCGGCGAGCCGCCGCGGCGGGGGTAGCGGCCGCAGCCGGGGTGTCGCCGCTGGTCCTGGGGTGTCCGGCGCCCGGCATACTGCGGCTGGACACCCGCGCCGAGCCCGCGCCGGTGGAGACCGACCGTCAACTCGGGCCGGACGACGTCTTTCTGATCAATTCCACCTCGGGTACCACGGGGCGGCCCAAGTGCGTCGTCCACACCCAGAACCGTTGGCACTACTTCCATCTCAAGGCCGTCGCCAACGGGGCGCTGAGGACCGGCGACGTTTTCCTGCCGGTCATCCCCACCCCGTTCGGCTTCGGCATCTGGACCAGCCACACCACGCCGATCTTTCTGGGTGCCACCACGGTGCTGCTGCCGCGTTTCACCACCACGGCGGCGTGCGAGGCGATAGCCGAGCAACGGGTCACCGTGTTGTGTTGCGTCAGCACCCAATTGACGATGATGATGGCCGATCGCCGGTGCCGCGATGTCGACCTGAGCTCGCTGCGGGTGGTGTTCACCGGCGGCGAGGCGTTGCCGTACCGGCCGGCGGCCGAGTTCGAGGAACTCACCGGCGCGACGATCCTGCAGTTCTACGGCTCCAACGAGACGGGGCTGCTCAGCGGGACCACGGTCGACGAATCGCGCCACCGCCGGCTGCGCACCAGCGGCAGGATCGTCCCGGAGATGGCGGTGCGGCTCTTCGACGGGGATCGCGACGTCACCGCGACCGGGCGGGGCCAGCCGGCCTGCCGCGGTCCGGCGACCAGCCTCGGCTACCTCGGCGGCACCGACCACGACACGCTGTTCACCGGCGACGGGTGGATGCGGATGGGCGACATCTGCGAGATCGACGCGGACGGGTACCTGACCGTCACGGGCCGGACATCGGATTTCATCCTGCGCGGCGGCAAGAACATCAGCGCCGCCCAGGTCGAAGACGCCGTGATGACCCACCCCGCGATCGCCGTCGCCGCCGCGGTCGCGATGCCCGACCCGGTGTTCGGCGAGCGGGTCTGCGTTTTCGCCGAACCCGCCGAATCGCGTGCCATCGACCTGCCCGAGCTCGTCAGCCACCTGCTGGCGCTGGGCGTCTCCAAGGAGCTGCTGCCCGAACGACTCGTCGTGGTCGACGAACTACCCCGGTCGTCGGGAGGAAAGGTCGCCAAAGCCTCGCTTCGGGACGAGGCGCGAGCCATGATGGAGGCCGATCTGGAGGTCGATGATGAACAGACCTGACACCCGGCGCGGCGGTCTGGAGGTCTGGGCGCCGTCGGTGGTGCCCCCGATCGGCGTCGAGCTGTCCGATGAGCAGGCGCTTGCCGTGGCGTTCCGCCACCTCGCCAACATCGGGTTCGCCGAGAACATGGCCGGGCACATCACCTGGCAGCGCGACGGGCACACCGACATGCTGGTCAACCCGTGGGGTTTGTGGTGGGCCGAACTCACCGCGTCCGACATCTGCGAAGTCGACAGCCAGGCACGGGTGATCCGCGGCCGGTGGGACGTCACGCCGGCGATCCACATCCACACCGAGCTGCACCGGGTGCGTGCGGACGCCCGGGTGGTCGTCCACAACCACCCGTACTACGTGTGCGTGCTCGCCGCCCTGGGCAGGCTGCCCGAGCTGGTGCACCAGACCGGTTCGCTGTTCCTGGACGACCTGTGCCTGGTCGACGCCTACGACGGGGAGGTCGACACCGCCGACCGGGCGGCGGACCTCGCGGCGCGCATCGGCGGCGCCAACCTGGCGATCCTGGCCAACCACGGCGTCATCGCGACCGGCCGCACCCTGGCGCAGGCCGTCTACCGCGCGGCGTCGATCGAACGGGTATGCCGGCTGGCCCACGACGTCTTGCTCACCGGCAAGAATCCGAAGACCATGGCCTGGTCGGACATGGCGGGTATCCGGGCGTCGCTGATCGAACGGGCCGCGGACGTGTACTGGGCGGGCGCCGCCAGGATGACCATCAAAGCTCACCCCGACGTGCTCGACTGACCACCCGGCGCCGGAAGGAGAATCCCGGGCATGAAATCGATCGACGAGCTGGCCACCGACCTGAGCTTCACGACCGCCAAGACCGGCGCGCAGCGGTCGGTGACGTTTCTGCCGGATCCGCCCCGCGCCGAGCGCCTCTACACCGTCATCTCGGTCGACGACCACATCGTCGAACCCCCGGACACTTTCACCGGACGTCTCCCGCGCAGGTTCGCCGACCGCGCGCCCAGGGTCGTCGACACCGACTCGGGTGGTCAGACCTGGGTCTACGACGGCCGGGAGCTGCCGAATGTCGGGTTCAACGCGGTGGTCGGCCGGCCGGTGTCCGAGTACGGCTTCGAACCGGTCCGATTCGACGAAATGCGCAGGGGCGCATGGGATATCCACGAGCGCGTGCACGACATGGACCTCAACGGCATCTACGCCTCGCTGAACTTCCCCTCGTTCCTGCCGGGGTTCGCCGGCCAGCGGCTGGCGCAGTCCACCGACGATCGCGACCTGGCGCTGGCGTCGGTGCGCGCCTGGAACGACTGGCACCTGGAGGTGTGGGCGGGGTCGTATCCGGACCGCATCATCCCCTGCCAGTTGCCGTGGTTGCTCGACCCCGAGGTCGGTGCGGCCATGATCTACCAGAACGCCGAACGCGGATTCCACGCCGTCACCTTCAGCGAGAACCCGGCCATGCTGGGGTTGCCGAGTATTCACTCCGGTCACTGGGACCCGATGATCGCCGCGTGCGCCGAGACCGGCACCGTCGTGAATCTGCACATCGGATCGTCCGGGTCGTCGCCGTCGACCACCGAGGATGCGCCGCCGGATGTGGCGGGCGTGTTGTTCTTCGCCTATGCCATTTCGGCGGCGGTCGACTGGCTGTACTCCGGGCTGCCCAGCAGGTTTCCTGAGCTCAAGATCTGCCTGTCGGAAGGCGGAATCGGCTGGGTCGCCGGGCTGCTGGATCGCCTCGACCATATGCTCAGCTACCACGAGATGTACGGCACGTGGCAGGCGTTGGGTGAGAGTCTCAGTCCCGCAGAGGTTTTCACGCGGAACTTCTGGTTCTGCGCGGTGGAGGACAAGTCGTCGTTCGTGCAGCGGGACCGGATCGGCGTCGGCAACATCATGCTGGAGGCCGACTATCCGCACTGCGACTCGACGTGGCCGCACACCCAGCAGACGATCCACGAGCAGATCGGCGACCTGCCGCCGGACGCGGTCCGCAAGATCACCTGGGAGAACGCGTCACGGCTGTACCGGCATCCGGTACCGGCCGAAATTCAGCGCGACCCGCAGGCATTCTGACGGAAGGCGGCGGCCGACTCGCCCGCGGTCAGGAGCCCATCAGTTCGGTCGCGGAAAAGCCGCGGCCTGGATCGCGGCCGGCGAAGTAGTCCTGCAGCGAGGCGCTGAGGTCGTCGAGCTCCCACGCCGGCGCCCCGGCGCTGAACTGATGCTCCGCGGTGGGCGCCGCCACCAGCGTCACCCGGGGGCCGTACACGATGAAAAGCTGGCCGTTGACCGCCGCCGCCGCCGGCGAGGCCAGAAACTGCACCAGGGTGACGACGTGCTCGGGGGACAGCGGGTCGATCTGACCGGTGTCGGGCGCGGCCCCGAAGATGTCGGCGGTCATCGCGGTGCGGGCGCGCGGGCAGATCACGTTGGCGCACACGCCGTAACGGCCCAGCGCCCGCGCCGCTGTCAGTGTCAGCGCGGTGATGCCCGCCTTGGCGGCGCCGTAGTTGGCCTGTCCGACCGGACCGGCCAGGCCCGCCTCCGAGGAGGTGTTGACGATCCGGCCGTACACCGAACCGCCGAGATCTTTGGCTTTGGACCGCCAGTAGGTGGCGGCGTTGCGGGTCAGCAGGAAATGACCCCGCAGATGCACGGCGATGACGGTGTCCCATTCCTCGTCGGACATGTTGAACAGCATCCGGTCGCGAGTGATCCCCGCGTTGTTCACCACGATGTCCAGCCCGCCCAGCCCGTCGGCGCAGCTCACCAGCTCGTCGGCGGTGGCGCGCTGGCTGACGTCACCGGCGACCGCGACGGCCTTGGCGCCGGCGGCGCTGACCGCGTCGACGACATCGGAGGCATCCAGCGCGCCCGCCATGTCGTTGACGACGACGGTCGCGCCCGCGCGGGCCAGGCCGATCGCCTCGGCGCGGCCCAGCCCGGCGGCCGCGCCCGTCACCACCGCGACTTTCCCGGACAGGTCGGTCGGGTTCGTGCTGCTCGTCAATGTATGAATACCTCTAGCCTGTGCCTAGTCGCCGCGCTTGAGCGCGGCGCGCGGGCATTCGGCGATCGCCTGCTCGGCGTGGGCCTCTTTGCCGGCCGGAATCGGGGCGACCTTGACGACGCAGTAGTCGTCCTCGTCGAGCTCGAACAGTTCAGGGTCGATTCCCACACAGATCGCGTTGCCTTCGCACCGGTCACGGTCGACTATCACCCGCACGGCATCCTCCTTGAACACGGCCCCGACACAGCCACCACCACCATACGACCACCGGCCCGGCCATCTGGTCGCTGGACCCTCAGACTAGAACGTGTTACAACCAGGGTGGCCCACAGGTAGCCGTGGAGACGACCGGAGGACGGCGGAGATGCACATCAGTTACACCCCCGAGCAGGAGGAGCTGCGTCGCGAACTGCGATCGTACTTCGCCGGGCTGATGACGCCCGAGCGCCGGGACGCGCTGAACTCGATGTCGGGCGAGGTGGGCAGCGGCAACGTCTACCGGGAGACGGTCGCCCAGATGGGCCGCGACGGGTGGCTCGCGCTGGGCTGGCCGAAGGAGTACGGCGGGGCGGCCCGTTCGACGATGGATCAGCTGATCTTCACCGACGAGGCCGCGATCGCCGGCGCGCCGGTACCGTTCTTGACCATCAACAGCGTCGCGCCGACGATCATGGCGTTCGGCACCGAGCAGCAGAAGAAGTTCTACCTGCCCAAGATCGCCGCCGGCGAGCTGCACTTCTCCATCGGCTACTCCGAACCGGGTGCCGGCACCGACCTGGCGAACCTGCGCACCACCGCGGTGCGCGACGGCGACGACTACGTCGTCAACGGCCAGAAGATGTGGACTTCCCTGATTCAGTACGCCGACTACGTGTGGCTGGCGGTGCGCACCAACCCCGACGCCAAGAAGCACCGCGGCATCTCGATGCTGATCGTGCCGACCAGCGCCGCGGGGTTCTCCTGGACACCCGTGCACACCATGGCCGGTCCCGGCACCAGCGCCACCTACTACTCCGACGTCCGGGTCCCGGTGGCCAACCGGGTCGGTGAGGAGAACGGCGGCTGGAAGCTCGTCACCAACCAGCTCAACCACGAGCGCGTCGCGCTGGTCTCCGCCCAGCCGATCATCACCGCGCTCAACCAGGTTCGCGACTGGGCGCAGAACACCAAGGACGCCGGTGGGGCCCGGCTGATCGACTCGCAGTGGGTGCAGCTCAATCTGGCCCGGGTGCACGCCAAGGCCGAAGTGCTCAAGCTGATCAACTGGGAGCTCGCCGCCGCCGAAGAAACCGCGCCGTCGCCGGCGGATGCGTCGGCGGCCAAAGTCTTCGGCACCGAGCTGGCCACCGAGGCCTACCGGCTGCTGATGGAGGTGCTGGGCACCGGGGCCACCGTGCGCCCGGATTCGCCCGGCGCGCTGCTGCGCGGGCGGATCGAACGGATGCACCGCGCCTGCCTGATCCTGACGTTCGGCGGCGGCACCAACGAAGTCCAGCGCGACATCATCGCCATGACGGCACTGGGTCTGCCCCGGGCCAACAGATAAAGGACCGCGACATGGATTTCTCGACAACCGAAGCGGCACAGGACCTGGACGGCCTGGTCACCACGATCGTCGGCGCGGTGTGCACACCCGAGCATCAGCGCGAGCTGGACGGGCTCGACCCGGGGGCATCTCCCGCTTGCGGGGGACGTTTCGACCGCAAGCTCTGGCGCAAGCTCACCGACGCCGACGTGCTGAGCGCGGCGGCGCCGGAGTCGTTGGGCGGCGGGGGCTACGGGGTGCTGGAGCAGACCGCGGTGCTGGTGGCGCTGGGGCGCCGGCTGGCCGCGGTGCCGTATCTGGAATCGGTGGTGCTGGCCGCCGGAGCGCTGGACCGGTTCGGGTCCGCCGAGCTCCGGCAGAGCTGGGGCGCGGCCGCTGTCAGCGGTGCCAAGGTCCTCACCGTCGCCCTTGACGGCGACATGGGCGAGGGCCCGGTGCAGGCCGCCCATGCCGGCGACGGCTACCGGCTGACCGGGGCTCGGACCCAGGTCGGTTACGGGCCGGTGGCTGACGCCTTTCTGGTTCCCGCCGAAACCGATTCCGGCACAGCGCTTTTCCTCGTCGCTGCCGACGACCCCGGGGTGTCGGTCACGCCGCTGGAGACAACCGGTCTGGGCAGCGTGGGCCATCTCGAGTTGGCCGGCGTTGCGGTCGACGGCGCCCGGTTGGTCGGCGGCGGCGACGCCGTCGCCTGGCTCAGTGCGCGAGCTACGCTGGGCCGCTGCGCTTTCCAACTCGGCGTGCTCGACTGTGGTCTGCGGATGACGGCCGAGTACGCGCGCACCCGCGAACAATTCGACCGCCCGATCGGCAGCTTCCAGGCGGTCGCGCAGCGGCTGGCGGACGGCTACATCGACATCACCGGCCTGCGGTTGACGCTGAGCCAGGCGGCGTGGCGGCTCAGCGCCGAGTTGGCCGCCGACACCGAGCTCGCGACCGTGGCGTTCTGGGCGGCCGAGGCCGGGCATCGGGTGGCGCACACCATCGTTCACGTACACGGCGGCGTGGGCATCGACATCGACCATCCGGTGCACCGGTATTTCCTGGCTGCCAAGCAGACCGAGTTCGCCCTGGGCGGTGCCACCGCGGCGCTTCTTCGCATCGGTCGTGAACTTGCGGAAACCCCTGCGTAGCCTCCGGCGGCGATGCCAGCGGCCCGGGCAGGAGGCGGATCGTTGACCCCTGAGGTGCTGCCGCCCGTCACCGACCTGCTGGCGCCGCTCACCGATGTCGGCGACCGCGGTGTCTACTTCGAGGATTCGTTCACCAGCTGGCGTGATCACCTCCGCCACGGGGCGGCGGTGGCGGCCGCCCTGCGCGAGCGTCTGGACCCGGCCCGGCCCCCGCATGTCGGGGTGCTGCTGGAGAACACGCCGTTCTTCTCGGCGGTGCTGGTGGCCGCCGCGATGTCCGGCATCGTGCCGGTGGGCCTCAACCCGGTGCGCCGGGGTGCGGCACTGGCCCACGACATCGCTCACGCCGATTGCCAGCTGGTGCTGGCCGACTCGACGTCGGCGGACGCGCTGGGCGACATCGAGCACGTCGACGTCGACTCCGCCGAATGGTCCGCCGAGGTGGCCGCACACCGCGGCGCCGAGGTGCGCTTCCGGCCGGCGGCGCCCACCGACCTGTTCATGCTGATCTTCACCTCGGGTACCAGCGGGGAGCCCAAGGCGGTCAAATGCAGCCACGGCAAGGTGGCCGTCGCCGGTGTCACGATGACCGAGCGCTTCGAGCTCGGCCGCGACGACGTCTGCTACGTGTCGATGCCGCTGTTCCACTCCAACGCGGTCCTGGTCGGGTGGTCGGTGGCACTGGCGTGCCGAGGCTCGATGGTGTTGCGGCGCAAGTTCTCCGCATCCGGCTTTCTTCCCGACGTCCGCCGCTACGGCATCACCTACGCCAACTACGTGGGCAAGCCGCTGTCGTACGTGCTGGCCACGCCGGAGCGTGACGACGACGCCGACAACCCGCTGCGGGCGGTGTACGGCAACGAAGGCGCACCCGGTGACGTCGAGCGCTTCGCTGACAGGTTTGGCTGTGTCGTCGCCGACGGATTCGGCTCCACCGAGGGCGGGATCGCCATCAGTCGTACCCCGGACACTCCGGCTAATTCGCTGGGCCCGCTGCCCGACGGCGTCGACATCGTCGACGTCGACACGGGTCGGCCCTGCCCACCGGGCGCGATCGGCGAACTGGTCAACGTCGCCGGCCCGGGGCGTTTCGAGGGTTACTACAACGACCCGGAGGCCGAGGCGCAGCGGATGGCCGGCGGCGGGTACCACAGCGGCGACCTGGCTTACCGAGACGAGCAGGGCTATGTGTATTTCGCCGGGCGGCTGGGTGATTGGTTGCGAGTCGACGGGGAAAACCTGGGCACCGCGCCGATCGAGCGGGTCCTCTTCCGGCACCCCGACGTGATCGAGGCCGCCGTCTACGCGGTGCCCGACCCGTCGGTCGGCGACCGGGTGATGGCGGCCCTGGTGCTGGCGCCCGGCGCCGAGTTCGACGCCGAGGGGTTCCGCACGTTCCTGGCCGAGCAGCCCGACCTGGGGCCCAAGCAGTGGCCGTCGTACGTCCGTGTCAGCACCGCGCTGCCACGCACCGAGACGTTCAAGGTGCTCAAACGAGAGTTGTCCGCGCAGGGGCTCGACTGCCCGGATCCGGTGTGGGAGATTCGCCGGCCACCCGGTCGCACCGGGGATCGGCCGTGACTCGGGGTGACGGGCTCGCCGAGGAGGTGCGAGCCGGGCTGGACGCCGGCTTCCGGCCGCTGGCGGACTCCATTGCGGCGACCATCGGCATGGCGATCGCGCCCGCCGGCTCGGCCGCGGTGTCCTCGTTCGGTTCGTGGTCGTCCGGGGTCGCCTGGTCGACGATCAAGGTGCCGTTGGCCATCGCGGCGTTGCGTGCCGATCGATCGCGCGCTCGGGACTTGGTCGTCCGCGCGATCACCAGATCCGACAACGCTGCCGCCGAGCTGTTGTGGTCGCAACTCGGACTGCCGGCACAAGCAGCGCAGCACGTGCAGGCGGTCCTCCACGAGGGCGGCGCCATGGCGACCCAGGTCGAGTCTCGGCGGCTCAGAACGGGTTTCACCGCCTTCGGGCAGACCCGCTGGAGCATAGTCGAGCAGGCGCGGTTCGCCGCCCATCTGCCCTGCCTGCCCGGTGCCGACACCGTCATCGACCTGATGGATGACCTCGCCGACGAGCAGCGATGGGGATTGGCCGCCTGCGGTGCGCCGGCCAAAGGCGGCTGGGGTCCGGGGGAGGTTGCCGGCCACTACCTGGTGCGACAGTTCGGTCTGATGCCGGCACGTTTCGGCGGCGTGGGTGTCGCTCTGGCGGCCGAGGCAGATGACGGCACATTCGCGTCCGGGGTGGCCGCGCTCAACCGCATGGCGCACTGGCTTGCCGATCAGCTACCAACGAAAGGTTCACGGCCGGAGGGGAACCCGGCGCCGCACTCAGCCCAACATTGACGGCACGACCGCTTCGATCAGGTGCGGCCCGGTCTCGGCGAAGGCGGCGCGCAGGGCGTCGGCGAACTCCTCGGCAGTGCCGACCCGCCGTGCCGGGACGCCCATCCCTTCGGCGATCTTGACGAAATCCAGTGCCGGACCGGTCAAGTCAAGTAACGACAGCGCCTTCGGCCCGGGCCCGGACTCGACGCCGACGCGCTGCAGTTCCAGACGCAGGATGTCGTAGGCGCCGTTGCTGTAGATCACGGTGGTGATGTCGAGGTTTTCCCGCGCTTGAGTCCAAAGACCGGAGATCGTGTACATCGCCGACCCGTCGGATTCCAGGCATAGCACCGGACGGTCCGGCGCGGCGACGGCGGCGCCGATTGCGGCAGGGATGCCGTAGCCGATGGCCCCGCCGGTCAGCGTCAGCCAATCATGTTCGGGCGCACCCAAAGTGGCCGCCGCCAGCGGCAGACCCGACGTGTTCGACTCGTCGACGACGATCGCCCGGTCCGGCATGAGCGCTCCGATCACGTCGGCCGCTGACGCCGCGGTGAGCGGGCCCGCCGGCAGCGCCGGGCGCGACGGCGCAGCGAGGGGGGCGACGGTTCCCGCCGCCACCGCGTCGGCCAGCGCGGCCAGCGCGTCCGCTGCGCCGTGGGGGCCGGCCATCCTGTGGACCCGGCAACCCTCCGGCACCAGATCGCTGGGCTTTCCCGGGTAGGCGAAGAACGACACCGGCGACGCCGCCCCCGCCAACACCAGGTGCCGGGCGCCGTCGAGTTGGGCGACGACCGCTTCGGCGAGGTAGGCGAGCCGGTCGACGGCCGGGATTCCGGCGCCGCGCGTCAGCCGGGTCGGGAAGGTTTCGCAGTACAGCCGGGCGCCGGTGGCCGCGGCGATCCGCCCGGCCGCGGTGAGCCCCGCCGCGCCGGTGGCGTCTCCGCCGACCAGCACAACCGCGGGCTCCCCGGACCGCAACACCGCGGCGGCGGCGGCGACGGCATCCGCGTCGACCGTGACCGGCGCCGACGGCCGCGGCGCCGCGGTGCCGGTCCGCGCACCGGCGTCCCAGGACACATCGGCAGGTACGATCAGCGTCGACACCTGCTGTCCCGCAAGGCTTTCAGCGATCGCTTCGGTGGCGTCTGCCGCGACGTCGCCGTCACTACGCCGGGTCCAGCCCGACACGCTGCCGGCCAGGGCGTCGATATCTGATTCCAGGGGGGCGTCGTATTTCTTGTGATAGGTGGCGTGGTCGCCGACGACCACCACCATCGGCACCCGGGCGCGACGGGCGTTGTGCAGGTTGGCCAGACCATTGCCCAGGCCGGGCCCCAGATGCAGCAGCACCGCCGCGGGCCTGCCGGCGATGCGCGCGTAGCCGTCGGCGGCGCCGGTTGCCACACCCTCGAAGAGCGTCAGCACCCCCGTCATCTGCGGGACGGTGTCCAGCGCTGCCACGAAGTGCATCTCCGAGGTGCCCGGATTTGCGAAACACACGTCGACGCCGCCGGCGACCAGCGCGCGCAGCAACGCCTGGGCACCGTTCACGCTTCGAGCCGATCACGAGGTGAACGCCGATAAAGTTGGGTCCCACCACTGGGACGGTCAAGTCTGGGATGGACGAGTCTGGGATGGACGAGTCTGGGACGGACGAGTCTGGGACGGACGAGTCTGGGACGGACGAGTCTGGGACGGACGAGTCTGGGACGGTCGAGCCCCAGAGCGCCGTTGGTCATCTCGACGAGCTGTCCGGTGCCACCCGAGTTGGTCATCGCGCCACATTTTAGCGACACGGCTTCGATACCGGTCTCCAGCATTGCCGCGGCTGCGTG